>NZ_CP016033.1:1545181-1854217 GCF_001663175.1 Erythrobacter neustonensis | reverse complement strand
CCCGATGGGCGACCAGACCGGCACGCTGACCGTCGTTCCCGAGGGCGACACCTTCTCGGGCTCGCTGATCGGCAGCCTGGGTTCGATGGACATCACCGGTGGCACCATCGAAGGCAACACGATCAAGTGGAAGATGAACATGGTCGTGCCGATGCCGATGACGCTCGATTGCGAAGCGACCATCGACGGCGACAACCTGACCGGTTCGGTCAATGCCGGCGCGTTCGGCGCGATGCCGCTGTCGGGCACCCGCGAAGGCTGATCGCCCGCGCGGCCCAGCTAAGACTTTGCGAAAAGCCGTCGGAGCGCCCGCGCCCCGGCGGCTTTTTTGCGCCTGCCGTGCGCGCCAGACTGGCAGCGTTCATCACCCCCGGGTAAAAGATGCGCGTGCTCACCAAAAAGGGGACAACACCCATGAAACTGCCCGCCGCCGCGCTGCTTGCCGCCACTTTCGCCATCGCAGGCTGTGCCACCGTGTCCGACGATCACCCGCTCACCGGCACCCGCTGGCAGCTGACCGCGATCGATACCGCCGGCAGCACCACCACTTTGACGCCTGCATTGCAGGAACGCCATACGCTCACCTTTGCCGAAGGCGGCGCACTCGAACTCGGGCTCGATTGCAATCGCGGACGGTCGACATGGACCGCTGGCAAACCGTCCAGCGGCGCGGGCAATATTGACATCGGCCCGGTCGCCAGTACCCGCGCGATGTGCCCCGAACCCAGCTTCGGCAACCAGCTTGCCCGCATAGCGGAGGCAGAGCGTTATTCGACCACGCTCGACGGGCGCCAACTGGTGATCGAGACCCCGGACTTGCGGTTCTCCTTCGCGCCGCAGAACCGATAGTCCGCGCTCCGTCCGACCATTGTCTAGCTTTCGCCGCGCTGCCTGAAGCGCGATTGTGCAATCCTCGAATGGGAAGACCGCCTCAAGGGACGGTCACGGGATCGAGCGCACAAGCGGGAGAGAGACAATGGCAACGGCATATGATGGCGCCATGCCCAAGCATCACGAGGCCAGCGCGACGGAAAAACGCGTCATTCTGGCCTCGTCGCTGGGCACGGTGTTCGAGTGGTACGACTTCTACCTCTACGGCCTGTTGGCCACGATCATCTCGGCACAGTTCTTTTCCGGAGTGAACGAGACCACCGGGTTCATCTTTGCCCTCGCCGCTTTTGCGGCAGGCTTTGCGGTGCGCCCCTTCGGCGCGCTGGTGTTCGGGCGGCTGGGCGATCTGGTCGGGCGCAAATACACCTTCCTCGTCACGATGGGCCTGATGGGGGCGGCGACCTTCACGGTCGGCGTGCTGCCCTCCTATGCGAGCATCGGCGTTGCCGCGCCGATCTTGCTGCTGGTGCTGCGTCTGGTGCAGGGGCTCGCGCTGGGCGGCGAATACGGCGGCGCTGCCACTTATGTCGCTGAACACGCCCCCAACAACAAGCGCGGGCTTTACACCAGCTTCATCCAGACCACCGCAACTCTTGGCCTGTTTGCAGCATTGCTGGTAGTGATCGGCACCCGCACGATGATCGGCGAGGAAGCCTTCAAGGAATGGGGCTGGCGCCTTCCGTTCCTCATCTCGGCAATCCTTCTTGGCGTGTCGATGTGGATCCGGATGCAGCTGCAGGAAAGCCCGGTGTTCCAGAAGATGAAGGAAGAAGGCACCAACTCGAAGGCGCCGATTTCCGAAGCTTTCGGCAACTGGAAGAACGGCCGCTGGGCGCTGATCGCACTACTTGGCGCGGTCGCAGGGCAAGCGGTGGTGTGGTACACCGGCCAGTTCTACGCCCTGTTCTTCCTTGAGAAGATCCTGATGGTCGATGGCGCGACCACCAATATCCTTATCGCCACCGCGCTTGCCATCGGCACGCCGTTCTTCATCTTCTTCGGCTGGCTGTCGGACAAGATCGGGCGCAAGAAGATCATCCTCACCGGCTGCGCGCTGGCGGCGGTGACTTATTTCCCCGCCTTCCACCTGCTTACCAAGGCCGCCAATCCGGCGCTGGCACAGGCACAGGCCACGGCGCCGGTGACCGTGATCGTCAACGATGCCGATTGCTCGGTCCAGTTCGATCCGATCGGCAAGAACAAGTTCGACGCCAAAAGCTGCGATATCGCCAAATCCTTCCTCGCCAAGGGCGCCGTCAGTTACTCCAAAGTGGAGGCGGCCGAAGGCAGCATCGCCCAGGTCCGGATCGGCGCACAGACCTTCACCGCGCCCGATCCGGCCAAAGTAATGGGAGAGGAACGCAACGCGGCAATCACGGCGTTTCAGGACGAGGTGAAAGCTGCGCTCACCGCAGCCGGATACCCGGCCAAGGCCGATCCCGATGCGATCAACATGCCGCTGGTGATCGCCGTGCTGACCTGGCTCGTGCTGCTGGTGACGATGGTTTACGGCCCGATCGCCGCGCTGCTGGTGGAGCTGTTCCCCACCCGCATCCGCTATACCGCGATGAGCCTGCCCTATCACATCGGCAACGGCTGGTTCGGCGGGTTCCTGCCCACCACCGCCTTCGCGATGGTCGCAGCAACCGGCGATATCTACTATGGCCTGTGGTATCCGATCATCGTCTGCGCGCTGACTGTGGTGGTGGGGCTGTTGTTCCTGCCCGAGACGTTCCGCCGCAACATCGACGAATAACCGTGCCCGCAAAGGGTCGCAAGGAAGGGGCGGTATCCGGAAAGGGTGCCGCCCCTTTGCTTGTGCAGGAGCTTGCAGTAGCTTTGCGAAGGAGGGAGAGGTCGGGATCATGATGCTGGGCGCGGCGCTGGCTGCTGCATCGCTTTATCTGGGCGGATTGTTCTGGCTGGCCGCATGGCGCGACAAGGTGGCGCGCGGCGGGCAGGCCGAAGGCTGGCTCGCGCGCCGGGCGGGCACCATCTACGGCCTAAGCCTTGCGGTCTATTGTTCAAGCTGGACGTTTTTCGGCGGCGTGGGCACGGCGGCCAATGCCGGGCTCGATTACCTCGCGATCTATCTGGGGCCGATCCTCGTGTTCACACTGGGTTTCGGCCTGGTGCGCCGCATTCTGGTGCAAGCCAAGGCGCAGCATTCGACATCGATCGCCGATTTCCTGTCCGCCCGTTACGGCAAGAGCGCGAGCCTTGCCGCACTGGTCACGGTGATCGCCACCGCGGGCACGCTGCCTTACATGGCGCTCCAGCTGGAATCGGTCGGCACCACATTGCTGCTGCTCGACCCGTCGCTGCGCGCGCAGGTGGCCGCTGACGAACTGGTGCTGATCGTCGCGATGCTGATGGGGCTGTTCGCGGTCCTGTTCGGCGCGCGCCGTGCCGACCGGCCGGGCGCCAATGCGGGGCTTGTGCTGACCATCGCGGCCGAAGCGGTGGTGAAACTTGCCGCGCTGCTGGCGGTGGGCGCGCTGGCGCTGGGCTGGCTCATGTCGGGCAAGGCACCGCTGCCCGCTGCGACGACCGCGCTGCTTGCCCCGGGCCAGTTCGACGCGCGGTTCGCTGTTCTCACGCTGATCGCGGCCGCAGCGATCCTGTGCCTGCCACGCCAGTTCCACATGACTTTCATCGAAGCCCCGGGCGAACGCGCCTCGCCAGAGATGCGCTGGGTGCTCCCCGCCTATCTCGCTCTGACCGCGCTGGTGATCGTGCCGATCGTGCTGGCAGGACAGGTGGTGCTTCCGGCAGGCAGCGATCCCGATACCATCGTGCTGGCCCTGCCCATCGCCAGCGGCGCGCCGATGCTGGCCATTCTGGTCTTCATCGGCGGGCTTTCGGCGGCGACCGGGATGATCGTGGTCGCCTGTGTGGCGCTGTCGATCATGATCACCAACGATCTGGTCGCGCCGCTGCTGCTGCGCCGGGCGCTGGCGGGGGGCGGCGACCGCAGCCGCATCGCGCGCCGGCTGCTGCTGATCCGGCGCGTGGTGATCGGGGTGCTGCTGGGAGCGGCCTATGCCTTCTATCGCGGGTTTGCCGGGATCACCGATCTGGCAGGGCTCGGCACGCTGGCCTTTGCCGCTGCCGCGCAGTTCGCGCCCGGGCTGGTGCTGGGCATGGTCAGCCAGCACGGCAACCGCGCCGGGATGCTCGCAGGGCTTGCCACCGGATTTGCGCTGTGGCTCGTGCTGCTGATCGTCCCCGCCGCCACCGGAGCGAGAGCGCCCTTTGCCATCCACCCCGATCCGCTGGTTTCGGGCGTGGTCGTCAGTCTCGCGGTCAATATCGCGCTGTACTGGCTGGTCTCGGCGATCGTGCGCCCGTCGCTGCTCGACCAGGCGCAGGCGGCCGCCTTTGTCGGCACCAAGCCCCCCGGCACAATGCCGCGCCGCGGCACTGCCAAGCGGGTGGGCGATGTGCGCGCGCTGCTGGCCCAGTTCGTCGGGCGCGAGCGCGCCGATGCGGCGCTCGCCTCGCTCGATCTGCGTAATGCCGATCCTGCCGAAGCGGCCGTCCTCGAACTGGCCGAGCGCATGATTTCGGGCGTCATTGGCACCTCCTCGGCGCGGATGCTGCTGGGATCATGGGCCGGCGGCGATCCGATCCCCCTGCCCGAGGTCGTCGCGATGTTCGACGAGACCAGCCGCCGGCTCGGCTTTTCCGCCGACCTCCTCCAGACCGCGATCGAAAGCATCGATCAGGGGGTGGCGCTGGTCGACGGGGAGATGCGACTGGTGGCGTGGAATAGCCGCTATCAGCAATTGTTCGATCTGCCCGACCGCCTGGTGAGCGTCGGCACCCCGATTGCCGATCTGATCCGGTTCAACCTTGCCCGCGGGCAGCTGTCCGGCGCCGAGATCACCGAACAGGTCGAACGCCGCCTCGCCTATATGCGCGCGGGAACCGAACACCGGATCGAACGCATCCAGCATGATGGCCGCGTGCTGCGCATCGTCGGCGCGCCGACTCCCGGCGGCGGTTACACGACGTCCTATACCGACATCACGGCTGACCGGCTGGCCGAACAGGCGCTGGAAGAAAAGGTCGCGCAGCGCACCCGCCAGCTCTCAGAAGCCAACGCCCTGCTCGCGCAGGCGACCCAGTCCAAGACCCGCTTCCTTGCCGCAGCCAGCCACGATCTGATCCAGCCGCTGAACGCCGCGCGCCTGTTTGCCTCGGCCCTTGGCGAAGAAATCAGCGGCCAGCCGGCGCTGGAGCGGTTGGTAGCCGACCTCGACGGGTCGATCGTTGCCGCGGACCGGCTGATCCGGGTGCTGCTGGAAATCTCGCGGCTGGACAGCGGCGCGATCGTGCCCGCGCCCGAACCGATCGCGCTCGACCAATTGTTCGCGGATGTCGCACGCGATTTCACGCTGCAGGCACGGGCCAAGGGGCTGCGCCTGACCCGCGTGCCCACCAGCGTCTGGGTGATGGCCGACCGCGCGTTGCTGACCGCGGTGCTGCGCAATCTCCTCGCCAACGCTGTGCGCTATACGGCCACCGGGAGAATCCTGATCGGGGTGCGGCGGCGCGGGGCGCAGGCGGTGATCTGCATCCACGACACGGGGCGCGGGATTGCGCCGGAGAACATCGAACGGATCTTCGGCGAATTCGAACGCGGGACTTCGACCGATCGCGAAGGGCTGGGTCTGGGCCTGGCGATCGTCAGGCGTGCCGCGGCACTCTTGGATGCCGAGGTTGAAACCACCTCGATACCGGGCCGGGGCAGCCGCTTTGCGCTCTGCCTGCCGGTGCTGCGCCGCGAAAGCGTGGTCGCCCCCGCGCCGCTTCCCGCACAGCGCGCAGGGGGCCTCGGTCATGCCCGCGTGCTGGTGGTCGACAACGATCCCGCCGCGCTGGCTGCCACCGCCGCGCTGCTGGCCCGCTGGGGCCTGTCCGTCACCGGTGCTGCCAGCCTTGCCGAAGCGCGCACGGCCATGCCCGCGCCCCCCGATATCGCGATCATGGACTACCGGCTCGACGATCCGGAGCGCGGCGATGCGGTGTTTGCCGCGCTGTGCGAGGAATGGGGCGCGCGCTGTCCGGCGATCCTGCTGACAGCGGAAGCCTCGGACGAAACTGAGGCTGCGGCAGCCCGGATGCTCGCCAATCGCCTCTTGAAACCCGCCGCGCCGGCCGCGCTGCGGGCGCTCATCGCGACCGCGCTGGCAGAAGGCCGCGCGGCCGCGAACGATCAGGCTTGGGCGGGCTCTGCCACCGGCTGATCGACATCGAGCTTGGCGGCGACCAGCACCGCCTGGGTGCGGCTGCCCACCCCCAGCTTGCGCAGGATCGCGGTGATGTGCGCCTTGACCGTCGCCTCGCTGATCGAAAGTTCATAGGCGATCTGCTTGTTGAGCAGCCCCTGCCGGATCCCGGCAAGGATGCGCCGCTGGGCCGGGGTAAGGCTGGCGATGCGGGCCAGATCGTCGTCCTCGCCTGCGTGGCCTTCCGCAAACCAGGCATCGCCGCCCTGCACCGCCGCCAAACCTTCGCGGATCGCATCGAGACTGGCCGATTTCGGGATGAAGCCCGCCGCGCCCAGTTGTGCCGCCGCTGCCGCAACGCGCGGCTCTTCCGAGGCGGAGACGATCACGATCGGCAGCGCAGGATAATCCTGCCGCAAGTCCATCAGCACGCTGAGGCCCGAGGAATCGGCCATGTGCAGGTCGAGCAGCAGGCATTCGGCCCCGCCCGCCTGCAAGGCGGCCCGCGCCTCGGCCGCCGAACTCGCCTCGAACACCGCCGCACCCGGCCAGACCCGCGCGACCGCATGGGCGAGCGCGCCGCGGAACAGCGGATGATCGTCGGCAATGACGATACGGGGCTGCATCAGCGGTTCTGCCGACCGTCGATCAGTCGGTCGACAAGACCGGGGTCGGCCAGCGTCGAGGTATCGCCCAGCGAACCGAAATCGTTCTCGGCGATCTTGCGCAGGATCCGGCGCATGATCTTGCCTGAACGGGTCTTGGGAAGACCATCGGTGAAATGGATCACGTCGGGCGTCGCGATCGGGCCGATTTCCTTGCGCACATGCGCCTTCAGCTCGGCGAGCAGTGCGTCGGTGCCCTCCTCGCCCGCATTGAGCGTGACGTAGCAGTAGATGCCTTGCCCCTTGATATCGTGCGGATAGCCGACGACCGCGGCCTCGGCCACGCGGGCGTGCAGCACCAGCGCGCTCTCGACCTCGGCAGTGCCCATGCGGTGGCCCGAGACATTGATGACATCGTCGACCCGGCCGGTGATCCAGTAATATCCGTCCTCGTCGCGCTTGCACCCGTCGCCGGTGAAATACTTGCCCGTGTAGGTGCTGAAATAGGTCTGCCCGAAACGGTCATGGTCGCCATAGATTGTGCGCGCCTGCCCGGGCCAGCTGTGCGTGATGGTGAGGTTGCCCTCGGTCGCGCCCTCCAGCACCGCGCCCTCGTTGTCGACGAGCTGCGGACGGATGCCGAAGAACGGCAGCCCTGCGCTCCCCGGTTTCATGTCGTGCGCGCCGGGGAGCGTGGTGATCATGCAGCCGCCGGTTTCGGTCTGCCACCAGGTGTCGATGATCGGGCAGCGGCCCTCGCCCACCACGTCGAAATACCAGCGCCAGGCTTCCGGGTTGATCGGCTCGCCGACGCTGCCGAGCAGGCGCAGCGAGGCGCGGCTGCGGCTGGTCACATGGGCATCACCCTCGCGCATCAACGCGCGGATCGCGGTGGGGGCGGTGTAGATGATGTTGACGCCGTGCTTGTCGACCACGTCCCAGAAGCGCCCGTGATCGGGGTAATTGGGCACGCCTTCGAACACCACCGCGGTCGCAGCGTTCATCAGCGGGCCGTAGACGACGTAGCTGTGCCCCGTGACCCAGCCAATATCGGCGGTGCACCAGAACACCTCACCCGGCTGGTAATCGAAGATGTAGTGGAACGTCGTCGCCGTCCACACGCCGTAGCCGCCGGTGGTGTGGAGCACGCCCTTGGGCTTGCCGGTCGAACCCGAGGTGTAAAGGATGAACAGCGGGTCTTCCGCGTTCATCACCTCGCAGGGGCAATCCGCGTCGCTGGCAAGATCGGCGAGCCAGTGGTCGCGGCCCTCCTGCATCGCGATGTCGCCGCCGGTGTGCGGGATCACCAGCACGCCTGCCACATCGGTGCCCGGATGGGCGAGCGCGGCATCGACGTTGGCCTTGAGGGGGATGTGCTTGCCGCCGCGCAGGCCTTCGTCGGCGGTGACGACGAAGCGGCTGCCGCAGTCCTCGATCCTTCCGGCCAGCGCCTCGGGCGAGAAGCCGCCAAACACCACCGAATGCACCGCCCCGAGCCGCGCGCAGGCAAGCATCGCGACCACGCCTTCGAGGATCATCGGCATATAGATCGTCACCCGCTCGCCGCGGGTCACGCCCAAAGATTTCAGCGCGTTGGCCATCCGCACGACCTCGGCGTGCAACTGACCATAGGTGAGACTGCGGCTCTCGCCGGCGGGATCGTCGGGTTCGAAAATCAGCGCCGTGGTATCGGCATGGGTGGGCAGGTGCCGGTCGACCGCATTATGGCACAGGTTCAATTGCCCGTCCGCGAACCATGCGATCGCCACGGGGTCATAGGACCATTGCCCGCCGATCGTGGGCGCCTTGACCCAGTCGAGCCGCCTTGCCTGATCGAGCCAGAAGGCGTCGGGCGTGTCCACCGACGCGCGGTACATCGCGGCATATTGCTCGGGCGTGCAGTGCGTGGGCGTGTGGGCCTCGGGCCGCTCAACGGCGTGGATCATCTCGACTCTCCCTAATCTCGGCCTGTCTTTACATCAGGCTATCAGTCCCGCGCCCTCAGACAAAGGTCTTACGACCATCCTCCAACTGTCCGCCTTGCCCGGTCGGGCGCAGTCTTGGCGGCATAAGAAGAAATGGGAGGGGTTGATGGGTCACAAGCGGATCGTGTGCAGCCTGCGCGGCGTGCTGCTGGCAGCGAGCATTCTGTCCTCGGCGCCGGCGCTGGCGGAACAGCAGAGCGTGGACGCGCGGCTCGACCGGCTCGAACGACTGGTCGAAGGGCTTGTCGCGCGGCTCGATGCCGATGCGAATGCACAGGCGCAGCAGGCGAACGCTCTCGCGGCGATCCGCACCGAGACCGGCGCCATCCGCGCCGAGCAGGAAGCGATCCGCGCGCAGACCGCCGCGACCGAAGAAACCGCGCGGTCGCTGGCGGTACGGCAGGCGGAAATGTCCGACAAGCTGATCGAATTCGCCATTCCTGCGGGCGAGGGTTTCAAGGTCGGCAAGACGCGGGTCACCTATGGCGGCTATGTCAAACTCGACGCGATCAGCCAGCGCACCAGTGGCGGGCAACTGGGCGGCAATTCGATCTTGCGCGATTTCCTGTTCCCCTCCTCGATCCCGGTCGGCGGGCAGGCGAGCGGGTTCGACACCGATTTCTCCGCCCGCCAGACCCGGTTCCTGTTCAAGACCGAGACCGATGTCGGCACCGATCACAAGCTGTCGGGCCTGATCGAGCTCGATTTCAACGTCACCGATGGCGGCAACGAACGGGTGACCAACAGCTTCACGCCGCGGATCCGGCATGCCTTGATCAATTACGACAACTGGACCTTCGGACAGGGGTGGTCGACCTTCCAAAACGTTGCCGCGCTGCCCGATTCGCTCGACTTCATCGGGGTGACGCCGGGCACGGTGTTCGACCGTCAGCCGTTGGTCCGCTACACCAAGGGCGGGCTGCAAGTGGCTGTAGAACAACCCGAAACCGTCGTCACCGCGCAGAACGGGTCGATGGTGACGCCGGGCGACGATCAGGTTCCCGACATCATCGGACGCTACAACTGGAGCGGTGACTGGGGCAGCTTCACCGCGGCCGGGATCGTGCGGCAACTGCATGTTTCGGCTGACGATCTCTTGGGCGTGGACGATGCGGCGTGGGGTTATGGCATCAGCCTGTCGGGCAAGCTCAAGGTGGGCGAGCAGGACGATTTCCGCTTCATGGCCACCGCCGGGGACGGGTTGGGTCGCTATATCGGGCTCAATATCGTCAACGATGCCGCGATCCGGCCCGACGGGACGCTCGACCCGATCTTCACCTGGTCGGGCTTTGCCGCCTACCGGCATGTATGGACGCCGAGGCTGCGCTCCAACATTGCCGGGTCGTGGTTCAAGGCCGACAACCCGGTCGCGCTGACCACCCGGCAAGTGACCGATGAAAGCTGGAACGCCTTTGCCAACCTGATCTGGACTCCCATCCCCCCGCTCAATGTCGGGGTCGAGGTGATGTATGCCAGCCGCACGCTGGAAGATGGCCGGAGCGGCAATCTGCAGCGGGTACAATTGTCGACCCAGTACAGCTTCTGAAACGGCCTTGGGCATGCGCGGAGGCGGATGTTTCACGTGAAACACCTCTCCCCGACAGGGTCTGGAGGGGGTCGAAACGGGGCTGGAGGGGGTCTGGATGGGGTCAGACGGGCCTCGAAACCGGCCGACACGCCAGCGAAAAGGCCCTGCCGGGCAGACGCCGGCAGGGCCTTTTCGCATTATCCTGGCAAGCGGCGCGGTCAGAACCGGAAGGCAAACCCGGCGCTGATCACCCACGGGTCAAGCTTGTGCACGGTCTCGATTGCCAGCGTGTTGCCGACATACCAGCGCGCGGTGGTGTCGATGAAATAGCGTTTCACATCGACCGACAGGGCCAGCCCCGTATCGTTGAGCGGCACGTCGACCCCGGTCTGCAACGCAAGCCCGAATTCGTCCGACAGATCGGTGCGCGTCACGCCCAGCGGCAGCGCTGCGGCGCCCGGCTTGTCGCCGACCCACAGGAAATAGGCCGGGCCCGCGCCGACATAGGGTTTCACCCCGCCCAGATCGAAGTGCAGCTTGGCCGTGACAGTCGCAGGCACCAGCTTGGCATTGCTGACCAGTTCCGCGCCGGCGGGCAGGCCCGCGGTCGCATCGACATCGTGCTGGGTGATCCCGGCGATGGTTTCGATCGAGACATTGTCGGTCACGAAATATTCGACCGCGACAGTCGGTGTGACATTGTCGTTGGCCTTGGTCTGCGTGGTCGCCGGCAGCCCCGGCAGATTGACGTTGATGTCGGTGATCTTGCCGTCGGGCGCGACGTAGGTGCCCAGCACCTTGGCCTGGATATGCCCGGCGCGCGCAAGCGCACCTTGCGCCATTGCCGGGGCCGCCCCCAGCATCAGCGCCGCGGTTCCCAGAACGGTTCCGGCCAGAACGATGCTGCGCGGCGTTGCAAGTCTTGTCATGTTCCCATCCTTGTCGGCAGCAGTGGCCGCGCCCATGCGGCCCAGGAAAGTTGCTGCCTGTGGGGGCGCCGATAGCCCCGCCCGCCCCCCTTCCTCATTGATCGGGATCAAAGACCTTTGCGCTCGCTGTGCGCATTGCCATGCGCATCATGGCAAGCCTCAGCCCTTCTCCCTGCGCCGTGCGCCTGCGTGCCACCGCCGCGTTCCGCGCCGCCTTGCCGCAAGGCTGCGGCGATGGCGATACCGCTGCCCGGCTGTGCACGCTGGGCATGGCTGCGGTGCTCGCCCGCGGCGCCGAACTCGCGCCCGATCCCGAACGCGACAGGCTGGTCTGGATCGCCAGCGGCGCTGCCAAGCTGGTCGCGCGTCACCCCAGCGGCGCGCCCGGCGGGCAGGTGCTGGCGTTCCATTTCGCGGGCGATCTGGTGTCTGTGCTGCGGCAGAGCAGCGCAGCATCCGGCGGTGATTTCCGGCTGATGGCGCTGGAGAACAGCAACCTGCTGGTCTTTCCCTCCGATGCCTTTCTCGACACCGCGCAGGCCGATCCCGCGGTGCTGCGCGCGGTGCTGACCCGGTCGCTTCAGGCACTGCACCGCAGCCGCACGCGGATGATGCAGATGGGGCACAAGTCCGCATCCGCACGGGTCGCCGATTTCCTGGTGTCGATGGCCGAACGGCTGGCCGATTGCCGCGCGGGCGCGTGCCGGTTCGTGCTGCCGATGAGCCGCCGCGATATCGGCGACAGCCTCGGCCTCACGATCGAGACCGTCAGCCGCCAGCTCACCGAACTGCGCGAGGCCGGGCTGGTCGCGACCGAGGGCCGTTCGGGGGTCGCGCTGCGCGATGTCGCGGCGCTGGCCCGGATCGCGCACCGCGCCAGCGCCTGAACCACCGCAAACACCGCTTTCATCAAATTCCGCCGCCGATTTGATCTGGCTCAAACACAAGGGACCCCGCCGCGGATTAGGGGTCGGCCTGCGAAACAAGGGATTAATCGAAATGGAATCAGTCGTTGGGCGGCTGGGGGTATGGGCGCTTGTCCTGCTCGCCAGCATCGCTGCCATTGCGCTGACCCCCGATGCGGGGTTTGCGATCCACATGGGGATCGTCGGGCTTGTCGCGGTCGTGCTGATCGTGGCGACGCTGGGCACCTATGATCCGGTCGCGCGGGCGCAAAGCCTGTTCAGGATGCCCCCCGGGCCAAGCCGGTATGATGACGACGTGATCCGCTGGGGCGTGATCGCGACGATGTTCTGGGGCGTGGTCGGTTTGCTGGTGGGCGTGTTCATCGCCGCGCAGCTTGCCTTCCCCCAGCTCAATCTCGAACCCTATCTCAATTTCGGACGGGTGCGCCCGCTGCACACCTCGGCGGTGATTTTCGCCTTCGGCGGCAATGCGCTGCTCGCGACCAGTTTCTACGTGGTGCAGCGCACCTGCCGCACCACGCTGGCGCTGCCGGGCACCGCGCGCTTCGTGTTCTGGGGATACCAGCTGTTCATCGTGCTCGCCGCGACCGGCTACATCCTCGGGATCGGCCAGGGCAAGGAATATGCCGAGCCCGAATGGTATGTCGATCTGTGGCTGACGATCGTCTGGCTCGCCTATGCCGCGGTGTTTGTCGGCACGCTGCTGAACCGGCGCGAACCGCACATCTATGTCGCCAACTGGTTCTACCTTGCCTTCATCATCACGATCGCGATGCTGCACGTGGTCAACAACCTGGCGATGCCCGTCAGCCTGCTGGGCGCGAAAAGCTACAGCGCCTTTGCCGGCGTGCAGGATGCGCTGACCCAGTGGTGGTATGGCCACAACGCGGTGGGTTTCTTCCTCACTGCGGGCTTCCTTGCGATGATGTATTACTTCGTGCCCAAGCAGGCCGGGCGGCCGGTGTACTCCTACCGCCTGTCGATCATCCACTTCTGGTCGCTGATCTTCCTCTACATCTGGGCCGGCCCGCACCACCTCCACTACACCGCGCTCCCCGACTGGGCGCAGACGCTGGGCATGGTGTTCTCGGTGATGCTGTGGATGCCGAGCTGGGGCGGGATGATCAACGGGCTGATGACGCTGAACGGCGCATGGGACAAGGTCCGCACCGATCCGATCATCCGCATGATGGTGCTTGCGCTCGCGTTTTACGGGATGAGCACCTTCGAAGGGCCGATGCTGTCGATCAAGGCGGTGAACAGCCTGTCGCACTACACCGACTGGACGATCGGCCACGTGCACTCCGGCGCGCTGGGGTGGAACGGGATGATCACCTTCGCCTGCGTCTACTACCTCACCCCGCGCCTCTGGAACCGGGAGCGGCTCTACAGCTTGCGGATGATCAACTGGCACTTCTGGCTCGCGACGCTGGGGATCGTTTTCTACGCCGCCTCGATGTGGGTCGCCGGGATCACGCAAGGGCTGATGTGGCGTGAATATGGCGCGGATGGATACCTGGTGAACAGCTTCGTCGACACGGTCGCGGCGCTCCACCCGATGTATATCCTGCGCGCCGTGGGGGGCCTCATGTACCTCAGCGGTGCGATCATCATGGCCTTCAATATCGCCATGACCATCGCCGGAAAGCGGCGCGCCGAGGCCCCGATGGGCGACGTGTCCGCCGACACGTCCGCCGATCACCCCCTGCCGCAATCCCCCGCCCCGTCCTTTGCCGCACAGCCGGCCGAATGACCGCGCCAACGGGAACCTGACACCATGAGCAACACTGCAAACACCCCCAACGCTTCGGGCGGCGCCTTCGACGGGCACAAGAAGCTCGAACGCAACGTCACCCTGCTTGCCGCGCTGACCCTTGGCGTGGTGGCGATCGGCGGGATCGTGGAAATCGCCCCATTGTTCTGGGTCGACAACACGATCGAGAAGGTCGAGGGGATGCGCCCCTACACCCCGCTCGAACAGGCGGGCCGCGACATCTATGTGCGCGAGGGGTGCTATACCTGCCACAGCCAGATGATCCGGCCCTTCCGCGACGAGGTCGAACGCTATGGCCACTACAGCCTTGCCGCGGAATCGATCTACGATCACCCCTTCCAGTGGGGATCGAAGCGCACCGGGCCCGATCTGGCGCGCGTCGGCGGGCGCTATTCGGATGCCTGGCATGTCCAGCATCTGAAATCCCCGCGATCGGTGGTGCCCGAAAGCATCATGCCCAATTACAGCTTCCTGTCGCAAACCGCGCTGAAGGTGCCCGATCCCGCCGCCAGCCTTGCCGCGCTGCGCGCAGTGGGCGTGCCCTATTCGGATGCCGATCTGGCGGCCGCCGCAAACGACCTCGAAGCCCAGGCCAACCCCGAAGCCGACGCCGGCGATCTGGCCGCGCGCTATCCCAAGGCGCAGATCCGCGACTTCGACGGCGATCCGGGCCGCGTGACCGAAATGGATGCGCTGGTCGCCTATCTCCAGATGCTGGGCACGCTGGTCGATGTGAACAGCGCCGCCGCGCAGGAGGAACTCAGCAAGGGAGCGCAGGGGCGATGACCCTCTACACCGCCTTGCGCCACTTTGCCGACAGCTATGCGCTGGCGATGATCGTCGGCCTCTATCTGACCTTGTGCCTGTGGCACTTTCGCCCCGGCGCGCGGGCGCACCGCGATGCTGCCAAGCACCTCATCTTCAAGGATGACACCAATGACCACCTTTGACAGCCCGGCCCGCGCCGGCAAACGCATCGACGCGCCCACCGGCACCGAAACCGTCGGCCACGAATGGGACGGCATCGAGGAGCTCAACACCCCGCTGCCGCGCTGGTGGCTCTACACCTTCTATGCGACGATCGTGTTCGCCGCGGTCTATGTCGTGTTTTACCCCGCCTGGCCGATGGTCGAGCGCGCGACCGCGGGCACGCTGGGCTGGTCGAGCCGGGGCGATCTGGTGCGCGAAATGGGCGCAGCCGATGCGGCGCGCCAGAGCGTGACCGAGCGGATCGCGGTGACCGACATCGAAAAGCTGGCCGCCGATCCGCAGCTGATGCAGGCCGCGGTGGCCGGCGGGGCTGCCGCCTTCAAGGTCAATTGCGTCCAGTGCCACGGCGCAGGCGCGGCAGGATCGGCGGGCTATCCCAACCTCAACGACGATGACTGGATCTGGGGCGGCACGCTGAGCGAGATCGAATACACGCTCACCCACGGGATCCGATGGGAAGGCTCGGACGAGACGCGCACCAATTTCATGCCCGCCTTTGCCGGGATGTTCGACAAGAGCCAGACCGCCGCGCTTACCGGCCATGTCCTCTCGCTGTCGGGCAAGCACAAGTCCAGCCCTGCCGGCGCGCAGCTTTTCGCCGACAATTGCGCCGCCTGCCACGGCACCGGCGGCGAAGGCAGCCCGGCGATGGGCGCGCCTGCATTGAACGATGCGATCTGGCTTCTGGGCGGCACCGAAGCGGACATCGCCCGCCAGATCGAGGCACCGCGCCACGGGGTGATGCCCGCATGGAAAGGGCGGCTCGATCCGGTCACGATCAAGATGCTCGCCGCCTATGTCCACTCGCGCGGCGGCGGGCAGGATGCCGCCCCTGCCACCCCCGATGCCCCCGCCGCCGCTCCTGCGGCTCCCGCAGCGACCAAGGTCGCCAGCAAGTAGGTCACGTCCCATGGCCCAGGCCGACGAACTCGCCCGCCCCGCCCCGCCCGCCCCGCCCGCTCCACCGCCTGCGCGCGACTGGGCGGGCGCGCTCGGCGCTCCTGCACCGCAGCCCGCGCCTTCCGGCTTCATGGGCGCAGCGCTCTATGAAAAGGGCAGGACGGTCCACAACAAGCGGATCGACGGGCCGTTTCGGCGTTTCAAGTGGCTGATGATGCTGGTGACGCTGGGGATCTATTACGCGACCCCGTGGATCCGCTGGGACCGCGGTCCCTTCGCCCCCGATCAGGCGGTGCTGGTCGATCTCGCCAACCGCCGCTTTTACATGTTCGATATCGAGATCTGGCCGCACGAATTCTTTTTCGTCGCGGGCCTGCTCATCATGGCGGGGATCGGGTTGTTCCTCGTCACCAGCGCGGTGGGCCGCGCATGGTGCGGCTATGCCTGCCCGCAGACCGTGTGGACCGACCTGTTCCAGCATGTCGACCGCTTCTTCGACGGCGATCGCAATGCGCGGATGCGCCTTGACAAGGCACCGTGGACCGCATCGAAGATCGCGCGGCGGATGGCCAAGTGGGCGGTCTATCTTGCCATCGCCTTCTGGACCGGCGGCGCGTGGATCATGTATTTCGCCGATGCGCCAACCCTCACCTACGCGTTCTGGCGGGGCGAGGCGGCCCCGGTCGCCTATGCCACCGTCGCGGTGCTGACCGGCACGACCTTCTGGCTTGGCGGGTTCATGCGCGAACAGGTGTGCGTTTACATGTGCCCCTGGCCGCGCATCCAGACCGCGATGCTCGACGAAAAATCGCTGATCGTAACCTACAAGGACTGGCGCGGTGAAAAGCGCGGCAGCGTCAAAAAGGCGGCCAAGAACCCGGATGAATATGGCGACTGCATCGATTGCAACCTGTGCGTCGCGGTCTGCCCCACGGGCGTCGACATCCGCGCAGGCCAGCAGATCGGCTGCATCACCTGCGGATTGTGCATCGATGCCTGCGACCGGGTGATGCAGGATGTCGGCCGCCCGCGCGGGCTGATCGATTACGCGACATTGGACCAGTGCAAGGCCGAGGCCGCGGGCGCGCCGGCAACGCCCGCATGGAAGGCGCTGCTGCGGCCCCGCCTGTTCGTCTATTTCGGGGTCTGGGCCGCGATCGGCGCGGGCCTGCTGTTTGCGCTGGGCACCCGCAGCCACACCGACCTGACGGTGGCGCCCGATCGCAACCCGCCCTTCATGCTGTTGAAGGATGGATCGGTGCGCAATGCCTTCACGCTGCGGCTGCGCAACATGGAGGCGCGCCCGCGCGAGATGGAGGTCGCGATGCAAGGCCTACCCCAAGGCGCGGTGATGTGGACCGAGGCGGTCAGCATGGACAACGCCGCCCCCGTCCAGCGGGTCACGGTCGATGCCAACGCCACCCGCGTGCTGCGCGCCTATGTGCTGTTGCCCCAAGGCACTGTGGCAGGCGATTTTGCCTTCCGCCTGACCGCGCTCGACGAGCAGCGCGAAAGCGACCTTGCCCCGACGACATTTGCCCATCCCCAATCGGATATGGCGGAGAACAAGTGATGGCCCGCACCAGAAGTCCTTTCACCGGCCCGCGCATGGCGGTCGTGCTGGTCGGCGGATTTGCCGTGGTGATCGCGGTCAACCTGCTCATGGCGAGCATCGCGGTGGGCAGTTTCCACGGCACCGTGGTCGACAATTCCTATGTCGCCAGCCAGAATTACAACGGTTGGCTGCGCCAAGCGGCCGCGTCCGAGGCGCTGGGCTGGCAGGCGGTGCCCCACCGGCGCGAGGATGGCCGCATCGTGATCGAGACGCTGCACGTTCCCGCGGCGGCGCAGATCACCGCGACCGCCAGCCGGCCGCTCGGCGTGCGCGAGGAAACGCCGCTGTCCTTCGTCGCCGGGGCGCAGGGCCGCTGGGTTTCGCGCGAGGCGGTCGCACCGGGCCGCTGGCAGCTGCGCATGGCGATCCGCGCGGGCGATCAAGCCTGGGCGGGGGAGGCCGAAATCCGGTGAACGCCCCTGCCCTCTTCGACACCGAGCGCCCGCTTGCCACCACCCGGCTGACCGTGCCGGGGATGAAATGCGCCGGCTGCATCGGCAAGATCGAACGCGAACTTGCCCGCGTGCCCGGCATCGCGTCCGCGCGCGCCAACCTGTCGGCAAAGAAGGTCGCGATCCGGCACGATCCTGCAATCGAGGATGCCGCGCTGGTCGCTGCCGTACAGGCATTGGGGTTCGAAGCCCAGCCTATCGCCGACAACCCGCTTGGCGCCGACGATGCCGAACGCGGGCGGCTGGTCCGCGCGCTGGGCGTGGCGGGCTTCGGGATGATGAACATCATGCTGTTGTCGGTCAGCGTCTGGTCGGGCGCGGACGGGGCGACGCGCGGGCTGTTCCACTGGCTGTCGGCGCTGATCGCGCTGCCGGTGGTCGCCTATGCGGGCCGCCCGTTCTTTGCCAGCGCGTGGATGGCGCTGAAACACCGGCGCACCAACATGGATGTGCCGATCAGCATCGGCGTCATTCTGGCGACCGCGATGAGCCTGTACGAAACGGTGACGGGGGGCGAGCACGCCTTCTTCGATTCTGCCGTTATGCTACTCTTCTTCCTCCTCGCCGGACGCGCGCTGGATGCGATGATGCGCGACCGCACGCGCGCGGGGATCGGTGCGCTGCTCGGCCGGATGGGGCAAAGCGCCAGCGTCATCGCGCCCGATGGCACCACGCGGCGCGTGCCTGCGCGCGATCTTGCACCCGGAATGCTGGTGCTGGTCGCCGCTGGCGAGGCGCTGGCCGCCGATGGCGAGGTGACCTGCGGGCAAAGCGCGCTCGACAATGCGATGCTGACCGGCGAAAGCGCGCCCCAGCCCGTGGGCCCGGGCGCGGTGGTGCATGCCGGCGCGATCAATCTGGGCGCGCCCTTGCGCGTCCGGCTGACCCATGTGGCAGAGGACACGGTGCTGGCCGAAATCGCCCGCATCATGGACGAGGCGGGGCAATCGCGCAGCCACTATGTCCGCATCGCCGACCGCGCCAGCCGGCTTTATGCGCCGGTGGTCCACACGCTGGCCGCGCTGGCCTTTGCCGGGTGGATGATCGCGGGCGCGGGGTGGCACGCAGCGCTGACGATCGCGATTGCGGTGCTGATTATCACCTGTCCGTGCGCGATGGGGCTTGCCGTGCCTGCCGCACAGGTGGTGGCGAGCGGGGCGTTAATGCGGCGCGGGCTGCTGGTAAAGGATGGCAGCGCGCTCGAACGGCTGGCCGAATGCGACACCGTGCTGCTCGACAAGACCGGCACACTGACGCTGGGCGAACCGCGCGCGGATATCGGCGGCCTCGACGATACCGCGCGCAGCATCGCGCTCGCGCTGGCGCAGGCCAGCCGCCATCCGCTCAGCCGCGGGCTTGCCGCTGCCACCTTGCGTGCGGGCACCGTGCCGGCGGCTGTCAGCGACATCGCCGAGGTCGGCGGACAGGGCGTTTCCGGTCTGTGGAACGGCATTCCGGTGGCGCTGGAGCGGCCGCATGCGGCGGCAGAAACGCTCGCCGTCAGCTTGCGCATCGGCGACGCGCGCCGGACCATCGCCTTTGCCGATCCGCTGCGCCCCGACGTGCGCGCGGCGCTCGCCGCGCTGGCGGCGCAAGGGTTGCCGGCAAGCATCCTGTCGGGCGACCGCGCCGCGCCGGTAGAAGCGCTCGCCCGCGCGCTCGGCCTGCCCGCGACCGCAGAGGCAAGCCCGCAGGGCAAGCTCGCCGTGCTCGAAGCGCTGAAGGCTAAGGGCCGCCGCCCGCTGATGGTAGGCGACGGGCTCAACGATGGCCCCGCGCTTGCCGCCGCCCACGCTTCGATCGCGCCGGGCAGCGCGTCCGATGCGAGCCAGCAGGTCGCCGATGCGGTGTTCATCGGCGAGGGGTTGATGCCCGTCGCGCTTTCCGTGCGCACCGCGCGCGCCGCCATGCGCGTGGTGCGGCAGAATTTCGGCTTCTCGATCGCCTATAACGCGCTCGCCGTGCCGCTCGCACTGACGGGACATGTCACCCCGCTGGTCGCCGCGATCGCCATGTCGGTCTCCTCGCTGGTGGTGATCGCCAATTCGCTGCGGCTCGCGGGCGCTGCCGCAGATACGGGAGCTGCGCGATGACCGGACTTGCCATCCTCATCCCCATCGCGCTCGGCATGGGATTGATGGGGCTGCTCGCCTTCCTGTGGTCGATGCGCGAAGGCCAATACGAGGACATGGAGGGCGCTGCCGCACGCATCCTGATCGACGAGGAGGACGGCGCGTGAACATGCTCCCGCTTGCGCTTGCCGCGCTGATGCCGGTGATGATCGGCCCGCTGCCCGCGCCGACCGGCCCCGTGCTGACGATGCACCTGTGCAATGGCGGCACGATCACCATTCCGCTGGGCGGCAAGGTGCCCGCCGAAGATCGCGGTTGCCACCCCAAGGGCTGCCACGCCGGGGCCTGCCGCGAGGAGCGGAACGGCAAATTGATCTCGCGCAAAGACGCCGCCTGACCGGGCCCGCTATCGCGCACTCCACAAGGAGCGCCCGACAACCATGTGGACCTATCACCCCGAACTGCTGGCAACCGCCGTGCCGCGTTACACCAGCTATCCCACCGCCGCCGATTTCGGCGCGCTGGAGGAGGGCGCGCTCGAACGCGCGGTCGCAGGCGCGGCGGGCGACATCTCGCTCTATCTCCACATCCCTTTCTGCGAGGCGATCTGCTTTTACTGCGGCTGCAACACCGCGGTGTCCGGCAAGCGCGCGCGGGTCGATGCCTATCTCGCCGCGCTGCACCAGGAAATCGCCACGCTCGGCGGCCTCTTGCCCGCCGGGGTGCGCGTGCGGCGGATCGCGTTCGGCGGAGGCAGCCCCAATGCGATCGCCGCGCCCGAACTGCTTGCGCTGGTCGGCGCGCTCCATGCGCACCTGCCGCTGGCCGCGCCCGAATGGTCGATCGAGCTCGACCCGCGCAGCCTCACCGCCGAATGGAGCGGGGTTATCGCAGAGGTCGGGATCACCCGCGCCAGCATGGGGGTGCAGACCTTTGCCGCGCACTGCCAGAAGGCGATCGGGCGCGAACAGTCGCTCGGGATGATCTGCCGCAGCACCGACTGGCTGCGGTCGGGCGGGGTCACCTCGCTCAATTTCGATCTGATGTACGGCCTGCCGCACCAAAGCGAGGCCGATCTTGCCGACAGCCTCGAATATACGCGCAAGCTCGGCGCGGACCGGGTCGCGGTGTTCGGCTATGCCCACGTGCCGCATCTGGTACCGCGCCAGACGATGATCCGCGAGGCCGATCTGCCCGGCGCGCGCGAACGTTTCGCGATGGCAGGCGAGGCGCATCGGATGCTGACCGGATACGGCTATGACGCGGTCGGGTTCGACCATTTCGCCCTGCCCCACGATCCGATGGCGCGCGCGGTGCGCGCCGGCACCCTGCGGCGCAATTTCCAGGGCTTTACCGATGATCCCGCCGATATCCTGATCGGGCTTGGCGCAAGCGCGATCAGCGGGTTTCCGGGCCTGTTGGCGCAGAACCAGAAACACACCGCGACCTACCGCCAGCTTTGCGCCGAAGCGCGGCTGACCGCGTCGCACGGGATCGCCCGCAGCCTTGAAGACCAGCGCCGCGGCGCGGTGATCGAAGCCTTGCTGTGCCGCGGCGCGGCGATCCTGCCCGATGATTTTCTGGCCGACGCCGCACCGCGGCTGGCGCCCTTCTTCGACGCTGGGGTCGCCAGCCTCAGCGGCAACCGGCTCGCCATCCTAGAGGGCGGGCTGCCCTATGCCCGCGGCATCGCGGCCCAGTTCGATGCCTACCGCGCGGCGGCCCCGCGCACGTTCAGCTCGGCGATCTGAAACACCGGCCCGCGCGGGCGAGCGACGGGCTGCGTGCTAGCGCAGGCCGAGCGTCGCGGCATCGCTGCGCAATTGCGCGGCGGCTTGCGGATTGGCGGCGATCCCTGCGTCGAGCGCGGCGCGCGCGCCAGCCGCGTCGCCGAGCATCATCCGGCTGCGCACCAGCATGCTCCAGCCGGCCGGGTCCTGCGGGTTTTGCCTGAGCTTCTGTTCAAGCTGGGCAACCATGCCATCGATCATCGCGCGCTGCTGGGCGGCGGTCATGTTGCTTGCCGCCGCAACATCGGCCGCACCCGGCCCTGCCTGTCCGCCCGCGATCATCGCGGCGGGCCGTGCGGCCTGTGCTGCGGCAATGCGCGGGGCGACCGGGATCGCGTGCATCTGCCCGACCTGTTCGATCGTGCGCACCAGATCCGCTTCCCACGGCGCGCCCGCAGGGCTGTCGGCAAGCAGCGCCAGCCAATCGGCCACCGCGCCTTCGTGATCCTTGTCGAGATCGCGCCGCGCCGCGAGGAAATAGCGCGCGCGCGGGTCCTTGGGGTCAATCGACACCGCCTGCCGGAACGCGGCAAGCGCATCGGCGGGCAAGGGATCGGACGCGCTCGACAGCACCAGCGTTTCGCCCAGCGCGGACCACAGCGAGGCATCGCCCGGCATGATTTCGATCGCGCGGCGATAGGCCGCCGCGGCATCGGCATACTGGCGCTGCCCGAACTGGGCCATCGCCAGTTCGCGCCACGGCGCCGGGTCGGTCGGCGATGCTTCGGCGCGGGTGCGCAGCTGCTCGATCGACGCCGCCCCGCCCGCGTCCGCACCGGCGCCCGCATCGGCAAAGGGCGGCGGGTCGCCCGGCCCGCGGGTCAGATGAAACGCCGCCGCGCCTGCGGCAAGCATCAGCGCGCCCGCGAGCAACCCCCAGCCGATGCGCGATGATCCGGGTGAGCTGTGCGTGTCCTGCTGGGCCATGCCGCAGCCTAGCAGCTTGATGATGCAGGGGCAATTCGCCGCAGCATCAGCCCGGTTCGGCGCGCGCCGTCAGTTGCCTGCGGCGAGCATCACCTTGGCCGACGCCCCCGACAATGCGCCGGGCTGTTCGGGCAGCGTCGCGGGGCGCGCGGCCCCGGGATAGGCCTTGCCGAGCAGTGCGAGCGCTTCGGTGATGCGCGTGTGCGCGGCTGCGTTCTCGGCCTTGATGGCCGCGCCATTGGCGGCAAAGGCGGTCTGCGCGACGCGGGCAAAGCCATAGCCGTCGAGATAGGGCTCGTAAGCATCGTTGGTGGGCAATTGGCGATACATCGCGCTGGCGCGTTCGATCATGTCGGCGATCACCCCGGTGGCGACCTTGGCGCTGCTGGCGTCGGTCTTGGGCGCCTTGGTCGCCGCACCGCGCAGCGCCGCGATGATGGCGTCATAGGCCTTGCCGACCTCGGCGGTGCTCTTGCCTGCCAGCGCGGCTTCGGATGCGGCGCTGAACAATGGCTTCATGTCGGCAACGCCCAGCTTGGCAAAGGCGGGGTCCATGTCGAGCAGCACTTCGCTGACCGGGTGCGCGAACATTTCGGCCGCCGCGTCCTTCTTGCCCGCCGCATAGGCATCGCGCGCGGCCACGACATGCGCTTCGGCCACGGCGAGCGCGATGCCATAGGCAACCGGATCGGTCGCGGCATCGGCGGTTGCGACGCCGCCTTCGCCTTCGCCGCCGGCAGCCGCGCTGCCTTCGCCCTCGCCTGCGCCGCCTTCGCCCTCGCCCGCGGTGGCGGCGGTGTCGGGCGCGATGCCCGCCTCACCCGCGCCGGCCTCGCCCGTGCCCGCCTCGCCGCTGCACGCGGCCAGCAACCCGCCGGCAAGCGCGGTGCCGAGGCCAAGCTGGGTCCAGAGTTTGAGCGTGCTGTTCATGGGGGCATATCCTTCGCGTGTTCGGGAGGTGCCTCTTGGCCCAGATGATAATCACTCGCAAGAGCCTTTGCGCAACGACGGGTGGTTGCGGATACCGGTCTCTGCCGCTAGTGATGATACAACATCACTCAAAGATTTTGAGGATCATCCCATGTCCGACGTCTTGACCCGCATGTCCCGTATCGCCCCCGGCCCTGCCGTGCTGTCCGCTATCGCGGATGCGGATTGCAATCTTGCGATCTGGCAGCGGCCGTCCTTTGCCGATTTCGCCCCGCTGCTCGAAAGCGATCCGCAAGACCTGCGTTTTGTCAGCGACGAGGCCGCAGTGCGCGGCGCGGTGCTTGCCGGATTGCGCAGCGGCGGCTTCGGCGGGCCGCCCGCGCTCCACGATGTTCTGGCCGAGGATATCGCCGCGCTTGCCCGGCTGTATTGCGCGGCGATGGACCTTGCCCGGTTCGAACTGCGGCTGGAAGTGGTGCGCACCGATTCGTGCCGCAAGTTCCATGCCGACTATGTCACCGCGCGGCTGATCACGACCTATGCCGGCGAGGGCACCGACTGGCTGGACGAAGCCGATGCGCTGCGCGTGGCCGCGGGCATGCCGCCCGAGCGGATCAATCGTCTTGCGGCCTTCGATGTCGGGCTGTTCAAGGGCAGGCTTGCGACCGACAGGCCCGCCATCCACCGCTCTCCGCCGATTGCCGACACGGGGGCGGTGCGGCTGCTGCTGGTGCTCAACCCCGTCAGTCGCCCGTTCGTCGATAGCGCGCAATCGCCCCTTCCGCCGCAATCTGATCTGGCCTAACAGCGGGCCCACGCGCCGCCAGGTGCGACCAACTTCGGTGCGCTGCACCCGCAGCGCCCCCCTTTCGCATGAGGTAAGTGCTCGATGAAGAAGTTCCTGCTCGCCGGGGCCAGCGCCCTGATCGTGGCTGTTCCTGCTGCCGTGCAAGCCGACGAAGGCATGTGGCTGCCGAGCCAGACCGCCGCCATCGCCGATGAGATGAAGGCTGCCGGGCTCGAACTCGATGCCAAGACGCTGGGCGACCTGCAACGCCCGCCGCTGACCGCGATCGCATCGCTGGGTGGCTGCTCGGCGGCGTTCCTGTCGCCCGAAGGTCTGGTCGCGACCAACCACCACTGCGTGGTCGGCTCGCTGCAATACAATTCCTCGCCCGAGAACGATTACTTGACCGACGGTTTCCTCGCCAAGACGCTGGGCGATGAACTGCCCGCCGCGCCCGGCAGCCGGATCTATGTGATCGAGGACCTGCGCGATGTGTCGAAGGCGATGCTGAAAGGCGCCGACAAGCTTGAAGGCCGCGCGCGGTTCGACCGGTTGCAGGCCAACCGTGCCGCATTGATCGAGGCATGCGAAAAGCAGGCCAACCGCCGCTGCGACGTGCGCGCCTATTTCGGCGGCGCGCAATACTGGCTCCAGCAGCAGCTCGAAATCCAGGACGTGCGCCTCGTCTATGCCCCGGCGGCGGGCGTGGGCAATTTCGGCGGCGAGAAGGACAACTGGATGTGGCCGCGCCACACCGGCGACTTCTCGTTCTACCGCGCTTACGTGGCCCCCAACGGCGCTTCGGCCCCGTTTGCCAAGGAGAACGTGCCCTTCAAGCCCAAGGCGTTCCTGCCGATCGCCAAGGACGGCGTGAAGGCGGGCGATTTCGTGATGGTCGCCGGCTTCCCCGGCACCACCGAACGCCTGCGCACCGCGGATGAGGCGCGCTTCTATTACGAGGAACTCTACCCCTATCAGCAGCGCATGCTGGCCGAATACGGCGACCGGATCGACGAGCTGACCGCGGGCAACCAAGCCGCGACGATCGCCTATGCCGCGACGCTGCAGGGCACCGAGAACTACGAAAAGAAGATCGCCGGCCAGCTTGCCGGGGCCGACGCGATTTCGCTGGTCGCCAAGAAGCAGGCCGACGAGGACGCTTTCCGCGCCTGGATCAAGGCCGACCCCAAGCGCGAGGCGCAGTATGGCGCGGCGCTCGTCGAACTTGACCGCCTGATCGCCGAAACCAACGCCGCAGCGCTCGCCGATCAGCGCAAGGGCATGCTCTCGCGCGGGCAGCTCTACAGCGCGGCGCGCACGCTCTATCGCTGGTCGAACGAGCAGACCAAGCCCAACAAGGACCGCGAACCCGGTTTCCAGGACCGCGACAAGGCCTTCATGACGCAGCGCATGGCGATCATCGACCGGCGTTATGTCGAAGCGATCGACCAGCAATTGTTCGCCGATGCGATCGCCGAATACCGCCAGCTTCCCGCCGAAAGCCGGATCAAGAGCTTCGATGCCTTCATCGAAGGCCGCGATATCGCCTCGCTCTACGCCACCAGCGAACTTGGCACCTCGGCCAAGCGGATGGAATGGATGGGCAAGACCCCGGCCGATTTCCGCGCCTCGAACGACCCCTTCATCCAGCTGGCGGTCGCCACCTATGACGAGGCGATGGCAGGCGAAGCGGCCGACAAGGCGCGTTCGGGCGCAATGCAGAAGGCCCGTTCCAAGGTCATGGAAGCACGTCTTGCCTATGCCGCATCGCAGGGCAAGACGATGTACCCCGACGCCAACGGCTCGCTGCGCTTCACCTATGGCAAGGTGACGGGCAAGAAGGTCGACGGACAGGAATGGACGCCCTTCACCACCGCCGAAGGCATCGTTGCCAAGCACACCGGCCGCGGCGAATTCGACGCGCCCGACAAGATGATCGAGTTGATCAAGGCCAAGGATTACGGCCGCTATGTCGCGCCTGAACTGGGCACGCTGCCGGTCGACTTCATGTCGACGGTCGACATCACCAACGGCAACTCGGGCTCCTCGACGCTCAATGCGCGCGGCGAGTTCGTGGGCCTGGCCTTCGACGGCACGATCGAAGGCGTGGTCAGCGACTGGATGTATGATCCGGCGATCAACCGCACGATCCACGTCGACAGCCGCTTTATGCTGTGGACGATGGAAAAGATCGACGGCGCAGACCGTCTGCTGACCGAAATGGGCGTTGCCGCGCAGTAAGCGGCTCCCCGATCTGAATAAGTATGCGGCGCGTGGGATTCCCGCGCGCCGCCTGCTACACCCCTGCCGATCAAGGCCAACCGACAGGGACGAGGATATGCGCGAGATGGTGCCGGAGTTAGTCGTCGTCGATATCGGCGGAACCCACGCGCGCTTTGCCATCGCCAGCCTTGGCGCCGACGGGTCGATCACGCTCGACGAGCCCGAGACGCTCCACACCGCCGATCATGCCAGCTTCCAGACCGCATGGGAGGCCTACCGCCAGCGCAAGGGCGGCACGCTGCCGCCGGCGGTCAGCATCGCGATTGCCGGGCCGGTGGGCAGTCCGGGCAAGCCCAATCCGGTGATCCGCTTCACCAACAATCCCTGGATCATTCGCCCCGCGCTGATCGAGGAAAAGCTGGGTGCGACCCGGTATACCATCGTCAACGATTTTGCCGCCGTGGCGCACGCGGTGGCGCGTGCCGACGACAGCCAGTTCCTGCATCTTGCCGGCCCCGACCAACCGCTGGGCCGCGAAGGCACGGTCAGCGTGATCGGCCCGGGCACCGGGCTGGGCGTGGCGCACCTCTATCGTTCGGGCAGCCACTACCGCGTGCAGGCGACCGAGGGCGGGCATATCGACTATGCCCCGCTCGACAGCATCGAGGATGCGATCCTTGCGCGGTTGCGCCAGCGGCACCTGCGCGTCTCGGTCGAGCGCGTGGTCGCCGGCCCCGGGATCGTCGACATCTATCAGGCGCTTGCCGCGCTCGAAGGCCGGACCGTTCCCGAACGCGACGCAATCGAGATCTGGAACCTCGGCACTGCGGGCGACGACAGCCTGGCCGCCGCCGCGGTCGACCGGTTCTGCCTCTCGCTGGGTTCGGTCGCGGGCGATCTGGCGCTGGCGCAGGGGGGCTTTGCGGGCGTGGTGATCGCCGGCGGGCTCGGCTACCGCATCCGCGACACGCTGCTGGCCTCGGGCTTCGGTTCGCGGTTCAAGGCCAAGGGGCGGTTCGAAAGCCTGATGGCGAACATCCCGGTCAAGCTGATCGTTCACCCGCAGCCCGGCCTGTTCGGCGCAGCGGCCGCCTTCGTCTCGGAACATCAGACGCCAGCCGGTGAAGCGGAATGAAGACCGTCGCGGCGCTCGAAGCGCGGCTGGGCGATCTGCATCAACGCACGCGCGAAACCCCGCTGTTCAATCCGGTGTTCCAGCTGTCGCTCGACGTGTCGCGCAGCCTCGAGGCGGGCGAGATCAGCCTCGATTACCTTGCCGAACTTGTCGCGCAGCTCGAATGCGACGGGCTGGAGGCGCGCGCGCGCAAGCTGCGCACCCTGCTTGCCCCGCCCGCCGCACCCGCGCCGCTTGCCGGGCTGGACGAGGATTTCGACACCTTCCGCGAACGCTGGGAACGCCCGCAGCTGCACGCGGTCTTCACCGCGCACCCGACCTTCCTTCTGACCCCCGACCAGAGCCGCATCGTCGCCGCTGCTGCGGCCGGCAGCGACCCGGTCGATCCGGCAAGCTGCAGCAGCGAGCCCCCGCCGCGCAGGCCAGTCACACTGGAGCATGAACACCGCGAGGCAATGGCCGCGATGGCCCGCGCGCAGGATGCGCGCGATGCGATCACCGCGCGGCTCCTGACCGAGGCCGAGGCACGCTGGCCCGGTCAGTGGCGGTCCTTGCGCCCCCTGCCCTTCCGCTTTGCCAGCTGGGTCGGATACGACATGGACGGGCGCACCGATATCGGCTGGCATACCTCGATCGCCTTCCGCCTGCAGGAAAAGGCCGCGCGGCTGGCGCGCTACACGCAATCGCTTGCCGCGATCGACGCAGGCCATCCGCTGCTCGGCCCGCTCACCCGCGCGGCCGATTTCGCCGCGGCGCGCGCGGGCGATTTTGCGGGCGATCTGGGGGACGCAGAGGCACTGGCCGCTGCTGCCAACCGGCTGACCCAGCCGAGCGATGACAATCTCCTCACCCTCACCCCGCTGATCGCCGCACTGGAAGCCGAGGCGCGCGATGCCGCGTCCGACCGCGCGGTCGCGCTGCTGACGCTGGCGGCAGCGATGCGCGCCGATGGGCTTGGCATGGGCTGGATCCATTTCCGCGTGAACGCCAAGCAACTGCACAACGCGGTGCGCCGCCGCCTTGGCGATGCTCAGGCGATCGATCTCGCCAGCAAGGGCGCGATCGTGACGCTGCGCCGCATGGTCGACGAAGCGCAGCCCTTGCGCACCAATTTCGCCGCGCTCGCCACCGAAAGCTCGACCGCGATCCGGCAATTCCTCGCGATGGCGCAGATCCTGAAGCACATCGATGCCGATGCGCCGATCCGGATGCTGGTGGCCGAATGCGAACAGCCCGCCACGGTGCTCGCCGCGCTCTATTTCGCCAAGCTGTTCGGGGTAGAGGGCAAGGTCGATGTCTCGCCCCTGTTCGAGACCGAGACCGCGCTGGAACACGGCGGGCGCTTCCTCGATGCGCTGCTCGCAGAGCCGGCCTACCGCGCCTATGCGCGGGCCCGGGGGCGGGTGGCGGTGCAGACCGGCTTTTCGGATGCGGGCCGCTTTGTCGGACAGGTGCCCGCCGCGCTCGCGATCGAGCGGTTGCAGGGGCGGCTGGCCGAAGCGATGGCCGCCAACGGACTGGGCGATATCGCCGCGCTCGTCTTCAACACCCACGGCGAAAGCATGGGCCGCGGCGCGCATCCCGCGAGCCTTGCCGACCGGCTCGAATGGCCATTGTCGCCCTGGGCCAAGCGCCGTTTCGCGCGCGCGGGCATCCGTCTGGAACCCGAGGTCAGCTTTCAGGGGGGCGACGGTTATCTGTTCTTTGCGACCCCCGAACTGGCGCTGGCGACGCTGACCCGGATTGCCGAACTGCGCCCCGCCGACGCCGACACGGGCGCGCCGGCCGATCCGTTCTATCACCGCACCGATGTCAGCCTCGATTTCTACCGCGCGGTGAAGGAGCATCAGGGCGATCACCTCGCCAGCCGCACCTATGCCCGCGCGGTGACCGCCTTCGGCCTCGGGCTATTGAACCCCACCGGCAGCCGCGTTTCGCGCCGGCAGAGCGACATCAACGCCGACCGCGAAATGAGCCTGCGGCAGATCCGCGCGATCCCGCACAACGCGATCCTCCAGCAGCTGGGCTACCCCGTCAACGTGATCGCCGGGATCGGCAGCGCGGCGGATGCCAACCGCGAGGAGGTCGCCGCGCTGCTCGCCGATTCGGCGCGCGGGCAGCAGATCCTGCGGCTGGTGCACCGCGCCAATGCGCTGGCCAGCATCAAGACCGTCGCGGCTTACGGCGAGCTGTTCAATTCGGCCTATTGGGCGAGCCGCACCTATCGCGGGACCGAGGATCATCTGGCGGGGCCGTGCGCGGCGCTGGCCGAATATCTGGTCGGGGATGACCGCACGGGCGTGTTCCGCCGGCTGGCCTCGCGGCTGCGCATCGATGCGCTGAAATTCCACCGCCTGCTCGACCTGCTGCCCGCACCCGACGAGGACAGCGAGGCGCGCGAACATGTCCGCCGCCGGATCGGGGTGCTGCAGGCGCTGCGGCTGGCGCTGCTCCAGCACATGTTCCTGAAAGCCGTCGCGGTGCCTGCCTTCAGCCGCGCGAACGACATCAGCCGGCGCGACGTGGTCGAGATGGTGCTGACCTTGCGCGTCGACGAGGCGCTGGCGCAATTGCGCCGCGCCTTCCCCGTGCGCGTGCCGGGACCGCGCGATTTCCCGCTGGATGAACCCAGCGATTACCCCGACGGCGGCGAGGAGGGATACGGCGCTTACGAGCGTGATTTCATGACCCCGATCGCCCGCGCGCACGAACTGGGGCTCAGGATCAGCACCGCGATCGCGAACGAATTCGGCGCGCACGGCTGATCGCGGCAAGGCTTGCGTGTTTCACGTGAAACACGGCTGCAAACGGTTGCTGAATGCAGGCTGGCGGGGGTCTGGAGAGGGTCTGAAGGTGCCAAGCAGCGGTTTGGCGGGTATCAGCACCGCGCTGTGCTGCCCCGCGCGATCAGGCTGACGGGCACCCGGCGGCGGGCCTCGGCGCGCTCGCCTTCCAGGACCGCTTCGACCAGTGCGGCGCCGGCCTCGGCAGGGTCGGGAGTGAGCGTGGTCAGCGGCGGGCGGCTGAAACGGCCGGCGACCAGATCGTCGAACCCCATTACCCCGACCTCGCCCGGCACCTGGATATCGGCAGCGGCAAACGCCTCGATCGCGCCGAGCGCCATCGCATCGCAGGCAGCGAAGATCGCATCGAAGCCGCCCGGCCCGGTCAACCCGCGTTCGATCAGCCCGCGCGCGGCGCGAAAACCCTCCTCCTCGCGGGTGGCGGCCTTGACCGTGGGGGCAAGGCAGGGTTCGAGCCCGGCATCGCGCATGCCTTGCGCATAGCCTTCGTAGCGTTCGGTGAACTGCACCTGCGGGGTATTCAGCGCGCCAAGGAAGCACGGGCGCCGGTAGCCTGCGGCCAGCAGGTGCTCGGCCGCGAGCTTGCCTGCGGCGACATTGTCCGATCGCACCCAGTCAAGCTCGTCGAAGGGCGATCCCCAATAGGCGACACGGCGCGTGTCTCCGCCGATCCCGCGGAAATGCTCCCACGCGGGCGCGTTGGTGGTGGTGCCGATCACGATCAGGCCATCGGCGCGGCCCTGTTCCTGGTAATGGCCGAAGAAATCCTGCCCGCGCGCCTGAAAGCTGACCAGCGTCTCGAACCCCTTTTCGGACGCCGCCACGCACACGCTGCCAAGCAGCGCATAGGCGAAGGGATTGATCGAGGAGGCGCTGTCGCCTTCGCGGCAGATCACCACCACCGCGAGCGTGCCGGTCGAACCCCGGCGCAGGCGCGCGGCGCGTTCGTCGACGAAATAGCCCAGCGCTTCGGCCGCTTCGATCACCTTGCGGCGGGTCGCCTCGGCGATCGCGGGGCTGCCCGACAGGGCGCGGCTGACCGTCGGCTGGCTGACGCCTGCCCGCTCCGCCACATCGAAGGATGTCGGCCGTCTGCGCGAACCCCCATTCATGCCCCCTCTCTAGGGGCGATGGGCGCCTGCGCGCAAGCGTGACGCGTGAATTGCTATGCCGCGCGAGCGATTGTCACTGGATTTGTACGCCGGGGTCTTGCAATTGTGAGGCAGCGCGCGGATTGTGAACGTTACCAAAAAGACAGCGCGCTATGGGAGAGAGCGACAATGGCAATGGGAGCGGGCCTTGGGGCACCCGGGGTGAGTGCGGCTACGGCCGTGGGCGATGATGCGGGCGACGAACGCCAGGTCCATGCGCCCGGCCTCAATTATTTCGTCTTTGCGCTGTTCTTCATCATCGGCGGGATCACCTCGCTGAACGATGTCATCCTGCCCAAGCTGAAAGAGCTGTTCACGCTGAGCTACACCGAGGCGATGCTGGTGCAGTTCTGCTTCTTCACCGCATATCTGCTGATCGGGATTCCCGGCGCCGAACTGGTCAAGCGCGTGGGCTACATGCGCGGCGCGGTGGCGGGCTTGCTGACCATGATGGCAGGCTGCCTCCTGTTCATTCCCGCCAGCCAGACCGCGACTTACGGCCTGTTCCTTGGCGCGCTGTTCATTCTCGCCAGCGGGGTCGTGGTGGTGCAGGTCGTCACCAACCCGCTGATCAGCCTGCTGGGCCCGCAAAAGACGGTGCACAGCCGGCTGACCTTTGCGCAGGCCTTCAACAGCCTTGGCACCACAGTGTTTCCGCGGGTGGGATCGGGCCTGATCCTCGGCGGGCTTGCCGGTGTGTCGGCGGCCGAATTGAGCGGCGCGGAGCTTGACGCCTATCGCACCGCCGAAAGCGCGGCGATCGTGTCGACCTATATCGGCCTTGCCGTCGCGCTCGCGGTGATCGCGGCGATGGTGTGGGTCTATCGCAACAAGCTGCCGCATGATGCGGGCGCGGCGCGCGATGCCGCGCTGACCACGCCGGTGCGTTATCTGGCCGGGCTGTTGCCGATCCTGATCGGCGGCTGGCTGGTGATCCAGGGGATCGAGCTTCCCGGTATCGCGCTGCTGATGGCAGGCCCGGCGATCTGGCTGTGGGGCAACCCGCTGCTCTCGCGCACGCGGTTCTCGTTCGGGGCGGCGTGCATTTTCCTCTATGTCGGCGCGGAGGTTGCGATTGGTTCGCTGATCGTCAACTACCTGATGGAATCCAGCGTCATGGGCCTGTCCGAACGCGCGGCGGGCGACCTCATCTTCCTTTACTGGGGCGGCGCGCTGGTCGGGCGGATCATCGGTTCGGCGGTGCTGCGCTTCGTCAGCCCGGGCCTCGTGCTCGCCGGTGTTGCGGTGGGCGCGATTGCCTTGGTCGCCTTCTCGACCAATGCGACCGGCACCACCGCGGGTTACAGCCTGCTTGCGGTCGGCCTGATGAATTCGATCATGTTCCCGACGATCTTCAGCCTCGCCTGCGAGAAGCTGGGTGCAAAGGCGGCGGATGGATCGGGGATTATCAACATCGCGATCTTCGGCGGCGCGGTGATCCCGCTTCTGACCGGGATGATCGCCGATGCCAGCGGGAGCCTCGGCACCGCGATGCTGCTGCCGATCGCGTGCTATGCGATCATCGCCTGCTTCGGTTTCTACGCGCGCCGGCCTGCCAAGGCCGAGCCGGAGGTTGCCACCGCATTTGAATAAGTATGCGCGCACTGGCGGATAATCCCTCGTGCGCCTAGGTAGGGCGCACGAGGGATAAGGGCCAATTGCATGAGCTTCACCGCCGACCGCCTGCTGTTGTTCGGAGCCACCGGCGATCTGGCGCAGCGGATGCTGCTGCCCAGCCTGTTCGCGCTTGACGCCGACGGCTTGCTCGCCCCCGAACTCAAGATCATCGGCACCGCGCGCAGCGACATGTCGGACGGCGAATACCGCAATTTCGCACGCGCCGCGCTCGAGAAATACCTCCCCGCCGAACGCCGGGGCAGCATGGCGGGCTTCCTCAACCGTCTGACCTATCAGCCGCTCGATGCGACCACGCTCGAAGGCTATGACGATCTCGCCAAGAAGGTCGGCAAGCCCAAGCGCGGCCTCGCGATTTTCCTCTCGACCGCGCCCAGCCTGTTCGAACCGACGATCAAGGGGCTGCAATCGGCCGGGCTGACGGGCGACAATGTCCGCATGTGTCTCGAAAAGCCGCTCGGCACCGACCTTGGCACCAGCCGCGAAATTAACGACGCGGTGGCCGAAGCCTTCCCCGAAGACCGGATCTTCCGGATCGACCACTATCTCGGCAAGGAGACGGTGCAGAACCTGCTCGCGCTGCGCTTTGCCAACATCATGTTCGAGCCGCTCTGGAATGCGGCGCACATCGATCATGTCCAGATCACCGTTGCCGAAACCGTCGGGCTCGAAGGGCGCGTCGCGTTCTACGACGATGCCGGCGCGCTGCGCGACATGGTGCAGAACCACATGCTGCAATTGCTCGCGCTGGTCGCGATGGAGCCGCCCGCGCACTTCGATGCGACCGCCGTGCGCGACGAGAAGGTCAAGGTGCTGCGCGCGATGCGGCCCGTGACCAAGGGCGAGACCGTGACCGGCCAATACCGCGCGGGCGCGATCCAGGGGCAGGCGGTGCCCGGTTACGACGAGGAGCTGGGCAAGGCGTCGGACACCGAAACCTTCGTCGCGATCAAGGCGCATGTCGACAACTGGCGCTGGAAGGGCGTGCCCTTCTACCTGCGCACCGGCAAGCGGATGCCCAAGCGCGTCACCGAGATCGTGATCCAGTTCGCCTGCGTGCCGCATTCGATCTTTGCCGGGAAAGGCGCGACGATGCAGCCCAACCGGCTCGTCATCGGTATCCAGCCCGAAGAAAACATCACGCTGTCGCTGATGGCCAAGGTGCCCGGTCTCGACCGCGAAGGCATCCGGCTGCGCTCGGTCCCGCTCAACATCGCGATGCCCGATGCCTTTACCGGCGCGGTGCGGCGGATCGCCTATGAACGCCTGCTGCTCGACCTGATCGAAGGCGACCAGACCTTGTTCGTCCGCCGCGACGAGGTGGAAGCGCAGTGGGAATGGGTCGATGCGGTGCGCGCCGGGTGGGAGGCGGAGGGGCTTGCCCCCAAGACCTACACCGCGGGAAGCTGGGGCCCGTCGGCCGCAATCGCGCTAGCCGAACGCAACGGGGTGACATGGCATGAGTAAGCCCTTGAACGATACGCTGCACCGCGTGACGAGCCGCGTGATCGAACGTTCGCGCGAAACGCGGCAGGCCTATCTCGACCTGATCACCCGCGAGGGCGACTCCATGGGCGAACGCAGCGCGGTGTCGTGCTCGAACCTCGCGCACGCCTATGCCGCGGCCGAGGAGGATCAGGCGACGCTGGTATCCGGGCGCGGCGCGAATATCGGGATCGTCACCAGCTACAACGACATGCTCTCGGCGCATCAGCCCTATGGCCGCTATCCCGAGCGGCTGAAGATCTACGCGCGCGAAGCGGGCGCCACCGCGCAGGTCGCGGGCGCCACCCCGGCGATGTGCGACGGCGTGACGCAGGGCGAGACGGGGATGGAGCTGTCGCTGTTCAGCCGCGACGTGATCGCGTTGTCGACCGCGGTGGCGCTGTCGCACAGGATGTACGACGCCGCGCTCCTGCTCGGCGTATGCGACAAGATCGTGCCGGGCCTGCTCATGGGCGCATTGCGGTTCGGCCACCTGCCGATGATCTTCGTGCCCGGCGGCCCGATGCCCAGCGGCATCCCCAACAAGGAAAAACAGCGCGTCCGCCAGCTTTATGCCGAGGGCAAGGCGACCCGCGCAGAACTGCTCGCAAGCGAGATGGGCTCCTACCACTCGCCCGGCACCTGCACCTTCTTCGGCACGGCCAATTCGAACCAGATGATGATGGAGATGATGGGGCTGCACGTCCCCAATTCGGCCTTCATCAATCCCGGCACCAAGCTGCGTCAGGCATTGGACCGCGAGGCGGTGCACCGCGTCACGCAATTGACCCGCAAGGGCGAGGATTACCGCCCACTCGGCCACGTGGTCGATGAAAAGGCGATCATCAACGCCGCGGTCGGCCTGCTTGCGACGGGCGGATCGACCAATCACGCGATCCACCTGCCAGCGATGGCGCGCGCCGCGGGGATCATCTTCGACTGGAACGATCTTTCCGATCTGTCGGGCGCGGTCCCGCTGATCGCGCAGGTCTATCCCAACGGGTCGGGCGATGTGAACCATTTCCACAATGCGGGCGGGATGGGCTTCGTCGTGGGCGAATTGTTGGCCGAAGGGCTGGCGCATGGCGATATCCTCACCGTGGCCCGCGGCGGCTTTGCCGATTATGCCAAGGAGCCCGGGTTCGAGGGCGAAGACCTCGTCTGGCGCCCGGTCGGCGCTGCGGGCGACGACACGATGCTGCGGCCCGTCGCCAATCCGTTCAAGCATGATGGCGGGATGCGCCTGATCGAAGGCAATCTCGGCCGTGCCTGCTTCAAGACCTCGGCGGTGGACGAAGCCCGCTGGACCATCGAGGCGCCATGCCGCGTGTTTCAGGACCAGTCCTCGGTCGCCGCCGCCTTTGCTGCGGGCGAGCTTGACCGCGATGTCGTGGTCGTCGTGCGCTTTCAGGGCCCGCGCGCCAACGGGATGCCCGAACTCCACAAGCTCACCCCAGCATTGGGCGTGTTGCAGGACCGGGGTTTCAAGGTCGCGCTGGTCACCGATGGCCGGATGTCGGGCGCAAGCGGCAAGGTGCCCGCCGCGATCCATTGCACCCCCGAGGCGCTGGGAGGGGGGCCGCTGTCGCGCTTGCGCGATGGCGATATCGTGCGCGTCTGCGCGGCCACCGGCACGCTCTCGACCAGCGCCGATCTGTCGGACCGCGAGCCTGCACCCGATCCCGCACCCGAAAGCGGCACGGGACGCGAATTGTTCGGCATGATGCGCCACCTGGCCGATGGCGCGGAACAAGGCGCAAGCGCGATGCTCGCGTCGGGAGGAATGTGATGAATATTGACGCCATCATGCGCACGGCGCCCGTGATCCCGGTGATCGTGATCGAGGAAGAGGCTCACGCCGTGTCGCTGGCCGAAGCGCTGGTCGCCGGCGGCCTGCGCGTGCTCGAAGTCACGCTGCGCACCCCTGCGGCGCTCGGCGCGATCCGCGCGATGAAGCAGGTGCCCGGCGCGATCGTTGGTGCTGGCACCGTTACCAACCCCCGCGATCTCGACGCCGCGCTCAACGCAGGGAGCGAATTCATCGTCTCCCCCGGCCTCACCGAACCACTGGGCAAGGCCGCGATCGCGGCGGGCGTGCCGTTCCTGCCCGGTATCGCCAATGCAGGCGATATCATGCGCGGGCTCGATTTGGGGCTCGACCGGTTCAAGTTCTTCCCCGCGATGGCAGCGGGCGGCCTGCCTGCGCTTAAGGCGCTCGCCGCGCCGTTCGGCAACGTCCGGTTCTGCCCCACGGGTGGGATCAGCCTTGAGAACGCGGCCGAATGGCTCGCCTTCGATCCCGTGCTGTGCGTCGGCGGAAGCTGGGTGTCGCCCAAGGGCGCGCCCGACAAACCGGTGGTCGAACGCCTGGCGCGCGAGGCCTGCGCTCTGCGTTAATCCGCCGCCAGCAGCCAGCCGAAAATCTCGGGCAGGCGCGCCGCCCAGGCGTTTTCCTCGTGCTCCGCGCCTTCATAGACGCGGCTTTCGAAATCGCGTCCCTTCTGCCAGCCGGCTGCGGCAAATTGCGCGTCGATCGCCTGCTGATAGGGCGCATAATACTGGTCGAGCGTGGCGGTGCCGTGGTCCATCCACACCCGCCGCCCGTCAGCTGCACCGAGCCTTGCGGCAAACCACGCGTCCCACATCTGCCTGACCCCGCTGTCTTCCCCCGCCACCGCGCGCGGGTCGACCGCGGGCCAGTGCGATGACACACAGCCCGCGCGCCCGAACACCTCGGGGCGTTCGAGGATGGCATAGCAGCTCATCAATCCGCCCATGCTCGATCCGATAATCGCGGTATCATCGCGCCCCGGACGGGTGCGGAAGCTGGCATCGACCCAATCCTTCAGCGGCCCGGCGATCCACGCCAGATAGCGGTCCGACACCACTTCGCCGCCTGCGGCCGCATCCATCTGCGCACGCAAGGCAGGCGGCGCGAGGTCATAGGCGCTGCGGGGGAGATACTGGCGGTAACGGTCCTTGCCCGGTGCCCAGATGCCGATAATGATATGCGGTTCGACCTTGCCAGTGCGAACCGCCGCCAGCATCGCGCCGTCCGCCGCCCAGATCTTGTTGAAATTGCTGTTCTTCACATCGAACAGGTTGTGCCCGTCGTGCATGTATACGACCGGATAGCGATGCTCGCCCGCGTCGTAGCCGGGGGGCAGCCAGATCGTCAGCCGCTGGTCGGGGAGGCCGGCTGCGGCGATGCGATCATATTCGATGCGGCGTCCACTCTCCTGCGCGTTAAGCGGCGCGGCAAGCCCCAGCAGCGTGAGCAAAATGGCAAGCAGGCGAACCATCGGCAAAGCACCCATCCCTTCCCTGCGGTCTATCGCGGGAAAGGCGCGCTGCCTCAAGCCCCTGCCGCTGCCTCGGCGGCAAGCATCAATGCCCCGGTGATCCCGCTGTCGAGGCCAAGCCGCGGCGCGCGAATGGTGTGCCGCGTGCCGCCGGGCAGGTAGCCTGCGTCGAGTTCGGCGGCGCGCTGCGCCACGCGCGCGATCAGCCCCGGGGTCTGCGCGACCCCGCCGCCGATTACCACCTCGCCCACCGCCACACTGGCGAACAGCGTGTGGCAGCATTGCGCGATATAATCGGCGATGATCGCATGGGCGGCGTGATCCTGCAGCAGTTCGGACAGCGAAGCGCCCCAGCGCGCGATGATCGCAGGGCCGCTGGCCAGCCCTTCAAGGCAATCGCCATGCACCGGGCAATTGCCGGCAAAGCCTGCATCGTCCGGATGGCGGCGCGGATAGATATGGCCGATCTCGGGGTGCGCGATCCCGTGGACGGGCCTGCCATCCAGCACCAGCCCGCCGCCGATCCCGGTTCCGATCGTGAGATAGGCAAGGCTCCCGCCGCGCGCGTCGCTCTGCGCATATTCGGCCAGCGCGGCGGCGTTGACATCGGTATCGAAGCCCACCGGCACCCCGCCCAGCGCCCGCCCCAGCGCCCCCGCAAGGTCGCAGTGCGACCACCCAGCCTTGGGTGTGGCAGTGATGAAGCCCCACTGCGGGCTCGCCCGGTCAAGCTCCACCGGGCCGAAACTGCCGATCCCCAGCGCTGCCACCCCGCCCTGGGCGGCAAACCATGCCGCCGCCTCGGCAAGCGTTGCTTCAGGCGTGCGGGTGGGAATGGTATGGCGGGCGGTGATGCAGTCGGGCGCCGGGCCGACCGCGAGCACGAACTTGGTGCCGCCCGCCTCGATCCCGCCCAGCAGGTGTCCGGGCATCAGGCAGCGCCCTGCGCCGCTGCCGCGCGCGCCCCGTCAAGCGTCAGATCCATCAATGGCGCAGGCACTCCGCCAAATTCGCCGCCCGGCAGAACATCGACAAAACTGCACACCTGAAGGCTGGCATCGACGAACCAGCTATAGGTTTGCAGCGGGGCATCATCGGGGTTGGCGAGCACCAGCCCGCTGCCGTTGAGCGGCTGCCACGGGCCTTCAAGACTGTCTGCAACCATCCCGTAAAGCCCCCCCGGCGAATGGCGCAGGTGTTCGGCGAAAGTCACCGTCTGCGTCGACCAGAAAGCGTAATAGCGCCCGGCGTGAAACACCAGATGCGCGCGTTCAAGCTCGTTGTTGACCGCTTCGGCGTGGATGCAGGGGGCGATCAGTTCCCACCCCGCAGCCGTCCGCCGTGCCAGCCCAAGCGCGCCATTGAAGGCGCTGTCCGATCCGGCAAGCGATGCGGTGAAGGCGATATATTCCGCCCCGTCCGCCGGATCGCGGAAATAGGCCGGATCGCGGAACGCCTTGATCTTGCCCGCCTCGCCCTCGTGAGCGTCGGCGGGCATGTAATGGGGGGCATATCCGGTGACGATCGGGCGCGGCGCGGACCAATCCGCAGGCCAGCCATCGGGCCCGAGCCGGGCGTGCGCTTCCCACAATTCCTGCTGATATCCCCCCGCCCGCGATGCGGTGCCAGCGGCGGTGAAGAACAGCGTCAGCATGCCTGCTTCATCGAGCAGCGCGCAGCCTGCCCACTCGCGTTCGTAAGCCACCCCCTGACCCTCGGGCAGCACGGGGCCGCAATCGTGCCACCTGCCATCCTTGCGTTCGAGCCAGTGGATCTTCGCTTCGAAATGGCGCAGCGCCGGATCACCGCGATCGGGCGCGGTCAGCGCCATCCACATCTCGCGCCCTGCGAGGGTGGCGGGAAAACCGGCTGCGTCCTGCACGGGCCACATGTCCCAGTAAAGGCGCGCAGGGTCGAGCGCGGAGCGATCAGCCTGTCCGACCACCGGGATCAGCGCGGCAGGATCGCGCGGGCCGTCAAGCAGGCGAACGTGCCTTTCAGTCCATGCGCTGGTCATTCGCGTGATCCCATCCCGCTTTTGCATTCGTCATTGAAAAGTGGGGCTGGCCACCGGGGGAGAATGGTGGCCAGCCCATTGGTCATCGATCCGGCGATCAGAAATCGAACCGGACCGAGGCAAGCACCGTGCGGCCCGCGATCGAACGCGCGCGCACCAGGCCATTGGCCGGGATCGAACCTTCCTCGGCCTCGGTATAGCCTTCGGCGTTAAACAGGTTGGTCGCATTCAGGCCCAGTTCGATCCGCTCGATCGGACGGAAGGCAAGGAAGGCGTTGACCTGTGCATAGGCCGGCAGGATCAGATCGTTGTTGTCCTGCGTGAAGCTTTCGGTCGTGCCCACCACGTTGGCGCCCAGCGTGAACATGTCGGCTTCGTATTGGGCGGTCGCCTGATAGACGAAGTCGGCCTGCCGGCGCGGGGTGTTGCCGATTACCGCAGCGCGGCCGGGGTCGGTGTCCTTGATCTCGGCGTCGGTCCAGGTCGCGCCTGCCGACAGCGAGAACGGGCCGCTGCGGTACGAGCCTTCAAGCTCGACCCCGTAAGCTTCGTATTCGTTGTTGAACACGCGGTTGGGCAGTTCGATGTTGTTCTCGTTGGTCTTGGCGAAGAACCCGGTCGCATAGAGCGCCACGCCGCCCGACTGGTATTTCAGACCGGTTTCAAGCTGGTCGACCCGCGCGATCACACCGGTATCGCCGCCCGGCAGACCGCCATCCACGGTGCTGACGGCAGGCGAGAACAGCGATCGGTCGGCCGTGTGGCGGCCACCTTGGCTGTAGCGTGCGAAGATGCCCAGATCGTCGGTGACGAGATAATTCGCCCCCAGCGAGAAGCTGAAATAGTCGAAGTTGTAATTGACCGGACGCGCCGCCGGGATGATCGCGGTCGAGGCTTCGGCCGGGTTGATGACGCCGTTGCCGTCGAAGTCGAAGCTGCGGATCCCGGTGCCGAAACCGGTGTCCGACCCTGCGATCGTGCCGCTGGCATCGCCGAAATCATAGCGGATCGAAGCGTCGAGGGTCAGCTGCCCGGTCTGCACCGACAGCGAGGCGAACGGCGCATAGGTCGAATAATCGACATCATACGACCGGCGGCAGCAATTGCCGAAGAAGTTGGCGCTGTAGGCCACGGTGCCGCCATCGGTGACCAGCTGGCCGCCGGCATTGCGGATATCCACCAGCACCGCCTGCCCGTCGCCCTGCACGGTCTGGACATGGCTGGTCCACAGCCAGTCGGTATCGACCGTTTGGCGCGAAAGGTAGAAACCGGTGGTGAAGTTGGCCGAGCCGCCGCCGAAGTCGAATTCCTTGTTCACGCGGAAATCGTTGGTGACGTTGTCGAGGCTGTTCAGCCGGACGTTGAAGTTGATGACATTGGTCAGCAGCCCGTTGCCGCCGATGTTGGCCGCATTGGCGACCTGCCCGGCATTGGGGCCGGTGGCAAAGACGATGCTCGACCCTGCCCCGCCGATCGCATTGGCAACCGCCTGCGCGCTGTCGACGCCTGCCGGGAAGGGCGACATGAAACCGCCCGAATTGTCGGCAAAGCGGAACCGGTTGGTCAGCGTCCAGCCGCTACCCACGTCGATCTCGCTTTCGATCCCGAAGGCCATCGACTTGACCGACAGCCCGTCACGGAAATCATAGGACGCCGGGTTGTTGTTGCCATCCAGCGTGCGCGCGGGCGTGAGGAAGGGGCTGTAGAGCGAATCGGTGCGCGGATCGAACCCGGCGATGCCGCTGTAATCGGGGTTGCCCGCCGAACCCGTCACCCGCACCGGCTGGGGCAGGATGGTCGGGGTGGTGTCGTCGAGATACTTCGCCGAAAAGCGGATATAGCCGCCGTCGAATTCCTTGGTGATGTTGGCCTTGATCTGGCCGCCGTCATAGCCGTTGTAACCGATGTCGCGCGGGCCTTCGCCGGTGCGGTAGAAACCGCCGACGTGGAAATAGAGGGCTTCGGCCAGCGGCGCGCCGTAATCGAAATCGAGCCGGTAACTTTCATAATCGAGCCCGACGCTTGCCTGAATCGCCCCGCCCTCGGTCTCGCCGGTCTTGGAGATGAAGTTGATGACAGCGCCCGGGGCGTTCGATGCAAAGGTCGAGGCCGAACCGCCGCGCACCGCTTCGACGCGGGCAACCGAACGATCGGCGCGCAGGAAGTTGTCGGCGTTGCCGAAGACGATATCGCCGAATTCGAGGATCGGCAGGCCATCTTCCTGCAGCTGGACATAACGCCCGCCGCCGGTCGACACCGGAATACCGCGCACCGCGATGTTGGCATTGCCCTCGCCGCCCGATGCTTCGGAACGGATCCCCGGGATCTGGCGAATGAGGTCAGCCGCGGATGGCGCGGCCAGGTTGGCGATGGCTTCGGCGCCGATCGCGCTGACCGAGACCGAGCTTTCGATGCGGTTCTGCCCGCGCGCAACCGCGGTGACAATGATTTCCTCGCCCTCGACCGTTTCGCCGGCAGCCTGATCCTGCGCGAAGGCGGGAGCGGCAAGCAGAGCGGACAGGGCAGCACTGGCGCAAAGCGCGGAACGCAATTTCATGGTTGGTTTCCTCTCGAATTCGCGCTTCTTGGGGCGCTGACGGATCATGGACTATCAATCTTGCAAACGATTGCAAGAGGAATCTTGCAATCGTTTGCAAATGTTCCCGAAACATGTCACCTCTTGGCCACAGCACCGGCTATAAGGTGCATGCATATACCATGGGATGAGGCGCCATATGTCGGAAAAGCCACGGCTTTCGCTGCTCAGAATCATCGAGATGAACATCGGTTTCTTCGGCCTGCAATTCAGCTTCGGATTGCAACAGGCCAATATGGGCCCGATCTATGGCTTCCTCGGCGCGGACGAGGCTTCGATGCCGCTATTGTGGCTGGCGGGCCCGATGACCGGGCTCATCATCCAGCCGATCGTCGGCGCGATGAGCGACCGGACCAACACCCGTCTGGGCCGCCGGACGCCATACTTCCTGATCGGCGCAGTGATCTGCACCCTCGCCCTGTTCGCGATGCCCTATTCCGCCACGCTGTGGATGGCGGCCTCGCTGCTCTGGATCCTCGATGCTGGCAACAACATCACGATGGAGCCCTACCGGGCCTATGTCGCCGACCGCCTCGCGCCCGACCAACGTTCGATCGGGTTCCTGACGCAAAGCGCCTTTACGGGACTTGCGCAGACGCTGTCCTATCTTGCCCCCAGTCTGCTTACCGCATTCGTCGCGCGCGATGTGCTCGATGCCAACGGGATCCCGGTGATCGTGCGGATCGCCTTTGTGATCGGTGCGATCCTGTCGCTCTCGACGATCCTGTGGTCGGTGCTGCGGGTGCGCGAATTGCCGCTTTCGGCCGCGGAGCAGGCGGAACTTGACGCAAAGCCGCTGACGGTGCGCGCGACTTTGGCCGAGATCGGCAATGCAATCGCCGAAATGCCGCGCCCGATGCGCCAGCTCGCCGCCGCGATGCTGTGCCAATGGTATGCGATGTTCGCTTACTGGCAGTATATCACCTTTGCGGTGGGCCGCTCGCTTTACAACACCAGCGATCCTGCCAGCGCCGCCTTCCGCGCGGCGACGCTGACCACACAGCAGGCGGGCGCGCTTTACAACTTCATCGCCTTTATCGGCGCCCTGGTGCTGATCCCCGTGGTGCGCCGCTTCGGCGCGCGGCCGACACATGCGGTGTGCCTTGCCGCATCGGGCGCGGCGATGCTGCTGATCCCGGGTGTCTCGACGCCTGCGGGGCTGTTCGTGCTGATGATCGGGATCGGAATCGGCTGGGCCGGGATGATGGGGAACACCTACGTCATGCTGGCCGACTGCATCCCGCCGCACCGCAACGGGATCTACATGGGCATCTTCAACCTGTTCATCGTCATCCCGATGCTGATCCAGACGCTGACGATGCCGCTGATCTATCGTCCGCTGCTGGGCGGCGATCCGCGTCATGTTCTAATGCTGGGGGGTGTCTTGATGCTGGCGGGCGCGCTCGCTACGCTGCTGGTGGATGCCGGACACCGCCGCCCCCGCGACACGGGGGAGCTGCTTGCCGGCTAAGAGGACAGCAATGCCGAGCGGCGACGACAAGCCTATGCGCACCGCGGTGCGCACCATCACCGATCTGGCGCGGCTGGCGGGGGTCTCCCCCGGCACGGTCAGCCGCGCGCTGGCGGGCAAGAGCCTCGTCAACACCCAGACCCGCCAGAAGATCGAGGCATTGGCGCGCGAACACGGCTTTCGCCCCAACCAGATGGCCAGCGGCCTCAGGCGGCAGAAAACCGGGGTGATCGGGGTCGTGATTCCCTTGGGTCACGATATCCGCCAGCAGATTTCCGACAGCTTTTTCATGACCTTGCTCGGCTTTCTCGCCGACGAGCTGACCACCAACGGCTATGACCTGATGCTGCGCCGGGTGGTGCCCGAAACCGATCCCGACTGGCTCGACCGGTTCATCGGTTCGGGGATGATCGACGGGGTGATCGTGATCGGCCAGTCCGACCAGTTCGACCGGATCGAGGAGGTTGCCGATAGCTATCGCCCGATGGTGGTGTGGGGCAACCACACCGAGGGCCAGCGGCATTGCGTGGTCGGCACCGACAACCGCCTTGGTGGCAGGCTGGCAGCCGAACGCCTGATTGCCGCCGGGGCCAGCCGCATCGCCTTTCTGGGCGACACCGGCCCGATCGAATTTGCCGCGCGCTTCGCCGGGGCCGAGGATGCCGCGCGAAAGGCTGGTATCGCACCCATCCTGCCGCTCTCCACCCACCTTTCGCCCGACCGCGCAAGCATCGAGATTGCCGCACATGTCGCAGCGCATGGTGCTGATCTGGAAGGGATTTTTGCCGCGACCGATACGCTGGCGGCGCTCTGCCTTACCGAATTGCGCAAGCAGAAGATGGCGGTGCCCGGCGATGTCAAAGTGGTCGGGTTCGACGATCTGCCGATCGCGCGCCAGACGCTGCCGGCCTTGACGACGGTGCGGCAGGATATCGCTGCGGGCGCGCATGGTCTTGTCGATCTGCTGCTGCGCCGGCTGGCGGGCGAGGCGACCGAGAGCCTTGTCCTGCCGCCCGAACTGGCGCTGCGCGATACCGCCTGAGCGCATCAAAAAACCCCGCCAGCGGCATACCGCGGGCGGGGTTTTTCCCTAATAGCAGAACGACTTAGCTGAGCGCGACGTGGCGCTTCAGGTGATGGTCGACATTGCCGAATTCGCTGTCGAAAATGGTCAGCCGCTTGAAATAGTGGCCGATCGCATATTCATCGGTCACGCCGTTGCCGCCGTGGATCTGGACCGCTTCCTGACCGATCAGGCGGGCGGCCTGGCCGACCCCGACCTTGGCGGCCGAAACCGCCAGCTTGCGGGTCCGTTCGTCCGAACCCAGACGCAGCGTGGCGAGGTAGGTCAGCGACACCGCCTGTTCGTAGGCGGTGTACATGTCGACCATGCGGTGCTGTAGGACCTGGAAACTCCCGATCGGCACGCCGAACTGCTTGCGCTGGCGGCTGTATTCGACCGTCATCGCGTGGGCGACCTTCATCGCCCCGCAGGCTTCGGCACACAGCGCGGCGATCGCTTCGTCGGTGACGGTTTCGATCAGCGCAAGGCCCTCGCCCTCCACGCCGATCAGCGCGTCTGCGCCGACCGCAACGTTCTCGAAATAGACTTCCGAGGCGCGGCGGCCATCGACCGTGACATAGTCGCGGGTGGTGACGCCGGGCGTATCCTTGGCGAGCAGGAACACCGAAACGCCGCTGCGATCGCGCCGCTCGCCGCCGGTGCGTGCGGTGACGATCAGGTGGCTGGCCCAGGGCGCGCCGATCACGACCGCCTTGTGCCCGTTCAGCACATAGCCCGCGCCGTCCTTCTTCGCGGTGGTTTCAAGATCGGCATAGTCGAAGCGTCCGCGCGGTTCAGCATAGGCGAAGGCGAACACCGCAGCGCCCGAAACGATCGCGCCGATATGCTCTTCCTTCTGCGCCGCGGTGCCTGCGTGCTTCAGAAAGCCACCTGCGCAGACCACCGTGGGAAGGAAGGGCTCGATCACCAGACCCTTGCCGAATTCCTCCATGATGACCATCGCATCGACCGCGCCGCCGCCGAAGCCGCCATCGGCTTCGCTGAAGGGCATGCCGAGGATGCCGAGTTCGGCCAACTGGCTCCACACCTCGGGCCGCCAGCCTTCACTGCTCGCGATGGCCTTGCGGCGCTCCTCGAACCCGTATTGCTCACGCACCAGCCGCGAGAGGCCGTCGCGCACCATGCCCTGTTCTTCGGTGAAGTTGAAATCCACGAATTCTCTCCCGTCGTCCGGCTTAAAGGCCGAGGATCATCTTGGTGATGATGTTGCGCTGGATCTCGTTCGATCCGCCATAAATACTGGTCTTGCGCATGTTGAAATAGGTCGCCGCCGCGTGAGCCGCGTAGTCGGGGCCGACCGGGTGTTCGTTCGAGCCGTTGTCGTTCGACACCCCGCCCATATAGGGCGCACTGTAAGTGCCGACCGCTTCCAGCGTCAGTTCCGTGAGGCGCTGCTGGATTTCGGTGCCCTTGATCTTGAGGATCGAGCTTTCCGGCCCCGGCCCCTTGCCCGCCTGCTCGCCCGCGAGCGTGCGAAGTTCGGTGATTTCGAGCGCGGCCAGATCGATTTCGAGCTGGCTGACCTTCTTGGCGAAGTCGAAATCCTTGATCAGCGGCTGGCCGTCCAGCGTTTCATGCGCCGCGATCTCGCGCAGCTTCTCCACGCCGCGCTTCGAGCGGGCGACCCCTGCGATACCAGAGCGTTCGTGCGCAAGCAGGAACTTGGCATAGGTCCAGCCCTTGTTCTCCTGCCCGACGAGGTTTTCGACCGGCACGCGCACGTCAGTGAGCCAGGTTTCGTTGACCTCGTAGCCGCCGTCCAGAAGCTTGATCGGCTTTACCTCGACACCCGGCGTCTTCATGTCGACCAGGATGAAGCTGATGCCCTCCTGTGCCTTGGCGGTGGGATCGGTGCGGCACAGGAAGAAGCCCCAGTCGGCGTGCTGGGCGAGCGTGGTCCAAGTCTTCTGGCCGTTGATGACATAGTGGTCGCCATCGCGCACCGCGGTGGTCTTGAGGCTGGCAAGGTCGGAGCCCGCGCCGGGTTCCGAGTAACCCTGACACCACCACACTTCACCGCTGCGGATGCCGGGCAGGTGCTTGGCCTTCTGTTCCTCGTTACCGAAGGTGTAGATCACCGGGCCGACCATCGAGACACCGAAGGGCAGCGGCATCAGCGCGTTGACGCGGGCGTTTTCTTCGCCCCAGATGTAACGCTGGGTCGGGGTCCAGCCGGTGCCGCCATATTCGACCGGCCATGCGGGAACCGACCAGCCCTTCGCCCCAAGGATCTTGTGCCACGCGACGAAGTCTTCGCGGTCCATGTCTTCGCGCATGCCGAAATCAGCGAGGTGCTTGGGGTAGTTCTCGGCGATGAAGCTGCGGACCTCTTCGCGGAACGCCTGCTCTTCAGGGGTGAACTCGAGGTTCATGGGGTCTCTCCTCAAAAAATCGGTTTCGATTTGCGATACGTCTTGTCACCCTGCGCGGACGCGGAAAAGAGGAAAATGTCGGGCCGTTGCCGAGGGTGGGGGAGCCGTAGGGGAATGTTTCACGTGAAACACGCAAGGCAAGGGGGTCAGGACGGGTCTAGAGAGGGTCTGGAGGGGGTCTGAACGGTGCCAAACGCTGTTTGAGTCGCTTTGCGAGGGGGGCAAAACCGACCTACAAATTGGCCGATGTCAGGCGTTGGAGCCCCTGCCCCGAACCCCGGTCTGCCTAGGGCCGAGCAGCAAGCGCACGCGCTCTGCCGCGCAGCAGCAGACACGCACCGCGGGCGGGCCTGCACAAGGCAGGCTCGCACACGAAACGCCCCTTAAAATTCGAGCGGGCCGTGGCTAATATGCGGCAGCACATGGCGCGCGAACAGGTCGGCCTCCTGCGCATGCGGGTAGCCCGAGAGGATGAAGGCTTCGATCCCCTCGGCCTGATAGGCGCGCAGCTTGGCCAGCACCTGATCGGGCGTGCCGACGATCGCGGCCCCGCAGCCCGAACGCGCACGGCCGATGCCGGTCCACAGGTTCTCTTCCACGAAGCCGTCGCCGTCCGCCGCGCCGCGCAGTTCCTGCTGGCGCTGGACGCCGTAGTTCTTCGCATCGAGCGACTTTTCGCGGATCGCGCGGCCTGCCTCGTCATCGAGCTTGGAGAGCAGCCGGTCGGCATAGGCGCGCGCCTCGTCCTCGGTCTCGCGCACGATCACGTGGGCGCGGTAACCGAACTTGAGGCTGCGCCCGTAATTGGCCGCGCGCGCTTTCAGATCGGCGATGTTCTCACGCACCTTGGCAAGCGTGTCGGGCCACATCAGGTAAACATCCGCCGCCTCGGCAGCGCATTCGCGCGCCTCGTGGCTGAGGCCGCCGAAATAGAACGGCGGGCACTTGCCATTCAATGTGGTGATGCGCGGGGGATCGAGTTTCAGATTGTAAAACTCGCCCTGAAAATCGAGATGTTCGCCATTCAGGAGCGTGCGGACGATCTTCATGATCTCGGTCCCGCGGCGATAGCGCGGGCCGCTCTCGATCTTTTCGCCCGGCATGTCGGAGGAGATGATGTTGACGTTCAACCGCCCGCCGGTGCCGCTCGCATTGGGGCCGAGGATGCGGTCAAGCGTCGCGATCCGGCGCGCGAGCTGCGGCGGCCAGTCCTCGCCCATGCGCGTTGCCCACAGGAGCTTGATGCGCTTGACCTGCGTCGCGACCGCGGCGGCGAAAATGGTGGTGTCGACGCCAAGCTGATAACCCGAGGGCAGCAGGATATTGTCGAACCCACCTTCCTCGGCGCGCAGGACGATGTTGCGGCAATGCTCCCAGCTTGACGCGAGATAGGGGTCGGGAACGCCGAGAAACTCGTAATCGTCATCGCACAGCGCGGAAAACCACGCGATTTCGCATTGCTGTGCCGAAGCCTGCTGGGTCATGTCTTACGTCCTCGTCCAAGTCTTGTGTTCTGGTGCGGCGCGCGTGTCAGGGCAGTGGCACGCCCCGCGCCGCGACCAGCACCGCATACCATTCGGTGCGCGTCCAGCGGACGGTAAGCGCCTGCGCGCCCTCGGCAATCCGGGCGGGGTTCTGCGATCCGATGATCGGGATGATCCCCGCCGGATGCGCCATCAGCCAGCTGTAGGCTGCGACCGTGCGCGACACGCCCTGCGCCTCGGCCACGGCATCGAGCGCGGCGGCCACCGCCTTGTCGCGCGCGGTTTCGGGCGCAGCAAGACGACCGCCGCCGAGCGGCGACCATGCCATCGGGGTGAGGCCCAGCATCATCGCCTGATCAAGCTCGCCGTTTTCGAAGCAGTCGATGCGCAGCGGGCTGATTTCAGGCTGGGTCGTCGCCAGCTTGTGCCCGAGGAAATGTTGGAGCGCGGCGGTCTGTGCAATCGTGAAGTTGGAAACGCCCAGTGCCTTCACCTTGCCGCTCGCCACCGCATCGTCGAGCACGCGCGCGGTTTCCTGCGGATGGGCGAGGATATCGGGACGGTGAATCTGCCACAGATCGACACTGTCCACCTTCAGCCGGCTGAGCGAATTGTCGATCGCCTCGCGCAGGTAATCCGCGCTCTGATCGTAAGGGAGCGGGGGCAGGATGCCGCCCTTGGTGGCGAGCACCATCTTGTCCCGCAGCGACGCATCGCCGGCCAGCACCTCGCCCAGCAGCGCCTCGGCATCGCCGAAACCGCTCTTGCCGTCGAAGCCGTAGATATCGGCGGTGTCGAGGAAGGTGATCCCGGCATCGAGCGCAGCGTGCACCAGCCTGGCCGCGTCAGCGGCGGTGCGGCCATCCTCGGCCAGCCGCCACATCCCCCACGCGATCGGGGAGACTTCGATATCGCTGTTGCCAAGACGGCGGGTGGCGGGCGGCAGGGGCAGTTCACTCATGCTTAGTTCCTCTTTGGGGGCGCGACCGAAGCGCGCTCGACAAGGTCGTGGGGCAGGCGTTTGTGGGTGATGTCCCCGCCTGCGATCAGGATCTGGGTCGCTGTGCGGGCGAGGTCCGCCATCGGCTGGCGAATGGTGGTGAGCGGCGGCCACACGGTGCGCGCCAGCGTGGTATCGTCGAACCCCGCGACCGACAGTTCGGCAGGCACGTTGATCCCGCGATCATGCGCGACCGCGAGCACGCCGGCGGCCATGTCGTCGTTCGAAGCGAAGATCGCGGTGGGCCGCTCGGCGCTATCGAGCAGCATCCGCGCGCCCGCGACCCCGCTGTCGAAATCGAACTCGCCGTCGACCACAAGGCTCGGCTCGAACGGGATGCCGACGCGGTCCAGCGCGCGGCGGTATCCGAACAGGCGGTCGTCGGACGCCATGTGGTTGGTGTGGCCCTTGATGAACCCGATCCGCCGGTGGCCTGCATTGATCAGATGCGTGGTCATGTCATCGGCGGCCTGCGCATCGTCCATGAACACGCTCGAGGTGAGCGCATGGTTGGTGCCGGGCGAAATCCGCACGAAGGGCACGTCCATCCCTTCGAGCGCGCGCAGCACGCTTTCGCAATCGGTCACGGGCGAGGACAGGATGATCCCGTCGACATGGGTTTCGCGCACCAGCCCGCGCACCTGATCGCCCACCGCCGGATCGGCGACATCGACCGGCTGGGCGAGCAGGCGGATGCCGTTGTCGTGGCACACCTCCCAGCAGCCCTTCTGGATCTGGAACATGTAATAGGGGCTGTGATTGTCGTAGATCAGCGCGACCTGCCCCGATTTTGCGCCCGACAAGATGCGCGCCGCGACCGAAGGGCGATAGTCGAGTTCCGCCATCGCCTTTTCCACCCGCGCCTTCAGTTCGGCGCTGACATAGGGGTGGCCGTTCATCACCCGGCTGACGGTCTTCACCGCCACCCCGGCGCGCGCGGCGACATCGCGGATGTTCGCGCGGCTCATGCGGCTAAGCTTTCGAAGATGTGGGCAAAGGCGCTGGCCGGGCGATAGAACACCGGCGGCGCGCCGATCGGGGCCTCAACATCGTGCCAGCCCGGCGCGTAATCGCGCCCGCTCCACAAGTGGCGCCACGCGCCCTCGCCCGGAAGATAGACCCGGCGCGCCTCGGCGCCTTGCTCGATCACGGGGGCCACCAGCATGTCCGCGCCATACAGGAACTGGTCCTGGATGGTGAAGGTCTCGGCGTCCTTGGGATAGTGCAGGAACAGTGCGCGCTGTGCGGGCAGGCCGTTTGCCTGCGCCTCGGTGACAAGGTGCTGCACATAGGGCGCGAGCGCGGCGTGGACCCGGCTCCAGCGCACGAAGCCCGCGATCAGCGTGTCGTTGCTGTCGATCTGGAGATTGTCGTCGGGCCGGTTGCCCTCGTGGGTGCGAAACACCGGGCTGAAGGCGCCCAGTTCATACCAGCGCAGCATCAATTCCTCGCTGCGGACATTGCCGAACAGGCTGGTGTAGCCGCCGACATCCGAATGGCTGAAGGCATTGCCGACCAGCCCCGATGACAGCGCGGCGGTGATCACCGTGCCGATCCCGTCATGGCGGCTGAAATCGACCGACTGGTCGCCTGCCCACAGCAAGGGGCAATGCACGGAGACGCCGGTGTGCCCGGCGCGCATGAACCACAGCACATCGCCCGTGCGCCCGCGCGAGGCGACAGCGCGCGCATTGACCTCGGCCCAGCGCACCGGCCAGCGGTTGTGCTCCTGCATCGGGTCGCCATCGAAGAGGCGCAGGTCGGTGGGGAGATATTCGCCGAAATCGGCCATCCAGCCATCGAGCCCGAAATCGAGCATCCGCTTGCCGATCACCTCTTCGGCAAACCACGCGGCAGCCTCGGGATTGGTGAAATCGACCACGCCGGCATAGAATTCGCCGAAATCGACCGCGTAGGGTTCATCGCTGTCGAGGCATCTGGCGAAATATCCCTTGGCCGCAGCCTCGGGATACAGCGGGCCATCGACCGCGAGATAGGGGTTCACATAGCCAAGAAAGCGGATGCCGCGCTGTTTCAAGGCGGCGATGCGCAGCGGCAGATCGGGATAACGCTGCGCATTCCACTGCCAGTCCCAGAACAGCCGGCGCCCGAAACTGGTCTCGCGCACGCCGACCCAGTCTTCGCACCACAACCCGCTGATGGCGGCTCCGGCTTCCAGCAGATGTTCGAGCCGTTCGAAACTGGCATCGCCCTGTTTCAGCCCGACCACCGCGCCGCCGATCCCCCATTCGGGCAGGGGCTGACGCGGGCCGAACCGCTCGCCCAACTGCCGGGTGAGTTCGGCGGGAGTGCCTTCGAACAGGTCGATAATAACCTCGCCAGACCAGACATGCACCCGCAGGATGCCCGGCTGCCGCGCGTCGAGTTCGGCATATTCGGCATTGGCGAGGCTTATCGCCCAGCCGCCCGAACACAGCACGGTGGGTTCGGGATAGTTGGTCGTCCAGTAATCGCCGCCGGCAAAGCTGCCATCGGCGCTCGCCTGATCTGTAAGATGCGTGCCGGGTTCGCGCCCGACGCCGGGCTCGCTCGTCCAGATCGGGAAATTGCGGCCGTTCAACGCGAGGTAGCTCATCTGCTCACCCCCGCCCCACAGCACGTCGCCATCTTCGAGCGCGAAATCCACCGTGATCCGGTCGTGCGGCGACAGCGCGGTGAGCGTGAGGCGCGCCCCATCGAGCACGACCGCGAGTCTCGCGGTATCATCGGCGCTCGAAAGCACCATCCGCCCCGCCCCCTCCGCTTCTGCGCGCGATAGTGGCCCTGCGGCAACAGGCGCATCCAACAGGCGAAAATTGCCGCGCACCATCGTCACCTCCGGCGCGCCGCAAGCCAAGGAAATCGCGAGGCTTTCGGGCACATGGCGCAGCACGTCGCGGCCTGCCAGACGCAGTGCAAATCCCCCGTCGCATGGTGTCATTTCGACCATCTGCGCTGTGCAATCCCTCTCCGACCGGTTGCTCGGTCTCGTCTGACACCGCTTGACATAGCCAAGCCAAAAGCGCAACCCGACCCGCAAAGATCGACCGTTCGAGCGGAGGCTGAAACCTGCCGCCCGTAAGAGTCGATCACGTCCAGAGGGGAGAACACAGCAATGCCCACCACCACCCGATTCGCGCTGCGCACGCTTGCGCTGACCGCCAGCACACTGGCCTTCACCGCCGCCGCGCCGGTGCTGGCACAGGTCGAAGAAATCGTCGTAACCGCCCAGAAGGTCGAGGAAAACGTCCAGGACGTGCCGATCGCGATCAGCGCGGTTTCGGGCGACCGGCTGGATCAGGCTGCGGTCTTCAGCCTTGAGAATATCGGCGCGGTCGTGCCTTCCGTGACCTTCCGCAAGGGCACCACCAGCGCCAACAGCGCGATCGTGATGCGCGGTGTCGGCACGATCACCTTCTCGGTCGCGGCAGAACCCAGTGTGTCCACCGTTGTCGATGGCGTCGTGCTCAGCCGTTCGGGTCAGGCCTTCATGGATCTGGTCGATATCCAGCGCCTCGAAGTGCTGCGCGGGCCGCAGGGCACCCTGTTCGGCCGCAACGCTTCGGCAGGTCTGGTCAACATCGTCTCCAAGGGCGGGACCGACACCCTCGAAGCCGAAGTCGGTGCGGACTGGTTCGAAGGCGACGAATACCGCCTGCGCGCCGCGATCAGCGGGCCGATCGCCGAAAACCTCAGCGGCCGCGTGACCGGGTTCTACGGCAGCTATGATGGCAACATCACCAACATCAATGGCGGCCGGAACAACAAGGTCAACGGCTACGAACGGTTCGGCGTGCGCGGCATTCTCGACTATGACGACAACATCAGCACCGTCCGCCTGATCGCCGATTACTATGAGGCCGACGACGATTGCTGCACCGATGTCACCGGCGCCAGCCGCGGCGCGGTGCAGGATGCGCTGCTCGCGCTGCCGAACGGCGTGGCAATTGGCGAGCGACAGCGCTTCGTCAATCACGACTTTGAAACCCGCGCCGAGGACCAGCAGTGGAGCCTGACCGGCAACGGCGATTTCGAACTCAGCGACACGCACACGCTCAGCGTCGTGCTGGGCTATCGCAACTGGGAAAATACCGAATTTCGCGAAGGCGATTTCCTGCCGCGGGCGATCGTCGGCGCGGGCCAGTTGCACGATGTCGGCACGGTCAAGACCGAGCAGGTTTCGGCCGAAATCCGGCTTGCCTCGGATCAGAGCGCGCCGTTCTTCTATCAGGTCGGCGCGTTCGCGTGGCGGTCCGACAACTCGCAGGATTTCACCCGCAGCGGCGTGACCTGCGCGACCTCGACCCTGCCCGCGCTGCCGGGCGGCGCGGTGCCGTGCAATCTCAATGACCGGGTCAACACGCTGTTCCCGACCGCAACCTCGCGCAGCGACGTGACATCGAAGAACTATGCGATCTTCAGCCAGGCGACCTACCGCTTCACCGAGCAGCTCTCGCTGACGGGCGGCCTGCGTTACACCTGGGACGATCTGTCCTTCACGCACACCCGCGCGCCCGCCGTGAATGCGGCGACCGGGCTTCCGGCGGCAGGCCCGGGCACCAACCTCAACCCCGCGGGCGGCCTGATCGCCAACGGCGGCAACGGCACCAACACCAGCCGCGGCGAAACAACCAACGGCAACCTGTCGGGCAAGGCGGTGCTGCAATTCACGCCGAGCGACGATGTGATGTTCTACGGGTCCTACACCCGCGGCTACAAGGGCCCGGCCTTCAACGTCTTCTTCAACCACACCGCCCCCAACAACGCGGTGCCGATTGACGAGGAATTGTCCGACAGCTTCGAAATTGGCGCAAAGACGCAGTTCCTCGACAACCGCGTGCAGTTGAATGTCGCGGCCTTCACGGTCGAATATGACGGGTTCCAGGCCAACAACTTCATCGTCGTCAACGGCGCGACGATCTCGAACCTGACCAATGCGGGCACGGTGAAGAGCGAAGGCTTCGAAGCCGATCTGATCGTCAACCCGGTCGATGGCCTCAACCTGCGCGCCAGCGCCGCCTATGCCGATGCGCGGGTCAAGGAATTCAACCCCAACCCCACCACCGGCGCGCCCGATGCGCGCAACGGCACCGTGCTGCCGCTCGCCCCGCGCTTCGTCTATACGCTGGGCGGCGACTACACCAAGGAGCTCGGCGATGCGGCGGTGCTCTATCTCAACACCGATTACCGCCATACCAGCACGCAATATTCGGACCTTGGCCAGTCGCCCAACACCCGGATCGATCCCTATGGCATCTGGAATGCCTCGATCGGGGTGTCGGATATCGAGGACAAGTACCGGCTGACCTTCCACGTGCGCAACATCACCGATGAAAGCTACGTGCTGCTTAACATCGAGAACGGCCGCCGCTTGCAGATCCCGCGCGATGCGGATCGTTATGTCGGCGTGTCCCTGCGCGTGCGGACGCGCTGATCGCGCCCGAGGATTGCAATCACGAGGGGCCGTCGGAGCGATCCGGCGGCCCTTTGTGTCTCGGCTTGCCCCATGCTTGCGCTTTCCCTGCTGCTTTCGTTAGGAACCCGTGATGGCCGCTGACATTTCTCCACCCCATCACACCGCCATCCCCGTGCGGCTGCGCTGGGCGCTGTTCACGGTGCTGTGCATCGCGGGCGTGTTCAACGCGATGGACCGCCCGATCATCGCGATCCTGAAGCCCGACATGATGGCCGATTTCGGCTGGAGCGACAGCGACTTCGGCGATCTGGCCGCGGTGACGCAGTTTTCCGCGGCCTTTGCCTTCCTGTTCACCGGCTGGCTGGTCGACCGCCTGTCGGTCAACCGCGCAATGCAGGTCGGCGCGTCGGCGTGGAGCCTTGCCGCGATCGCGCACGGCTGGGCGATCACCACCTCCCACGTGATCGCGGCGCGCATGGGCCTCGGCGTGACCGAGGCGGTGCAGACTCCGCTGACGATCAAGACCGTCGCCACGCTGTTCCCGCCCGACAAGCGCAGCTTCGCCTTCGGCTTTGCGACGCTGCTGGCGGGCGCAGGCACGATCGCGATGCCTTTCGTGATCCCCGCGCTCGCGCTCAGCGTCGGGTGGCGCGGGGCCTTGGTGGCGGGCGGGATCGGCGGCTTTGTCTCGCTCATCGCGTGGATGTGGCTGGCGCGCGGGATCGCGCAGTTGCACACGCGCCGGGACGCATCGAAAGGCGAGGTTGCCGGCGGCGAGGCTTACGGCGCGATTCTGAAAAGCCGCCAGACGTGGGGCATCGTCGTCGCCAAGGCGCTTTCCGACATGACCTGGTGGTTCATCAATTTCTGGCTCGCCGATTACTACCGCAAGGAATTCGGCCTTTCGACACTGGAGCTTGCCGTGCCGCTGGCAATTGCCTTTGCCGGATCGGGGCTTGGCGCGCTGGGTGCCGGATGGATTTCGACCCGCCTGCTCGAAGCCGGGTGGAGCCCGAACCGCGTGCGCAAAAGCGTGATGCTCGCCTGCGCGCTGATCGTCGCGCCGCTGCCGCTGGTGCTGGCGATGGACAGTTTCTGGCCCGTGGCGGTGATGATCGGGGTGGTGATGGCGGGGCATCAGGGCTTCTCGCTCTCGCTGTTCTCGACGATCACCGATGTCGTTCCGCAGGCCAAGGTCGGCCGCGTCACGGCCTTCGGCGCGTTCATGGGCAACATGGGCGGGGTCGCGATCAGCCTTGTCGCGGGCCGCGTGCTCGATGCAGGTTATGGCTTCGTGCCGCTCTTCGTGTTTGCCTCGGCCTCCTATCTGGTGGCGCTGGCGTGGTTCCAGTGGCTCATCCCCGTGATCCGGCGCCCGCAAGACGGGGCTGATCTGTTCGCATAGGCGGCCGTGGTTGCCAAAGCGGACGGCTCGGGTTAGGGATATGACACCGTGAGACAGAGCAGGATCAGACGCGCATGAAGCGTGGCCCCGCCCCCCAGTTCGAGGCTTTTGCCGGCGATCTCTATGGCGAGATGATGCTCGCCGATACGGCGGATGCGGCGCGCGCGCAGAAGAAGCCGCTGTCGCGCTTCGTCCCCGGTCTTGCGATCAGTGCCATCGCGGGCGCGGCGGCGGCGTGGCTGTCGCAGAATTACGGGGTGCCGGTGATCCTCGCCGGGCTGCTGCTCGGCCTTGCGCTCAATTTCGCCTCCGCCGATCCGCGCACGCATGACGGGCTCGACGCGGTATCCCGCCACGGCCTGCGCGCAGGGATCGCGCTGTTAGGATTGCAGGTCACCGCGATGCAGGTCGCCGCGATGGGGCTGGTTCCCTTTGCGGGGCTCGCGCTGGTGATGGCCTCGGCGCTTGTCGCCGCGCTCGCCGCCGCGAAGGCGACGGGGCAGAGCCCGGCGATCGGGCTGCTCGGCGGCGGGGCGACCGCGATCTGCGGCGCGTCGGCGGCGCTGGCGCTTTATGGCGTGATCGGGCGCGAGCGGGTGGATCAGGCGCAGTTCACCCTGACACTGGTGATCCTTGCCGCCGCAAGCGCGATCGCGCTGATCGCCTATCCGCCCTTGACCCAGATGCTCGGCTTTACCGATGCGCAGGCGGGTTTTCTGGTCGGCGCGTCGATCCATGACGTGGCGCAGGCCATCGGTGCAGGCTTTGCCGTGTCGGATGCAGCGGGCGCGCAGGCAACCGTGGTGAAGCTCACCCGCGTCGCATTGCTCGCCCCGCTGGTCACGCTCGCGGCGCTGTGGATCGCGCGCGCGCAGCCGCTGCCCGCCGGCGTCGGCCGCGCAAAAGTGCCGCTGCTGCCGGGCTTCATTCTGGCCTTCCTCGCGCTGGTTGCGTTGAATTCGCTCGTCACCCTGCCCGCGCAGGTTGCCGCCGCCTCGCTCACTTTGTCCAAGACATTGCTGCTGCTCGCGGTTACCGCCACTGCGATGCGGACGCGCACCGATCTGCTGCTGGGCCTCGGTTGGCGCGCGGTGATGCCGGTGCTGGCAGCAACCATCGCCTCGCTCGTGGTGGCGCTGGGCTTTGCCGAATGGGTGATCTGATGGAGCAGACTTTCGACCTTGCGGTGATCGGCGGCGGCGTCAACGGCGCAGGGATCGCGCGCGATGCGACAGGGCGCGGAGCACGCGTGCTGCTGCTCGAACGCGGCGATCTGGCGGAGGGGACATCGTCCAATTCGACCAAGCTGATCCACGGCGGACTGCGCTATCTCGAACATTACGAATTCGGTCTGGTGCGCGAGGCACTGAGCGAGCGCGAGGTGCTATGGGGCATTGCGCCGCATATCATCTGGCCGCTGCGTTTCATCCTGCCCCACCGCCCCGGACTGCGCCCGCGCTGGCTGGTGCGGCTGGGGCTGTTTCTTTACGACCACCTTGGCGGCAGAAAGCGGCTTCCGGCGGCCGAGGGCGTCGATCTGACCCGCCATCCCGCCGGCGCGCCGTTGCAACCGCAATACACCCGCGCCTTTGCCTATTCGGATGGCTGGGTCGACGATGCCCGCCTCGTCATCCTCAACGCGCGCGATGCGGCGGATCGCGGGGCCGAGGTGAGGACGCGCTGCGAGGTTACCGCGCTCGCCCGCGAGGGTGAGGTGTGGCGGATCACGGCGGGCGGCGAGACCTTCCGCGCCCGCGCCGTGGTCAATGCCGCCGGGCCGCGCGTGCTCGACCTCTTGGGCCGTGCGGGCGAGCCTTCGGCGCAGAAGATGCGGCTGGTGCGCGGCTCGCATATCGTGGTGCGCCGCCTGTTCGATCACGACTATGCCTATTTCTTCCAGCTGCCCGACGGGCGGATCTTCTTTGCGATCCCCTACGAGACCGATTTCACGCTGATCGGCACCACCGATGTCGATCACGACGGATCGCTGGCCGAAGTGAAGGCGAGCGCGGAGGAAATCGCCTACCTGTGCGCGGGCGCATCGGAATATTTCCGCACACCCGTCACGCCCGACGATGTCGTCTGGACCTATTCCGGCGTCCGCCCGCTGGTCGACGACGGTTCGGGCAAGCCCGAGGCGGCAACGCGCGGCTACCGCTTCGAGGTCGATGGCGGCACCGACGGCACGCCGCCGCTATTGTCGGTGTTCGGCGGCAAGATCACCACCTATCGCCACCTCGCCGCCGAAGCGGTCGATCAGCTTGCGCCCTACCTCCCCGCGCTGAAAGGTGGCGACTGGACGGGCAGCGCCAGCCTGCCCGGCGGCGATTTCGCCATAACCGAGGCGGGTGCCAGGATCGCCGAGCTTGCCGCAGCCTATCCCTTCCTCTCGCAGCGCGCCGCGCAGCGGTTGATCCGGCTTTACGGCACGCGCGCCTCTGCCTTCCTTGGCGATGCGGTCAGCCTTGCCGATCTGGGCGAGGATTTCGGCCACGGCCTTACCGCTGCCGAAGTCGACTACCTTGTCGCCAGCGAATGGGCGCGCACCGCCGCGGATGTCCTGTGGCGGCGCACGAAGCTCGGCCTCCATTTCACGCCTGCGCAGACCGCGCGGCTCGAAGCCTATCTCTCTGAAAGGATCACCCCCCAATGACCCGCATTGTGGCCCTCGGCGGCACGGTCAATCCCGGTTCCTCGACCGAACAGGCGCTGCGGCTCGCGGCCAGTATCGCGGCTGCCGACGGGGCCGAAGTGACCGTGTTCGGCGGCGAATATTGCGCCGCCCTCTCGCACTACCGCGGGCCGGGATACACTTCCGAAATGGGCGCAGAACTGGTCGAAGCGGTGCGCGCGGCGGACGGTCTGCTGATCGCCGCGCCGGGGTATCACGGCACGATTTCGGGCGTGATCAAGAACGCGCTCGATTATCTTGAAGACCTCGCGCGCGATGAGCGCCCCTATCTCGATGGCCGCGCGGTCGGGCTGATCGCCACCGCCTTCGGCGATCAGGCATCCATGTCGACGCTGCTGACGATGCGCGCGATCACCCATGCCTTGCGCGGCTGGCCGACCCCGATGGGCGCCACGATCCGCACCTATCAAGGGCTGTTCTCCCCCGATGGCGAATGCCTTGACGAACGCGCGCGCGGGCAGATCGAGCTGGTGGGCAAGCAGGTGGTGCTCGGCGCGAAAAGCTTTGCCGCCGGACGGGATCTCGCCTGATGAGCGGCGATCTGGACGCGGCGCTGGCGGCGATTGCTGCCGGGCGGATCGTGGTGATCGCGGGCGACGCGCTGCGCGGCGGGGATATCGACCTGATGGTGGCCGCGCACCACGTGACCCCCGAAGCGATCAATTTCATGGCGACGCATGGCCGCGGCCTGATCTGCCTTTCGGTCACGCCGGAGCGTGCTGCGCAGCTTGGCCTCACCCTCATCAATCCCGGCACCGCGCGCCAGACCGGGCGGCCGTTCGCGCGCTCGATCGAGGCCGAGGAAGGTGTCTCGACCGGCATTTCGGCGGCTGACCGCGCGCACACGGTGCGCGTGGCGATTGCCGACGATGCGGGCCCTCAGCACATCCATTCGCCCGGCCACGTCTTCCCGCTGATCGCCCGCGCGGGCGGCGTGCGCGAGCGCGCGGCGGCGTGCGAGGCGGCGATCGATCTGGCGAGGGCAGCGGGCGCGGGCGATGCGGCAGTGATCTGTTCGATCATGCGCGACGATGGCGAAATGGCGCGGATCGACGATATAGCCGATCTGATCGCTGCGCATGGTCTCGAAGTGGCCGATATCCGCGCGCTGATCGCCCGGCTGGAAGCGGCGGACGCATGACCGAACGGGCACTGACCCGGCGCGCGCTGATCGCCGGTGCGGGCACCGCTGCGCTGGCGGCGCCTGCGGTCGCATCGCTTTCCGGGATGATCGACCTTGGCCTGCCCGGCGGGCCGAGCCTCAGGCCCACCACCCCCGATTTTCCGGGCAAGAGCGGGATGATCGTCCAGCGCATCCGCCCGCCGCTGCTCGAAGCGCCGATGGCCGTCTTCCGCGAAGGCACGATCACCCCCAACGCGCAGCATTTCGTGCGCTGGAACTGGGCGATGCCGACCGAGGTGAAGGCAGGCGCGCACCGCGTGGCGGTGGGCGGCGCGGTCGGCAAGCCGGTGTCGCTGACGCTCGACCAGATCGCGGCCGCGGGCGAACAGCTCTCGATCGTTGCGGTCAACCAGTGCGCGGGCAACGGGCGCGGCCTGTCGCAGCCGCGCGTCACCGGCACGCAGTGGGGCAACGGCGCGATGGCCTGCGCCAAGTGGACCGGGGTGCGGCTGCGCGATGTGCTGGCGCTGGCGGGCGACATCGCCCCACAGGCGCGGCGCGTGCGCTTTGCCGGGCTCGACGTGCCGCTGACCGACGGCGCGCCGCAGTTCATCAAGTCGGTGCCGATGGATATTGCGCTGCGCGATGATGTGCTGGTCGCCTGGGCGATGAACGACGAGCCGCTGTCGATCCTCCACGGCTTTCCCCTGCGGATCGTCGTGCCGGGGTGGTTTTCGACCTATTGGGTCAAGATGCTCTCGACCATCGAGGTGCTGACCGGCGAGGACGAGAGCCATTACATGGCCGAAACCTACCGCTTTCCCACCGCACCGGTCGCGCCGGGTGACAAGGATTTTCCCACCGTCCCGATCACCGCGATGCCTCCGCGCAGTTTCATCACCAGCCACGCCGATGGCGACACGGTTGCGCTGGGCGAACCCGTGACGCTCGAAGGCTTTGCCTTTGGCGGTGATTGCGGGGTCGAACGCGTCGATCTGGTCGGCAAGGGCTGGGAAATTCCCTGCGAACTCGGACCCCAAGAACACGGCCCCTATGCCTTCCGCCGCTGGCGGTTGACGCTGCCGCAGGTCGCGGGCGACCTTGCCGAAATCGGCGTGCGCGCGGCCAACACCAAGGGCGCGGTTCAGCCCGATGCGCTGGTCTGGAACCCTTCGGGCTATGCCCGCAACGTGATCGAACGCATCACCCTGAGGGCATCATGAAGCCGCTGATCGCTCTACCGCTGCTGGCGCTGCTCGCCGCCTGCGATTCCGCGCCGCCGGTGACGTTTCAGGATGCGAGCATCACGCTGCCCGACGATCCCGGTGAGCTGCCCGATCTTGCAGGCCGCGATGCGGTGATCGCCAATTGCACCGCGTGCCATTCGCCCTCGACCATGCTCCAGCAGCCCCGCGTCCCGCGCGAGAAGTGGGAATCGATCGTGGGCAAGATGCAGTCGCTCTACAAGGCGCCGGTCGACGCGGCCGCGGTGCCGCAGATCGTCGATTATCTGGTGGCGATGCAGGATGATGCTGCGGGCGATGTTTCTACTCCGTAGAGCTTCGCTTCCACCTGAAACAGCGCCGTGACGCTCCGCTGAACGCGGTCTAACAGGCGTTTGAACGGGTCTGAAGGGGGTCTGGCACGGGCCAAACCCCCTCCTGCCGTATCGTCAGAAACCGACCCGCAGCGACGCGCGCAGGCTGTAGCCCAGATTGCCGAACTGGTCTTCGAGGCCCGCCTCGCCGCCGATCCGGTAGCTGCCGCTGCCGCCCATCACGCGTGCGCGCGCAAACCAGCCCGAGCCGCCGCCTTCGCTGGCCAGCGTGAACGGCGTGCCGGTGTTGTAGCGCGCACGGGTATCGCCCAGATCGTCGGTCAAAAGTTCGCGCCAGCCGCCTTCTGCCTCGATCCGCAGCCAGCCGCGGTCGTTGCGCTGCATCCCGAACAGATCGGCCCCGACTGCCAGCGCGCCGTTGATGCCGACCTGCTTGCTCGACCGCGCATCGACCGTAAGGTTCAAGGCATTGCCGCCGCCGGTTTCGGTATAGCCGTCTTCCTTCAGGCGCAGATAATCGACCACCACCGACGGGCGGAAGAAGAAGAACTGCCCGCCGCCCTCGATCGAGGCACCACCCGCGGCGCTGATGAAGTCGCCCTTCCATTCGCGTGCGATGGTGTAGTTGGCGGCATCGGTGCCCGCGCCCTGGAACAGCCGCGTGCCCGAGAAATCTGCCTTGCCCGCGCCCGCGCGCGCAAAGGCGATGACGGGGCCGAACTTGCCGCGCCAGTGTGCGCCCGCTTCGTAGCTGGTGCCCTTGACGGTGTTGGCGATGAGGCCGCTGTCATGCTCGTTCGACAGATAGCTGCCGGTCACGCCGAAAGCGCCGATCGCGGTGAGGTATTCCACCCCGAGCCGTGCGCCATAGCCCGACAGGTCGAAGGCCGCGCTCTCGCCGCGGTCCTTTTCGCTGTTCCAGCTGGCGACATCGGCCAGCACCCGGAACTTGCCGACCGCGTCGAACGGCGCATCGGGGTCCATGAAATGCCGGTTGAAGGCGCGCAGGCCCTGGCTCAGGCCCTGGAAATTGCCGCCCGCATGATCGGGCAGCGTCTGCGCGACATAGGCTTGGAACACGGTCGCATCGGTGATGCCGAGGAACAGGTTCGACACCTTCACGTCCTTCGACAATGCGGCGAACAGCGGGTCATAGGCGATCGTTTCGGAGGCATTGAGCCCCAGCTCCGCGCCGGTCTTGCGCGCCACGGTGACGTTGAGCGTGTTCCCGCTCACCGCCAGCGCGCCCTTGAACAGGAACGGCAGCAGCGTGTTGTCGGCGGTGAGGTTGCTCGCGCCGGTCAGGCTGCCTGCGGTCAGCACGCCATAGGTGCCGCCGGCGGTGGTGAGATCGGTCAACCGCACGCGCACCTTGGTGCCGGCGGCAAAGGTTGCCGCACCCGTCACCGTGATCGCGGTGTTGGTGCCCGCCGCACCGCCCACTGTCACACCGAGGATCGAATTGGCCCCCATGTCGAGGCTGGCGATGGTCGATGCGCCGGTGATCCCGAAGGAGCCGCCCGCCACATTGACCGCGACATTGGCCGAATTGGCAAGCACGCCGGCAAAGGCCGCGGTGCCCGCAAGGCTCATCGTGCCCGCGCCGCCGCCGAAATCGGCATTGCCCAACATCACCGCGTCACCCGACAGGACCAGCCGGTTGGTGCCGGCACCGAAGAAGATATTGCCCGCCAGCGCGCCGTCGAGCACTTCGACGAGGTCATTGCCGCTGCCCAGCCGGATATCACCGGTGATCGTGGGTGCGGCCACGCTGGGCGACACCACGATCTGGCGCACGATGCTGTCATCGCTGCGCGCGGTCAGATCGATCGCGATATTGCGGCCCGAACCCGCCGCGGCGCCGGTCGCGCTGATGGTCGCGCTGTTTTCGATGAGGCCCAGCGTCCCCGAAAGATCGCGGATCGCATAGGCGCTGCCGGTTGCGATGGTGCCGGCCGAAATCGTGCGATTGGTGCGCAGCACGGGAACCGTGGCATCCGCGCCGATCAGCAGGCCGGTGGCGGTGCCGGTGCCGGTGGTGCCGCTCACCGCAGCGGCCAGCGTGCCGTTGTTGCGCAGCAGCGCGGCAGTGGTGGTTCCGGCGATTTCGAGCGCGGTGGCATTGCCCCCGCGCGATGCGGCGCCGATCTGGCCGTTGATCTCGATCCCGCCTGCGATGGCGACATCGCCGCCGCGTCCGCCGATCCGCATGCCGGTGGCATTGACGCCCTGATAAACGCCGTCGCCAAGGATCGTGCCCGCCATCACGATGCCGAACCCGCTGTTGGTGCCCTGCGTCGCGCCGATCGTCATGTCGGCTGCGCCGCCGATCTGAACTGCAGGTGCCGCGCCATAGGCGATGATCCGGGTGGTGCCTTCCTTGGCATCCTCGATCCCGTCATTGTCTTCGTCGAGGTTGGCGGTGTCGGTGTCGGTCGGGGCGATCTCGAACACGATCCCGCGCGCCAGATTGCCTTCGATCACCAGCGCGCTGCCGCCTTGCAGCAGGTCGTCCGCGTCAAGCTTGGTCACGTCAGCGGGGAGCGTGGTCGAACGATAACCGGTTGCGGTGATCGTGCTCTGGACTTTCAGGGTGCCGGCGTAATCGCCGGTCAGCACCGCCCCTTGTGCATCCTGACCGCGCACCGAGATCGTGCCGGCCAGCCGGACATTGCCGGTGGCGCCGGCCAGCGCGACGCCGACGGTGTTGTTGCCCGTCACCGTGGTCGAGCCTTCGAGCGTGACCGCGCCGTTGATCGGTGCCGATGCGCGCACGCCGGCCGAATTGTTGCCTTCGACCACCAGCGTTCCGGTCTGGACGAGGTTGCCGGTCAGCGGCCCGTCGATGCGGATCGCGGTGCGGCCCGTGCCGGACGCGAACGGCCCGTCAAGATCGCCGTCGGTATCGGTGTCGGTCGGGGCGAAGGTTTCATCGATCGTGATCGTGCCCGAATTGGTGATGTTGGCGGTGCGCGCGCCCGTCACCAGAATGCCGGTCGCATTGTCGGCGTTGGTGACCGTGATCTTGCCCGCATTGGTGACCGCGTGGTTGCTGTCGACCGTGACCGCAGCGCCGCTGGTGACGGTGACCGACCCCGCGGTCTCGATCCGCACCGAATCGGGCTGACCATTGTTGACCGTGGAGGTGACGACCGGGGTGGTGCGCGCCGTGGAAATGACGGTCTGGGCCGAAAGCGGCGCGGCAAGCGCGGCAAGCGCGGTTCCGGCGAGAAGCGTGCGGGGATGCATTACGGGGATTCCTCCAAGTCTGTCCAAAGGTCAGATGGCTCCCTTGGCGCGAAACCATCAGGAGCGCGATGTTTTTTCGATATTTGTGCGACGAAACGCCGACCAATGATGCATCCGTGCCGCGGTTGCGGGCCTGCGCCCCCGGCGCGGCGGCGATGCATCGCGCGGCTGATCGGTCTGCCCTGCACCGCGTTCGTCCTGCCGGATTTTCCGGGGCGCGGCAGACACATATTTGTGGCAGGAAAGTTTGTGAGGCGAACAGCGCGCGATCATGCGCGGCCGCCCTTTGCCATCTGGAGAGATCGATGACCCGTCCTGCCGCTTTCGCCCTTGCTTCCGCGCTTGCGCTTGCCGCGGTGGGCGCCGCGGGCTGCGCGCCGGTGGTGGCGCAGACCGCGCCTGCGCCTGCCCCCGCCGCCGCCACGCCTGCGCCCGCCGCCTTCACCCTCGCGCCGCTGCCCTATGGTTATGATGCGCTCGAACCGGTGATCGACACCGCGACGATGACGGTTCACCATTCCAAGCACCACCAAGCCTATGTCGACAATCTTAACAAGGCGGTCGCCGCCGATCCGGCGCTGGCGGGGATGACCATCGAGCAACTGGTGGTGCGCGCGGGCACGCTGCCGGCCGCGGTGCGCAACAATGCCGGCGGGCACTGGAACCACACCTTTTTCTGGGAGACGATGGCGCCCGCCGCGCGCGTCGGTGCGATCTCGCCCGCGCTGGCGGCGGCGATCGATGCGCAATTCGGCTCGATGGATGCCTTCAAGGCCGCGTTCAAGGCCGCGGGCACCGCGCGCTTCGGCTCGGGTTGGGTGTGGCTGATCGTCGGTGCCGACGGCAAGCTGGCGATCACCTCGACCCCCAATCAGGACAACCCGCTGATGGATGTCGCCGAGGTGCGCGGCACCCCGATCATCGGCAACGACGTGTGGGAACACGCCTATTATCTCAAATACCAAAGCCGCCGCGCCGATTATCTCGACGGGTGGTGGCAGGTAGTCGACTGGGGTAAGGTCTCGGCGCGTTATGCCGCGGCCAACGCCGCGCGCTGACCACCCGCACCGTGATCTGCCGCGCCGTCACGCATCGGCGTGGTGGCGCAGCAGGTTGTGATAGGTGCCCGTCAAGGCAACGATCCCCGGATCGTCGACCCCCACCTTCGCGGCGAGCGACTGGATCGCCTGATCCATCCGATAGAGATTACCGCGCACCGTGGGATCGCGCACCATCGACTGCACCCAGAAGAAACTCGCCCGCCGCCGCCCGCGTGTGACCGGCTCGACCCGGTGGAGCGAGGAGGCGGGATAAAGCACCCCGTCGCCTGCGGCGAGCTTCACCGATTGCGCGCCGAAATCGGTTTCGATCACCAGTTCGCCGCCATCGTAGCTATCGGGGTCTTCCAGAAAGATCGTCATCGACAGGTCGCTGCGCACCCGCCAGTCGGTGCCCGCGCGCACGCGCAGCGCGTTGTCGACATGGTTGCCGAACGCCTGCCCGCCTTCGTAGTGATTGAACATCGGCGGATAGAGCCGGTGCGGCAGCGCGGCGGAAATGAACTGCGGATTGGCCTGCAATGCGGCGAGCACGATCTGCCCGGCGCGCACGGCGGCCTCACTGTCTTCAGGCAGCTGGAGGTTGTTCTTCACCAGCCGCGCCTGCACCCCCGATGTCACCGTGCCGCCCGTCCATTCGCCCGCGTCGATCACGCTGCGCACCATCGTCAGCCGGTCGGCATCGAGAATTCGGGGTATCGCAATCAGCACGGTGATGGGACTTTCTGCCGGAGGTGAGAACAAAGGGAATTTCGACGATCCCGCGCACCTTGATCGCCTGGCCCGCCTGTCGCCGGGGCTGCCAGCGCCAGCCGCGCACGGCATTGAGCGCAGCCTCGTCAAGCCGGCGCGAGCCGCTGCTGGTCGCGACCGAGATCGCCTCGACCCGGCCGTCGGTGCCGACGATCACGAGCAGCACCGCGGTGCCTTGTTCGCGTTTGCGGCGGCTTTCGTGGGGGTAACGCGGCGGATCGCCGGCGACAAGGCTGGTCTCGAGCCCGCTGTCGGCAATCATCGGCGGCGCAGCGGCGGGCGCGGGAGCGGAGACTAAGGCCGGGGCTGACGCGGGCACCGGCGGCATCGGAACAGGCGCGGGCGCAGGCGCGGCAAGGTCGAGCCGCACCGGCACCACCGGCCCCGCCACCGCCAGCGCGAGCGGCGCGGGCGGCGCGCTGACCGCGGCCGGCGCATCGACGGGCGGCTCCGCTGTGGGCGCGGGTGGCGGCGGCGGCGGTGGGGCGGGCGGCGGCGCGGCGGTGGTCAGATCGACCGTCACCAGCCGTTCTTCGGGCGCTGTGCCGATCTCCGCCGACAAGCTCAGCGCCAAGGGCACGAACACTGCCTGCGCCGCCGCCGCCAGCGCCAGCGCGCGCCAGCTCGGCCGCCGGCCTGCACCGAAGCGCGCACGCCCGCTGACGGGGATGTCGGAGGCGAGCGCTTGCGCGATCATCGGATCAGAAGCTCACCCGAAGCGTGCCCATCACCGTGCGCCCCTCCCCCGGCACGGCAATGACGTAGCCATCGGTCGCGCGGATCCGCTCGAAATAGCGTTCGTTGGCAAGGTTGTTGGCATTGATCTGCAGCGCGAGATTGTCGGTGAAGCGGTATTCGGCCATCGCGTTGAACAGCCAGTAATCGCCCCCCTGCCAGGCAGCGTTCGCGACCGAGGAATTGCGGGTGTTGAATTCGCCGACATAGTTGAACCCGCCCCCGACGCGAAGCCCGATCCCGGTGTCATAGGTGCTCCACAGCGTCGCGCTGTGCCGCGGCGCGCCGGCCAGTTCCTCGCCCACGGTCAGTTCCGCGCCGGTGGCAGCGCGCTGGATCTCGGAATCGAGATAGGTGTAGGCCGCGAAGACCTGCCAGGCATCGGTGATGTTGCCCGTGGCGGAAACCTCTGCGCCCTGCACCCGCTGGCGTCCGGCCAGCACGATGTCGCCGTCGATCGTGATCGGCTGGTTGACGCGGCTATTGCGGAACAGCGCGGCGGCGAGCGCGAGGCGATCGCCGAAGAGGTCGATCTTGCCGCCGATCTCGTAATTCTCGTTCTTCAGCGCAGGCAGCGCGGCATTGGCGGTGGTCACGGTGCCCGTGCCGGTCGCGCCCAGCGTCTGCGGCTGGCGCGCATCCGAATAGCTGACATAGAGGCTGGCGTTTTCAGCCGGCTTGTAAACCGCGCCCGCCTGCCAGCTGAACAGGTCCTCGCGGAAGTCGCGGGTGGTCAGCATCGCGTAATTGGTGCCGCCCAGCGTGACATCGAACCGTTCGAACCGCCCGCCGAGGCTGAATTGCAGTGCCTCGCCGATCTTGAGCGTGTCGAAGGCATAGACCGCGAGGCGATCGGCGGTGTTGTCGAACAGGCCATAGGTGCGGCTCTGCGTGAAGGGCCCGGCAAAGTCGGGTTCGGGCGCGAACAGGTTGCGCTGTGTGCCGGCAAGCCCGGTGGTGGTGATGGTGTCACGGGTCAGGCTTTCGCGGCTGATCTCCGCGCCGATCGCGAGGCTGTTGCCGATCCCGCCTTCGCGCACCGGGTGGTCAATCACGACCCCGGCACGCGCGGCGGCGACTTCGTTGCGGCTGATCCGGCCAAAGCCCTGCGGCCCGCCGATGGTGTAAAGCGCGCCTGCGGTGTTGCCCGCCGCGATGGCATCGACTGCGGCCTGCAGGCTTGCCTGACTGGCGGGGCGCGGGGTCGACCACACCGCCTCGCGCTGCACTTCGCCCCAGCGTAACCCTGCATTGAGGCTGACGACATCGCTGATCCGGTGATCGAGCGTGACCGTGGCGATCAGCAATTGCTGCTCCTCGCGGTCGATATTGCGCCAGCCATAATAGTTCGACAGCGGGAAATTCGCCGCCGCGCCGCTGGCCAGCAGCGGCACGCCGTAGTCGATCAGGTTGTCGTCCTCCTGATATTGGAGGCTTGCGGTCAGCGTCGTGTCCTGCCCGATCCCGAAGGCCAGCGACGGTGCGATCCCGAACCGCGAGCGGCCGACATGATCGCGCCCCGCGACATCCTGATCATGCGCCATGAGATTGATCCGTGCCGCGATCCCGCGCGCCTCATCAAGCAGCACATTGGCGTCCGCGGTCGCGCGCCGCCAGCCGCGGTTGCCCACGCTGAGATCGGCATTGGCGAAGGTTTCGGCCGCAGCGCGCTTGGTAACAAGGTTGATGAATCCTGCCGCCCCGCCCGCGCCCGACAATGCGGTGTTCGCGCCTTTATAGACCTCGATCTGTTCAAGGTTGAACACGTCCGAACGGCTGTATTGCAGGCGGTCGGCAAAGCCGTCGATCGCAATGTCGTTGCTGGCATCGAACCCGCGCAGATTGATGAAATCGCCCGAGCCTGCGCCCCCCTCGCCCACGCCCAGCGTGATGCCCGGCACATTGCGCAGCGCATCGCTGAAGCTGACCGCCTGCGTATCGTCGAGGAAGCTCTTGTCGAGCACGGTGACAGTGCGCGGCGTGTCGCGCAGCGGCTGGGTGACGAGCGGGTTGGCGACGGTGTCAGGCCTGTAGCTGTCTTCGATCACGGTGCCGGTCACGGTGATAGTTCCCAGCCGCCGTTCTGGCTGGGGCGCGGTGTCCTGCGCCAGCGCGGCTGCGGGCATGCCAAAGGCGGCAGCACCGACACAGCCGAGTGCGAGAAGCTGCGGGGCAAGGCGAGTGGAGGACATGGCAATTCCTGTCAGGGGGATGAACAATGCCGTCCTGCTATTGCGAGTCACTCTCATTGTCAAAAAGGAATTGCGGTGTTAGGCGATGATTCCCTGACGCGGTGCACTGGCTCGCCGGACATACTGTCCGGCGCCGCCAAGCCACCGTTTCCGTCCCTTTTTTTCCATCCGGCCCGGCGATTGCGCGGGTGCCGAGAACAGCCTGATTTCACATCGCAAGGACCCGAACCGACGTGGCAAGCAACCTTTCGCACAACCGCAGCACCGCGCTGCCTGCGGCGCGAACCGCCAAACCTCTGCGCGCTGCCGGCAAGACCCGCTCGCGCCAGTTCTGGTCGAAGCAGTTGCACACCTGGCACTGGATAAGCGCGGCAGTGTCGCTGGCCGGGATCCTCGTCTTTTCGGTCACCGGGATCACGCTGAACCATGCCGCCAGCATCGGCGGCGAACCGCAAGTGCGGCAGATCAACGACCGGCTCTCGCCCGCGGCACAAACCGCGCTGGCCGGGGCGCGGGACAGCGGCCTTGCCCCGCTGCCTGCGCGGGTCGCGCGCGATCTCGAAGCTGTGACGGGGATCGCCGCCGGCGGGCGCGCTGCCGAATGGTCGGCGGACGAGGTCTATCTCACCGTGCCCGGCCCCGGGCGCGACGCCTGGGCCAGCATCGACCGCACCACCGGCCGGATCGAGGCCGAAATCACCAATCGCGGCGCGGTGTCTTTCCTCAACGATCTCCACAAGGGCCGCAACACCGGCACCGCGTGGTTCTGGTTCATCGATGCGCTCGCGGTTGCTGCAATCATCTTCACCGTCACCGGGCTGCTGCTCCTGCAACTCCACGCACGCCGCCGCCCATCGACTTGGCCGCTGGTCGGGATCGGGGTCGCCGTGCCGGTCGTGGTGATCCTGTTCTTCCTCCACCTCTGACGCCTTTTGCAAAGGAGCCTGCCCCTTATGAAACTCCCCCTCCTCCTCGCCGCGGGTGTTGCGGTCGCCCCGGCCGTGGCTGCCGCGCAAAGCGTGACCATCACGATCCCGCAGATGAAGGTTGCCGAATATCACAAGCCCTATGTCGCGGTGTGGCTTGAGCCTGCCGCGGGCGGCCCGGCGCGCACGCTGGCGGTATGGTATAACGTGGCCAAGCGCGGGAGCGAGCCGGGGACCAAGTGGCTCGCCGATCTGCGCACCTGGTGGCGCAAGGGCGGGCGCAGCCTCAACTTGCCCGCCAACGGCGTGAGCGGCGCGACGCGTGCGCCCGGCGCGCACCGCATCCCGCTGCCCAAGGGGCTGAACGCCGGCGCCTACACGCTCCACGTCGAAGCCGCGCGCGAGGATGGCGGGCGCGAGCTGGTCTCGGTGCCGCTGACGATCCCGGCGAAGGGCGCGCGCGTTGCAGGCAAGACCGAACTTGGCGCCGTGACCATCGCCGTCCGCTGAACTTTCGATACGAACAGGAGAACCTCGATGATCCGCACTCTCGCCCTGCTGGGCACCGCTGCGCTGACCTGCGCCGTGCCTGCCGCCGCGCACAATGCCTGGCTGCTTCCCTCCACCACCGTCCTGTCCGACACGGGCCAATCGGTGACGGTCGATGCCGGCGCTTCGACCGCGCCGTTTGAGGCGGACCACGCCGCGTTGCCGGCCGAGAACGTCAAGGTCTGGGCGCCCGACGGGACGATGGGCGCGGTCGAAAACGCCGGCCGGCTGCGTTATCGTTCGACCTTCGATGTGCGGATCGACAAGCCCGGCACCTGGCGGATCGGGATGGAGACCGCCGGGATTTCGGGCAGCTTCAAGGTCGAGGGCGAGGCGTGGACGATTGGCCGCCGCCGCGGCCCGCCGCCTGCCCCCGGCGCGGCCCCGGCACCCGCTCCGCGCAGCATCGCCAGTATCGACGAACTGCCCGCAGGCGCGACCGATCTCGACCTCACCGAAACCTCGGGCCGCAACGAATTCTTCGTCACCGCGGGCGCACCCGACGATGCGCTATTCGCGCCGGCGGGCAAGGGGCTGGAATTCGTCCCTGAAACCCGCCCCACCGATCTGGTTGCCGGCGAGCCTGCGCGGTTCCGGTTCCTGATCGACGGCCAGCCAGCCGCCGGCCTCGCGGTCGACGTGATCCCCGGCGGGCGGCGCTATCGCAGCGACAGCGCTGCGCAAAGCCTGACCACCGATGCCGAAGGGCGGATCACGATCGAATGGCCGGGCGCGGGGTTCTACTGGCTCAACGCGGTGGCCAGCGACGACAAGCCGCAAAACCCCAAGGCCGCCAAGCGGCGGATGACCTACACCGCAACGCTCGAAGTCCTCGCACCGTGATCGCCGCCGCCGCGCCGTCGCGAATCGCGGTTCCTGTCGCAATCGACCCGGCAGTCTTTGCCGGGCACGATCCAGCAGCGCGGGTGGCGGTGTTCGGCGGGGAGACGATGGGAACCACGTGGTCGGTGCAAGCGGCGCTATCCGGCGGTCACGCCGCGGGCGAGGCGGCGCTGACAGAGGCGGTTACCGCGCGGCTGGCGGCAATCTGCGCGCAGATGAGCCATTGGGACAATGCCTCGCTGCTGTCGCACTTCAACACCGCGCCGGCGGGCAGCACGATCACTCTGCCGCGCGATTTTGCACAGGTGATGGCCGGCGCGCTCGCGGTGGCGCGGGTGAGCGGCGGAGCATTCGACCCCGCGCTGGGACGGCTGACCGACCTTTGGGGGCTTGGCCCCAACCCTGCTCCCGCACCGCCTTCGCTCGCCGCGCTCACGCAAGCGCGTGCGGCATGCGGGTGGCACAGGCTCGCCTTCGATCCGGCCAGCGCGACACTGCACCAGCCCGGCGGGGTATGGCTCGACCTGTCGGGGATCGCCAAGGGTTTTGCGGTGGATGCAGTGGTCGATCTGCTCGCAGCGCGGGGCGTGCGCCATGCGCTGGTCGAGATCGGCGGCGAATGCGCGGGGCGCGGATTGCGCCCCGATGGCGATCCGTGGTGGGTCGATCTGGAGGCTCCGCCCGCCGCGTCCCTGCCCGGATTGCGGGCCGCGCTGCACGGCCTCGCGGTCGCGACCTCGGGCGATTATCTGCGCGGCGCGCATACGCTCGATCCGGTGACGGGCCAGCCGTTGATCGGCTCGGTCACGGCGGTCAGCGTGCTGCACCCCTCGTGCATGCAGGCCGATGCTTGGGCGACCGCGCTCGGCGCGGCGCCGTTGCCGCGCGCGCAGCAGCTTGCCACCGCGCACGCGCTTGCCGCCCGTATGGTCCTGCGCAGCGGCGAGGAATGGCTCAGCCCCGCATTGCAGGCGATGCTGTGACAACGGGGTCAGGTCTTCATTTCGTAGGGGATCACCCCGCGCCTAAACAGGTCGACCGCGATCTGCTGGTCGCTGGGCGGATAGGCGCGCTGGTCGCAATCGAGCCGCGGGCAGATGCGGCACGACACGCCGATCGGGGTCGCCGCGCGTTCGGACAACAGATCGATCCCGTCGGCATAGACGAATTCGGCGGCGTGCTGCACCTCGCATCCCAGCGCCACCGCGAACCGGCGCGGGGTGCGGTCGAACCTTCCGGACGATTTCACCAGCCCCTTGGCAATCGAGATGTAGCGCAGACCATCGGGGGTTTCGGCGACCTGCACCAGAATGCGGTCGGGGATCGCGGCGGCCTCGTGCACCACCCACAGCGGACACGCCCCGCCGAAGCGTGCGAACTGGAAGCGGGTGGCGCTATGGCGCTTGGTGATGTTGCCCGCCATGTCGACCCGGCAGAAGAAGATCGGCAGGCCCCGCTCGCCCTCGCGCTGCATGGTCGAAAGGCGGTGGCAGGTCTGCTCGAAACTGGTCTGGTAAAGCAGCGCCAGCCGGTCGACATCATGGCGGCAGTCGCGCGCCGAGCGGCGGAATACGCCGTAAGGCATCAGCAGCGCGCCCGCGGCATAGTTAGCCAGCCCGATGGTGAGCAGTTCGCGCGCGGCATCGCTTTTCAGCCGCGCGCTTTCGGCAATCTCGCGGATCGCCGCGCTGAGGCTGGTGGCGGCGACGTGATAGGCGATCTGGAACCGGATGCTCGGCCCGGTCTGCGCCGCGGCGACATGCAGCACGCGGGCGCGCGGGTCATAGCGTCTGAGCGCCTCGCCGGGGGCAATCGCGACATTGATCGCGTGCGCATCCTCAAGATGGCGGCGCAGCGCCTCGGTCGAGGCGACCCCGTCCGGCCCGGCGATCGAATGCGCGAGGCTTTCGGCCGAACGGTCGATCAGGTCGACATAGTTGTTCGACAGATGAAACCAGTCGCGCACCTCCTCCCACGGCAGACGCGCATCGTCATCGGCATCGAGCGTCAGCGCCTCGTCGACCATTTCGAGCCGCTGCGTGGTGCGCCGATAGCTTGCATGGAGCGCGACGAAGGCCTTGGCAAAACCGGGCTGCTGCTCGGCCAGCCGCGCGATCGCATCGGGCGCGAAGGGCGCGGCGAAGAGCGGATCGGCCAGCGCCTCGCGCAGCGTCAGCGCAAGCTGTTCGGTATCGTCGCTGCGGAAATCCTGCCAGTCGAGCGGGAACTGGCGCGCCACGCGTTCGACCAGCTTGGCGGTAAGCGGGCGGTCGTCATGTTCGAGCTGGCTGAGGTAGGACGGGCTGATGCCGAGTTGCGCGGCGAGTTCGGCCTGCCGCAATTCATGCTTTTCGCGCAGTTGCTTGAGCTGGGTTCCGGCAAACAGGCGTTGGCGCACCGACATGAGGCAGTCTCCCACTTTGCAAAGTTGCGCTTTGCAAATTTGCAACATTGCATTGGACTCGTCGCCGCGCTTGCGCAAGTCTTCCGGTCCTGCGGAAGCGCGGTTGCGCTCCGGTCTGATCCCTCCACCTGCCGTATGGCGCCACGGGAGATGCGAATTGGCCACCAATGTTCTCGAACTGCATCGTTTCGATCGCGCACCCGATCCGCGGGCGCTGATCGATCTGGTCACGGTCCGCGACCGTGCGGCGATCCTTCCCGCAGCGCTCGGTCTTGCACGCGAGGTTCGGCGGCTGGGTCTGCGGCTGATGCTGTGGGATGATCTGTCGAGCCTTGCACCGATGGTCGATGCCTCGGGCGCGGCGCTCAATTCCGCGGTGTTCGGCTGGGACGAGGACACGCTTGCCCCCTGGCAATGCCGCGAGCGTGCGCTCCACAACCCGGTGCTGCGCGCTTGCCGGATGGAGAGCGAGCCGTTCCTAATCGATGGCAGCGGCGTACGCGGGATCTGGGCAGATCCCCTGCCCGCGCGCGGATCGCAGGGCGATTTTGCCGCCCGCACCGGCTTTGCTGCCGCGATCGTGGTGCCCGTCCACCTGCCGTTCGGCCAGATCGGGGCAGCGGTCCTCAGCGCAGCCGATCCTGCCGCGGGCCTCGACGATGTCTTCGATACCCTGCCCGATACGCTGGCGCCCGCGATCCGGCGGTTCGTGCGCGGCTATGTCGGGTTGTGTCGCGACACACGCTATCTTCCGCCCGCGTGCCAGTTGAGCCCACGCGAGGTCGAGTGCCTGAGCTGGATCGCGCAGGGCAAGACCGATTACGAGATCAGCATCATTCTGGGCTGCAGCCATGCCGGTGTGCGCTACCACATCACCCGCGCGTGCGAACGGCTGAACGCGGTCAACCGCGCGCAATCGGTGTTCCGCGCCAGCCAGCTCGGCTATATCGGGCCGGGCGCACCCTGACCGGGTGAGAGGGGGCGCAAGGCCGCCCCCTCGCCGGAATCAGTCGGGCATCGCCGCGATCACGCGGTCGGGCGTCATCGGAAATTCGAGCACCCGCGCGCCGCTGGCATTGTAGATCGCGTTGGCGATCGCGGCAGCGCCGCCGCACATCCCAAGCTCGCCGATGCCCTTGGCCTGGATCGGACTGGCCGCTCCGTCGCGTTCCTCGACCATGATGACATCGAGTTCCGGAACGTCGCGGTTTACCGGGACGTGGTATTCCGCAAGATCGCGGTTGACGAGGTGGCCATCGCGGCCATCGAACTCCAGCGCTTCGGTCAGCGCGGTGCCGATGCTCCACGTGATCCCGCCAAGGCATTGCGAGCGCGCAGTCTTGTCATTGAGCACCCGGCCGAACCCGAACGCGCCGAGCATCCGATCGACCCGCGTTTCGCCGGTGAAGTGATTGACGCGCACCTGCGCAAAGAACGCACCGAAGCCCGAAGCGGTGAAATCTTCGGCAATCGCACCGGGTTCGTAATGGCCGATCTTGGCGATATCCTTGCCGTCCAGCACTTCGACGAGGCTGGTGCCGCTTGCCGCCTTGCCGTCGCGCAGCGCCAGTTCGGGTTCGTCGACGCCGAGCCGCTCAGCCAGTTCCTCGCGGATCGCCTTGCAAGCGACATAGAGCGCCGAGCCGATCGAGGGCGCGCCCCAGCTTCCGCCCGAGCCTGGCCCGCGCGGATGGCGGCTGTCGCCGAGGTCGACCAGCACGCGGTCGGGCGCAAGGCCCAGCATTTCGCCCACGACCTGCGCGGCGATGGTATAGGTGCCGGTGCCGATATCGGTCATGTCGGTTTCGACCACCGCCGTCCCATCGGCTTTCAGCGTCACGCGCGCCTTGGCTTCCATCACGTTGTGGACGCGCGCCGCGCTCGCCATGCCGGTGCCGACCCACCATTCGCCCTCGCGGGTGTGGCGGGGGGTGCGGATCGTCTTGTTCCAGCCGAACGCTTCGGCGCCCTGATTGAGACAATCGGCGAGCGTATGGCTGGAGAAGGGAATGCCCTTTTCGGGGTCCTTGTCCGGAATGTTCATCAGGCGCAGCTTGACCGGGTCGATCCCGGATCTTTCGGCGAGCATGTCCATCGCAACCTCGAGCGCGGGCATCCCCACGGCTTCGCCCGGCGCGCGCACCGAGCCTGCGGTCATCATGTGGACGCGCGCCAATTCGAGCTTCAGCTCGCGGTTTTCGCCCGCATAGAGGAAGTGCGAGGATTGGAGGATCGGTTCGGCAAAATCCTCACCCGGCAGGTTGCTCACCAGCGCATGGTGGCCGAATCCGGTCATCTTTCCGGCCGCATCGACGGCGAGCCGCAGGCGTTGCTTGCTTTCCGAGCGGCGCATGATCGTTTCGAAGACCTGCTGGCGGGTCATCACCACCCGCACCGGGCGGCCGATCTGCTCGGCTGCGATCGCGGCGGCGACGACTTCCTCGCTCACCCCCAGTTTCGATCCGAACCCGCCGCCGACATAGCGCGCGATCAAGCGGATGTGCTGTTCGCGGATGCCCAGTGCGTCCGCAAGTTCGGTGATGTTGTAATTGAGCATCTGGAGCGATGCGTGCACCGTCAGATCATCGCCGTCCCAGCTGGCGATCGCGGCGTGCGGTTCCATTGCGGCAGACGCGTGGCCCTTGGTCCGGATCGTCACATCGACGCTGTGCGCGGCATCGCGCATCGCTGCGTCCAGATCGCCCTGGCTGATCGTTTCTTCGGTCTGTTCTTCGGTCTTGGCGGTTTCGGGGTCGAGCGGCGGATTGATCTCCTCGCCGTAGTCGACGACGATATGCTTTGCCGCATGCCGCGCCTGTTCAAAGGTTTCGGCGACGACCAGCGCGATCGGCTGGCCCCAGTAATCCACGCGGGCCGGGTTCTGTTGCGGGGCTTCGTCGGCGGTGCCTTGCGCGGCGCGCGTGGTAAGACGCGGATCGTCGATCACCGCGATCACGCCGGGCATCGCCAGCGCGGCTTTCTTGTCGATCGCGTTGACCACGCCGCGCGTAATCGTGGCGGTGATGAGCACGCCCTCGGCGCAATCCTGCACCGGATATTCGGCGGCATAAAGCGCGGTGCCGGTGACCTTGGCGAGCCCGTCGAGCCGCGACACGGGCTTGCCCAGCACGCCCTGCTTCATCCCGTCCAGCCGATTGGCGTTGTCGGGCTTGTCCTGCTTTTCGTGGGCGATCATCATGTTGTCATTCCCGTCGCATCTTCGAGCACGGCACGGAGCGTCCGGCGTGTCAGGGGGATCTTGAAGTCGTTCTCGCCATAGCCGCGCGCGTCTTCGAGCAGGAGATCGGCGGCCTTGTCGAACAGGCCTGCGCTCGGCGCTTCGCCCACCAGCAGTTCGCCGAGGCGCTGATCGTGCCACGGCTTGTGCGCCAGCCCGCCAAAGGCGAGATCGGCGCGCGCGATCTTCCCGTCCTCCATGTCGATGATCGCCGCGACCGACACCAGCGCAAAGGCATAGGACGAGCGTTCGCGCACCTTGCGATAGATCTGTCGGCCCGCCACCGGCGGGGGCAGCGTGACCGCGGTGATAACGTCGCCGTCCTCAAGCACGTTTTCACGCCACGGCGTATTGCCGGGCAGCAGGTGAAAATCGGCCACGGGAACGCTGCGCTCGGCGCCGTCTGCGCCCGTGATCTCGACCGATGCGCCCAGCACCGTGAGTGCCACCGCCATATCGCCTGGATAGGTGGCGATGCATTGATCGCTTGTACCGAGGATTGCGTGCAGCTTGGCAATGCCCTCGATCGCGCCGCAACCCGAACCGGGCTCGCGCTTGTTGCACGGCTGGTCGAGGTTGGTGAAATAAAAGCAGCGCGTGCGCTGGCACAGGTTGCCGCCGGTGGTTGCCTTGTTGCGCAGCTGCTGTGTCGCGCCGGCAAGGATCGCGCGCGACAGCACCGGATAATCCTTGCGCACGCGTTCGTGCACCGCGGTATCGGTGTTGGTGACGAGTGCGCCGATCGTCAGCCCGCCATCGTCGGTGTCTGCGATATCGGTCAGCCCGACGCGCGAAATGTCGCACAGCGTTTCAGGGGTTTCGACCTGCAATTTCATCAGATCGATCAGGTTGGTGCCGCCGGCGATCAACATCGCTGAGGCATCGCCGGTGTGCTGCGAAATCTCGGCGAGCGAACCGGCGCGGGTGTAGGCGAAGGGTTTCATGCGCGTTGCTCCGCCACTTCGCGGATCGCCGCGACGATATTGGCATAGGCGCCGCAGCGGCACAGATTGCCGCTCATCCGCTCGCGGATTTCCTCGTCGGTGATCGTCAGCCGGGCGAGGAGATCATCGCTCGCATCGCTGGGCCAGTTGGCATCCATCTCATCGAGCAGGGCGGTCGCCGAGCAGATCTGTCCCGGTGTGCAATAACCGCACTGGAACCCGTCATGGTCGAGAAACGCCTTCTGTAGCGGCGAGGGCGCTTCGGGGGTGCCGATCCCTTCGATCGTGGTCACCTCGTCGCCATCGTGCATCGCGGCCAGCGTCAGGCAGCTGTTGATGCGCACGCCGTTGAGAATGACGGCACACGCGCCGCACTGGCCGTGGTCGCAGCCCTTCTTGGTGCCGGTCAGCCCAATGCCATCGCGCAGGAAATCGAGCAGCGAGACCCGCGGATCATCGGGCAGCGCATGCACCTCGCCATTTACTGTCAACGTCTGGGTCACACCGATCTCCTTTGCCTACAGAAGCGCGCGATGTGCCGCAGAGTTCCGCGCATGCGCGGGCGGATACGCTCTGATGTGCACCGTGTGAGAGCAAGCGACTGCAATCCCGCACATCCTGCCGTGAAGAAAACACATCGCGGCAATTTGCCCGCACCCGGTGGAACATCATCGCCTCGACCCTGCTTGAGTGGGCACAGCCGGACACAGATCCGGCGCCAACGCATGAAGGAACTGCCATGAAATTCGACACCACTTCGCTCGAAACGCTGATCGACACGACCTACGATTCGGTCGAAGGCTATCGCAAGGCCGGCGAAACCGCCAAGTCGCCCGAACTGAAGCGCATCCTGTCGGAACAGGCCGCCAAGCGCCAGAAGACGCTCGATACGCTGAATGCCGAACTGACCCGTCTGGGCGGCAACCTCGTCACCAAGGGCACCGCGACCGGCGGCCTCCACCGTCTATGGATGGACCTCACCGACCTCTTCGCCAACGGCGACAAGGTTGCGGTGAACCGCGTCGAGGAAGGCGAAGACTACCTTGCCGAGAAGTTCGAGGAAGTGCTCAAGGCCACCGACCTTGATCCGACCACGCGCACCGTCGTGCAGACCGCACTGAATGAAATCCGCGAAGGCGAGCGCATGGCCGATCGTCTCGCCGACCAGTACGACTGATTTACCGCCCGGCAGCGCAGCGCCAACCCGCCGCGCTGCCGGGTTTTTCCTTTTTACCGCTTCGAGGATACCCATCATGGCCCGCAAACCCACCCCCGCCGATACATCGCCTGCAACCGGCAACGCGCTGCGCGATCACCAGCAGGGCCAGGGCTCGGCGGCCTTCACCGACAACACCGGCAATGCGGGCGAACTGCATCAGGATATCGCCGCTGACGGCGACCATTCGGATGGCCCCGCTCATCTGACCGACAACCACGGCCACCGCATTGCGGACAATCAGAATTCGCTGCGTGCAGGGACGCGCGGCCCGACGCTGCTCGAAGATTTCGTGCTGCGCGAGAAGATCTTCCATTTCGACCATGAACGCATCCCCGAGCGCATCGTCCACGCGCGCGGATCGGGCGCGCATGGCACCTTTGAAGTCACCCGCGCGATCCCCGAATGGACCCGCGCCGGACTGTTCCAGGAAGTCGGCACCACTTGCCCCGTCTTCGTCCGCTTCTCGACCGTCGCGGGCGGCGCGGGCAGCGTCGACACCCCGCGCGATGTCCGCGGGTTTGCGGTCAAGCTCTATACCCAGGAAGGCAACTGGGATCTGGTCGGCAACAACATCCCGGTGTTCTTCATTCAGGATGCGATCAAGTTCCCCGATCTCGTCCACAGCGTGAAGATGGAGGCCGATCGCGGCTATCCGCAGGCCGCCAGCGCGCACGACACCTTCTGGGATTTCGTCAGCCTGATGCCCGAAACCATGCATATGGTGATGTGGGCGATGTCCGACCGCGGCATCCCGCGCTCGCTACGGATGATCGAAGGCTTCGGCGTTCACACCTTCCGCTTCATCAATGCAGAGGGCGAAGGCCGCTTCGTGAAGTTCCACTGGAAGCCCGTGCTCGGCCTCCAGAGCACGACTTGGGACGAAGCGGTGAAGATCGCCGGGGCCGACCCCGACTTCCACCGCCGCGACCTGTGGGAAGCGATCGACGCGGGCGATTTCCCGCAATGGGATCTGGGCGTGCAGATCTTCGACGAGGCCTGGGCGGCGAAACAGCCCTATGACGTGCTCGATGCGACCAAGCTGATTCCTGAAGAGGAAATCCCGGTCGAGGTGATCGGCCGCATGACGCTGAACCGCAACGTCGACAATTTCTTCGCCGAAACCGAGCAGGTTGCGTTTCTGCCGACCAACATCCTGCCAGGCATCGACTTTTCCAACGATCCGCTGCTCCAGGGCCGCCTGTTCAGTTATCTCGACACGCAGAAGTCGCGGCTGGGAACCACCAACTTCCACCAGATCCCGATCAACGCGCCCAAGTGCCCGTTCCACAACATGCAGCGCGATGGAATGATGCAGACGCTGGTGCCCAAGGGCCGCGCCAATTACGAACCCAATACGCTGGCGCAGGCCGGTGAGGACGGCGGCCCTCGCGCCTGCCCTGAAACCGGTTTCAGCTCGTTCCGCGAGAACGGCGAGCGCAACGATCCGACCGAGAAGCTGCGCGTGCGCCCGGAAACTTTCGCCGATCACTACAGCCAAGCGCGGATGTTCTACCTTTCGCAGACCGAAAACGAGCAGGCGCATATCGCATCGGCGATCGTGTTCGAATTGTCGAAGGTGTCGATCCCGCATATCCCGACGGCGGTCATCGCTCGCCTGCGCAATATCGACGAGGATCTGGCCAAGCGCGTGGCCGAAGGGCTCGGCATCGATCTGCCAAAGAAGGCCAAGGCTGCCAAGGAGCCGGTCGATCTGGGCACGTCGGATGCGCTGTCGATCCAGAAGAACGCCAAGGCGACGCTTGAAGGACGCAAGGTCGGCATCCTGTTCGACGAAGGATCGAACAAGGAGACGATCGACACGCTGGTCGCCGATATCGAAAAGGCGGGCGGAACCAGCTTCCTCGTCGCGCCCAAGATCGGGCCGCTGAAGGTCAAGGGCGGCACGCTAAAGGCCGATGGTCAGCTTGCGGGCACGCCTTCGGTGATGTTCGATGCGGTCGTCGCGATCCTGATGCCCGAACGCGCCGAAAAGCTCGCGCAGGATGTCGGCGCGGTGGCGTGGTTTGCCGATGCATGGTTCCACTGCAAGACGATCGGCGCCTGCGGAGGCACGCGCAAGCACCTGCTGCCCAAGGCCAATATCGAGCCCGACGACGGTATCGTCGATCCCGAGGACTTCATGAAGACCGGCGCGATCCGCCACTGGCACCGCGAACCCAAGGTCCGCGATCTGGCGTAACGCCGCCTGACAGGACGAAACGCCGCCGGTGACTGCAAGTTCAGTTACCGGCGGCTTTTTCCTGTCTCGCCTCGACGTAATCCTGCGAAATGTCCTGCGTATCTTCGCGGTCGCCCGCGTCGGCCTTTTCGGGGGTGTCGTTCACCGCCTTTGCGCGCGAGGGGTCGAGGCACAGGTCGCTGACGATCGCACGGTGATCCGATCCCACATCGCGCAGCACCCGCATGTCCTTCAGCAGGAAATGCTCGCTCACGAACACATGGTCGAGCGGCCATGCCAGCCAGATCATGTTCGACGGGAAAGTGGCATAGCTGCCCCGCCCGATCCGCGGATCGAGCAGGCGCGCGGTCTTCTTGAACAGTTCCGACGTGTTCGACCAGGCAACATCGTTGAAATCGCCCAGCACCAGCACCGGACGCCGTTCCTGTTCGAGCAGCTTGCCGACTTTCAGCAATTCGTAATCGCGTTCATCGGTGTCGCTGCCGGGCCGCGGCGGGTGCGGATGGATGCCGAAGAAGCGCACCGCCTGACCATCGATTTTCAGCGTTGCCATCACCGAAGGCGTATCGGGCTTCGCCAGATCGCGGATCGCCGCGTCCGACATCGGGAAGCGCGAGGCGAACATCATGCCGTAGGTGTTGGGCAGTGGCCGGTCGAGCCGGTGCGGATAGGCCTTCAGCACGGGTTCCAGCGCTTCGGCCCATGCCGCATCGGTCTCGGTCAAAAGCAGGATGTCGGGCCTTTCCTCGCGGATCAGTTCGAGCGCGGCGGCATAATCGCGATTGTCTTGCAACACGTTGAAGGCGAACACCCGCAGGCACGAGGCGTCCTTGCTGCGCGCATCGGCCGAGGCGACTTCGGTGGGAGCGAGGAAGCTGTGCGGGAAGATGCGATAGGCCTGCCAGCCCGCGCAGGCCGCCAGCGCCAGTGGCAACCACGGGCGGGTCTTGCGGTCGAACAGCGCTGTCAGCACCAGCAGCACCAGCATCGCAATGAATATCTGGAGCCGCGGGAAATCCCACACCCTGATCCACCATTGTTCGAACCGCGTGGCGCTGGCCAGCGATCCGGCGATCAGCACCGCGGCGAGGACGCGCAGCGCCCATACGCCAACGTTACGCGCGACGCGCGTTCCCTTCAACATCCCCGAATTTCCCCTGTCTCGTGACGTTTTCTATCGGCAAGCGATATGCCGGATCGTCGCCAAATGCCAAGGGTGTTGCGAACGCCTTACTGCGGCGCGCCGCCGACCGCCTGATACAGCCCCACCAGCGTCGTCAGCTCGTCCGCGCGGGTCTGGATCAGCGACAGATCGACCCCCAGCAATGCGCGCTGTGCATCGACCTGTTCGATATAGGCGGTGTAGCCTGCGCGGTAACGATTGCCTGCATGCCGCAGCGCATCGGCGACCGCGGCGCGCTGGGCGCGCTGGGAACGCTCCTGTTCAGCCAGATTGGCAAACACCGCCATACGGTCCTCGACCTCGCGGAAGGCATTGAGCACCGCCGAACGGTAAGCCCACGCGGCCTGATCGCGCTGTGCGGTGGCGCCGTCGAGCTGCGCGGTCAGGCGTCCGCCCTGAAAGATCGGGGCAAGGATGCTGCCGCCCAGCGACCAGACGCTGATCGGGTTCGCCAGCAGGTCGGAAATCGCCAGACCCGCATTGGCAGCCAAGTTGATCGACGGCATGAACTGCGCGCGCGCGGCGCGCATCTGCGCATCAGCAGCGGCAATGCGGTATTCGGCGGCGGCGATATCGGGCCGGCGGCGCAGCAGCTCGGACGGGAGCACCTGCGGCGGCGCAGGCATGTCGAGATCGCTAAGCCGCCCGCCGCGCGCAATCGCGCCGGGCAATTCGCCGGTCAGCACGGCGAGCGCATTTTCCTGCCGCGCGATCTGCGCCTTGATCTGCGGGATCAGTTGCACCGCCGCTTCGTATTCGGCTTCGGCCTGCCGCAATTCAAGCTGCGATGTGTAGCCGACCTCCGCCCGGTCGCGCGCGAATTTGAGCGCCTGCGCGCGCGCGGTCACCGTCTCGCCCAGCACCACCAACCGCGCGTCGAGCGCGAGCAGCGTGATGTAACCGCTCGCGGTGGCGGCAGTGACCGACAGGCGCGCGGCCTCTTCCTCGGCGGCGCGCGAGGCGGTGGTGGCCTCGGCCGCGTCGATCCGCGCGGCGTTCTTGCCGAACAGGTCGATTTCGTAACTTGCGCGGAAGGCGGGCTGTGCGACCAGCGATTCCTGCCCGCGCCCGAACGGGCTGACCTCGCGCCGGGCCCCGCCGTCGAGCCCTGCGCCGAGGGTCGGCAGCAGCAGCGCGCGCGATCCGGCTTCGGTCGCGCGCGCTTCCTCGACCCGCGCGGCGGCAAGCTGCACATCGGGGTTGTTCGCACGCGCGCGTTCGACCAGCGCGGACAATTGCACGTCGCCAAACCCGCGCCACCAGTCCGCCTCGACCGGAGCGGTCACCGCCAGCGGCGTGCGCCACTGCGCGGGCGCGGATGCCGCGGTTGCAAGCGGCGCCTCGCGCAACGCCGGCGCGCAGGCGGACGCCAGCAGCGCTCCGGCAAGCGCGGCGATGGTGGATTTACGCATCGCGCTCACTCCCCGGTATGCACGGTGGCGACCACCGACATGCCCGGCCCCAGCCGCTTGGCCGCCGCCTGCCCGCGATCGAGCACGATCCGCACCGCGATCCGCTGCGGCACCTTGACGAAATTGCCCGCGCCCGTGTCGGGTTTGACGATGCTGAACTCGCTGCTGGCGGCGGGCGCGATGCTCTGCACCTTGCCCGTCAGCCGCGCGCCGCCCAGCGCGTCGATCGCCAGCGTGGCGCGCTGGCCGACCGCCATCTTCTCGGTCTGGGTTTCCTTGAAATTGGCGACCACCCACAATTCGTCCGGTACGATCGACATCAGCTGCGTGCCGGCGCTGACCAACTGGCCTTCGCGCGCGGTGATTTCGCTGAGCTTGCCCGCCCGCGGCGCGCGGATCTCGGTGCGCGACAATTCGAAGGCGGCCAGATCGCGCGAAGCCTTGGCGCCCGCGACCTGCGCCTCCAGCGCGCCGCGGCCGACCTTGACCGAGCGCACGTTCTCCTCGGCGATCGCGCGCTGCGCCTGTGCCTGCCGCACGCCTGCCTGTGCCTGACGCAGCGCGGCGAGCGCCTGATCGCGTTCGCGCAGCGAGACCGAGCCTTCGTCGACCAGATCGTTGATCCGGTTCATGTCGGCCTGCGCCTTGAGATAGCCCGCCTGCGCGCTCGCCACCGCGGCGTCCTGCAACTGCATCTGCGCCTGTGCCGAACGCAGGCTCTGCTGGCTGTTGGCAAGCGTTGCCTGCTGCGCGGCGATGTTGGCATCGCTCTGCTGGACCTTGCCTTCAAACGGGGTGGCATCGATCCGCGCGAGCAACTGGCCCTCCTTCACCTCCTCGAAATCGGTGACGGTGACATCGACCAGGTAGCCTGCCACCTGCGGACTGACGATCGTGGTGCGCCCGCGGACATAGGCGTTGTTGGTGGTCTCGTCGCTGCCACCGAAGGGCGGCAGGCCCCATGCCGCCATCGCCACCAGCGCGCCCGCCATGAGCAGGATCACCGCCGGGATCACCCGCTTTCTGGTGATCTGCGGCGACCAGCCCTTCTCGGTCTGTGCCGGGGGCGCATCGCTGCTGCGCGGGATGTCGGCGGTGTCCGGCTGCGGATGGGATGGGTTCATGGCTTGGTTCCTGCACGCATGGCCTCGATAAAGGCCAGTTCCTTGGCGAGCGGATTGCGCCCGCGGATCTTGTTGTTGACCCATGGCACCAGCATCACGGCAAGCGTGATCGCAGACAATGCGCCGATGAGGAAGAAAACATCGTTGAAGGCCAGCACCGCCGCCTCGCGGCCGATCTGTTGCGAGATGGTGGCGGAGGTGGTCTGCTGCACCAAGGCGCTGTCGGTCTGGAACGGCGCGGTGCGGCGCGCAACATTCGTCATCGCCTGCGAAAGCTGGCTGTTGGTCAGCGTCAGCGTCGATCCGGCATCGATCAGGTGCGTCTTCAGCCGGATCGTGTGGAATGCGGATAGCAGCCCCACCCCCGCCAGACCGCCGATCGATTGCGACAGCGAAAACACCGCGATGAAGCTGACCACGTAATTCTGCCCCGCAGCGAGCGCGCGCAGCATGCCTTCCATCATCACCGGCCCCATCGCAAACACCGCGGCAAAGGCAATCGCGGCCTGACTGAGATAGAGATCCTCGGGCCGGCTCAGCACCCCGGCGCGGGTGTCGGCAAAGGCGGCGATGCAGATCACCAGCACCGCGAACAGCACCGGGCGCACCAGATCGCGCGGATCGAGCCGCGCGACCGAGGCGACCATCCCGCCCGCGGTCGCGCCGGTCAGCACCCAGAAATAACTTACCAGCTGATCGTTGCCGTATCCCAGCGCGGTGAACAGCCCGGTCGCGCCGAAGCCCTGTTCAGCCACGAGAATGCGCACGCTCGCGCCCACCAGCGCGATGTTCAGCACCGCGCGGCTCGACAGCCACGAAAGGTCGAGCATCGGCGATTTGCGGTTGGCCTCGATCAGCAGGCACCCGCCCAGCCCCAACACCGCCAGCGCCAGCGCATAGCCGAGCCATGGCGTGTCCCACCACTGGATCCGCCCCTGGATCAGGAACGCGCACAGCGATCCGACGCCGAGCATGAACAGGCCGAAACTGGGAATGTCGAGTTTCTCGAAGGTCACTTTGCGCACCGCGGGCGGCAATCGCAACAGCCACACCAGCCCGAGCCCCCCCAGCGACAGCGCGAACTGGAACTGGAACACGCGCGACATGTCGCCATCGACCAGCAGCGCGGGCGATATCGCGCGCGCCAGCGGGAAGGCGATCTGCGACAGGCCAAGCGACAGCACCAGCCCCACGGTTCTGACCGCAGGGGGAAGCCCCTGCATCAGGTAATAGATCGCCAGCGCCGACAATCCGCTTGCCGCAATCCCTGCGACAGCGCGCGCGGCCAACTCGGCGTGATAGCCCGGCCCGATCAACTGGACGAGATTGGCGGTGACCAGCCCCGCCATCGCCCAGCGCACGAACAGCTGGATGCCGAATTCCTGCCGAACCCGGAACAAGAGCATGCTCATCGAGGCATAGGTCGCGTAGAAGGCGACCGACATCCAGCCGGCCTCCACCGGGGTCAGCGCGAATTCGGCCTGGAGCGCAGCGTTGTTGGCGAGCAGAAAGCCGTTCTGCGCCCCGCCGACGAGCCCGATATAGACCCCGATCGCCAGATAGGCGGCGCGGCGGCGTGGCGGGTGGTCGGGATTGGCGGGCGATCCGGGCAGGATCGGCATCTCATGCGGCTTGAAAGTGTAACCATCGGCCGTGTCGACCAGCGGACGTGGCGGTTCAGCCATGGGCGGTCTGCCCTGCGGTTGCGCAATGTGCCGAATTGCCCCGTGTCACATCTGATCCATTTCTTGCGCCGGCCTTGCGCCCCCAAATGGGCGTTCTATCCCGTTTGCGCCCAAGCGAAACGAGACCGCGGTTGTTCCGCGCGCCTTGGCACAATATGCATCATGCTGCGCCGCAGCACTGATTTGCTTGGCCAAAAAATTTCTATGCCGCTTGGGTGCTGGCGGCGGAAAAGCGGCTCAGGCGCCGGGCGGCGATCCGGTGTCCTGATTGTCGGGGATCGCGATGGGGGTCGCCGCGCACACCATCCGCAGCGCCTGTTTGAGGCCTTCCTCGATGGTCGGATGATAGAAGGGCATTTCCAGAACCTGCGTCGCGGTGAGTTTCTGCTGCATCGCCCAGGTGAGCAGATGCCCGAGATGCTCGGCCGCAGGCGCGACCATGTCGGCGCCGATCAGCACGCCGTCAGGTGCCGCGGCGTAGAGCGTCAACGCGCCTTCGTTCCGCGCCTCTACCCGCGCACGGCCCTGATCGGTGAAATCGCTGGTCCCGCTGACCGCGCTGTCGGCTTCGGCGCGGCCGATCGAAACGACCTGCGGGTCGGTGAAGGTGATGCTGAAGGGCACATAGCGTTCGATCCGGATCGGCGCGGGGAACGCGGCGGCATTGCGGCCCGCGATCGCGCCGTCGTGCGAGGCTTCGTGGAGCAGCGGGTAATCGGCCGCAACGTCGCCTGCGAGAAACACGTTGCTCTCGCCGCAGCGCATCGTTTCGCGCTCGTGGCAGGGCACGCCCTTCTCGTCGGTTTCAAGCCGGGCCTTTGCGATATCGAGCCCGTCGAAGGTCGGCGGGCGGCCCACGGCGACCAGCACCTTGTCGAACACTGCTTCCCCCTTGCTTGCGCCCTTCCACCGGATCGACACACCGTTTTCGTGCGGCCTGGGCGTGACTTCGACCCCGAGGTGCAGATCCATGTCCTTGGCGATAATGTCCTTCAGCGCCTTGTGGACGCGCGGGCAGCGCAGCTTTGCCAGCGTATCGGCCTTGTCGAACAGCGCGACCGCGACACCCAACCGGGCAAAGGCCTGCGCCATCTCAAGCCCGATCGCCCCCGACCCCACCACCGCCATCCGCTTGGGCAAGGCGGTGAGGCTGAACACGGTTTCGTTGGTCAGCGCGGCGCTGCCCAGCGCGGCGAAGGCATCGGGCATTGCAGGGCGCGATCCGGTGGCCACGACAATCGCGCGCGCCTCGATCCGGCGGCCATCGTCGAGTTCGAGCACGCCGGGTTTGACGAACTTTGCCGAAGCCTTGATCCGCACCTTGGCGGGCACGTCCTTGATGCCTTCACGGGTCAGCTTGACGAAGCGGTCACGCTCGGCCCGGATGCGACCGAACATCGCCTTGTCGTCGACCGTGACGCCTTCGACATCGATCCCGAAAGAGCCTGCACGCAGCGCCGCATGCCGTGCCTTGGCCGCTGCGATCAGCAGCTTGGACGGCATGCAGCCCACGGTCGCGCAGGTCGTTCCGTTGAAAGCAGGATCGATCAGCAGCGTCGAAGCGCCATTGGCACGCGCGGCACGTTCGGCGGCGAGGCCGGCAGTGCCGGCCCCGATCACCGCGACATCGCATTCGAGCGTGCCGGCCTTGCTCATGCGACGAGGATCGCCTTGGCGTTCACGAACTCCTTGAAGCCTTCCTCGCCGTGCTCGCGGCCATAGCCCGAATCCTTTACCCCGCCGAACGGCATGTCGGGCGATGCGACGTTGAAGTTGTTGATGAACACCATGCCGGTGTCGAAATGCTTCTCGGCCAGTGCCTTGGCGCGTTCGGTGTTGCGCGAGAAGATGCCGCCGCCCAGACCATAGCGGCTGTCATTGGCGAGGCGCATCGCGTCCTCGTCATCCTTGGCGCGGATGATCGAGGCGACCGGGCCGAACAGTTCGTCGTCATAAGCGGGCTGTCCCTTGGCGACATCCACCAGCACCGTGGCGGGATAGAACCAGCCGGTGCGATCGGGGATCTTGCCGCCGACCAGCACGCGCGCGCCCTTGGCGACGCTTTTCTCGACCTGTTCATGCAGCGAATCGCGCTGGCGCTTGGAGACGAGCGGGCCAAGCTGCGTGTCGTCGTCGGTGGGATCGCCCATGCGGATGCCTTCGAAGGCCTGGGTATAGCCCTTCACGAAAGCATCGTAATTGGCATCAGTCACGATAAACCGCTTTGCGTTCACGCAGGTCTGACCATTGTTGTAAAGGCGGCCTTGCACGCAGGTCTTGATCGCCAGATCGAGATCGGCGTCGTCCAGCACCATGTAGGCATCGTTCGACCCCAGCTCGAGCACGGTCTTCTTCGCCATCGACGCCGCCTTGGCACCGACCGCGCGGCCCGCCTTGTCGCTGCCGGTCAGCGTAACACCGCGCACCAGCCGGTTCTCGATAACCTTGTCCGATTGTTCGTGGCTGATGATCAGCACGCCGAACAAACCCTTGGGAAGCCCTGCGCGTTCATAGACATCGCGCAGGAACAGCCCGCTGCCGGTGCAGTTCTCGGCGTGCTTGAGCAGCACGCCATTGCCCGCCATCAGGCTGGAGATCGAATAGCGCACTGCCTGATAGGCTGGAAAATTCCATGGCTGGATGCCGTAGATCACGCCAATCGGCGCGTGATGGACATAGCCCTGCCCGCTTTGGGTGTGGCGCTTCTGATCGGCCAATGCGCCCGGGCCGTTGTTCGCGGTGTAATCGCAGATCGCAGCGACCAGTTCGACTTCCTGCCGGCTGTCGCGCATCAGCTTGCCGACTTCGCGCGTCATAAGCTTGGCGAATTCTTCCTTGCTCGCGCGCAGTTCGGCGCCGATCTTGCCGATCACCGCAGCGCGGTCTTCAAGGCTGACCATGCGCCATTCGAGGTGCGCCTTGTGCGAGGCTTCGATAGTGGCGAGCATGTCTGCATCGCTCATGTAATCGTAGGTTTCGATCACCTCTTCGGTGAGCGGGTTGGTGGTCTGGATGCCGGTGTCGGTCATGGGTCGTCTCCGTTGGGGGGCGGGGTTTTGCGGGGGGTGTCGTAGACTGGCCGGGGTTCAGCCATATTCCTTGCGGTGATCGGCAAGCGTGTCCTCGACCTTGTCTAGCGCCGCGAGGATTTCGGTTGCGAAGCCACCGGGGGGAAGTTCGCGCACGGCGGAATGCGCGGCGCAGACGATCGGCGTGCCAGCCCAGTCGCGTGCAAGATCGCGGGCCCAGCGGGCGTAATCGTCGGCGGCGCCCGCGCGCTTTTCGAGCGCCTTGGGCAGCATCGGGTGGAAGCCGAGCTTGGGTTCGGGAAGCACTGCGGACAGAATGCCGGGCGCCATCCAGACGTTGATCGTATCGTCGACATGGACGATCCCGCTCGCGCGGTGGCGCGCGATCACCGACCCGACATGCACCTTTTCGTCGGCGCTGATGAAATCGACACCGGCAGGAATGCTGAATTCGAGGTCTTCGGCGAAATCGGCCTGAGTCGACGCGTGCTCGATCAGGGCCGGGTCCCATGCGATTTCAGGTACCTCGGTATGGTGACGCGCGGTGCCGATCATCCGGGCCTGCGGCAAGGCATCGGACAGCGCGGTGCAATGAATGGTGTGGAACGGGTGGAGGTTGATGACAGCATCGACCTGGGCGCCGCCGCCCGTCAGCGCCAAAAGCTGCGCCAAATCGTCATCGGCCAGCCCGTAGCTGTCGAGCACGAGAAAGCGCCCGTTGGCGCGCCGCAGCAGGGACATGTGCGTGCCGATCTCTATGACCTTTGCGGTCTTGAACGATCCGCGAAAATTCCAGAAATCGTGATGGAGCTGCTTCACCGGGGGCCTCCTTCGCTGGTGCCGCAGACGATAAGCGCACGCAGCCCTCAGTGTTCCGCCCGGGCCGCGAGGAACGGCCCGAGGATCCGGAGACGATTGATATCGTGGAAAAGCATTCTGACCGATCCGGCCTTCAAAAGCGGAGCGGCAGCAGGCACCCGTGCCGCTGGCATCAGGCCAGCGGCAGGCACACTTCGAAAATGCTGCCCTCGCCCGGCTCGCTTCTGACGAGGCTTATCCGTCCGCCGTGCAATTCGACCAGCTGCTTCACCAGCGCAAGCCCGATCCCCAATCCTCCGCCGCTGATGCCGCGCACATTGTCCGACTGCCCGAACATCTCGAAGATGATCGACTGCTGGTGCGGGGGGATGCCGACGCCATTGTCCTTGACCGTCAGAATTGCATCGGCCGCGCTTTTGACGACCGTGACCTCGATCCGCCCGCCATTGGGTGTGTAGCGGGCCGCATTGCCCACGATGTTCCCCACGATCTGGACGATGCGTGCCGGATCGGCATGCAGCGTGATCTGGTCATCGGGCAGGGAAACCGTCAACGCGTGCCCGCCGGCATCGATCGCCGGCCGGGCGATTTCCAGCGCGTGCGGAAGAATATCGCCGAGCGCGACCTTTTCCCGGCGCAGGGAAATCTTCCCGTTTTCGATCCGGTTGATATCGAGCAGATCATCGATCAGACGCGACATGTGGCGCACGTTCTGCCGCATCGACGCGTGCACGGCTGCGGTGTCGGCTTCCTCCATCGGCATTTCCAGCAGGGACACGCCCGATGACAAGATCGCCAACGGGTTGCGCAACTCATGCGCAAGCACGCCCAGGAACCGGTTCTTCTGCCGGTCGGCCGCCTGAAGTGCTGCGGTCAGGGCGGCAAGCTCGTCGCGCTGGGCGACGATCTGCTGGCGCTGGACGAACAGGTCGAGGAAGATGTTCGACTTGGACTGCAGGATCGTGGGTTCGATCGGCTTCTGGATGAAATCGACCGCGCCCGCTTCGTAACCGTGAAACTTGCGCGCCGCATCCCCGCTGCCCGCGGTCAGGAAGATGATCGGAATATGCCGCGAGCGCGAATTGGCGCGCATGATCTCGGCCAGCTCGAACCCGTCCATTCCCGGCATCTGCACGTCGAGCAGGGCAAGCGCATATTCGTGCGCGAGAATAAGCTCGAGCGCTTCCTCGCCGCTGCGGGCACGGTGCAGCTCCAGACCCTCGCGCGCCAAGAGGGCTTCGAGGGCAAGGAGGTTTTCCTCAAGGTCGTCGACCAGCAGGAATTTGGGAGTTTCGGTCATTGCTCCACCATCTCCATGAGCGCGGCTGGCATGTCGTTGAGCGTGATCGAACGCGCGGCGGGGGATGCCGCGAGCGCGGCCTGCGGCATGTAGGAAACCTCGGCAGTGGCAGGCGTCTGCACGATTGCTGTGCCGCCCGCATCGGATATGGCGCGCAGCCCCATCGCGCCATCGTGGTTGGCGCCTGTCAGCACGATCCCGGCAAGCTGCGGCCCATAGGCATCGGCCGCGGTTTCGAACAGGACATCGATTGCCGGGCGCGAGTGATTGACCGCGTCATCCGACGACAGCGCGATCCGTCCGTCGTCCTCGACCAGCAGGTGATAATCGGGCGGCCCGAGATAGATCGTGCCCGGCACGATCGGCTCCTTGTCTTCGGCTTCCTTCACGATCAGGCGGCATTTTTCGGACAAGAGCGAAACGATCGCGTTCTCGCGGCGGGGCGGAACGTGGATGACAACCAGAATTGGTGCCGGAAAGTCGGCCGGGAGTGCCGGGAGAACCTGCAATAACGCGTGAACCCCGCCTGCCGAGGCGCCGATGACAATCGCCTGAACGCTCATTGCGCGTTTCTCCGGTAGATGCGTTCCGCGCGGTCGAATTCGGTGAAGAGATCGGCATGCGGCGAAAAGCGCAGACTTTCCTTCGAGCCGATTCCAAGGAACCCGTCGCGCACCAGCGATTCGCCGAACAGGCCGACGCTGCGGTCCTGAAGGTCGCGGTTGAAATAGATCAGGACGTTACGGCAACTGACCAGATGCATCTCGCCGAATGCGGCGTCGGTCACCAGACTGTGGTCGGAAAAGACGGCGCGTTCGCGCAGGGACTTGTCGAAGACCGCCCGGTCGTAATCGGCGGTGTAATATTTGGACAGGGACGAATGGCCGCCCGACAACCGGTGGTTCTCGGTGAACAGCTGCATCCGGTCGAGCGGGAAGATGCCCGCCTGCGCCGCCCGCAAGGCGGCGGGATTGATGTCCGTTGCATAGAAGATCGTGCGGTCGGCAAGGCCTTCCTCGTGGAACAGGATCGCCAGCGAATAGAGTTCCTCGCCCCGGCTGCAACCGGCGACCCAGACCTTGAGCGATGGGTATGTGCGCAGGTGCGGGACGACCTTTTCGCGTATGCTGCGAAAATAGGACGGATCGCGGAACATCTCGCTGACCTGCACGGTCAGATAGTTGAGCAGCCGTGGCAGCATGGTTTCATCGCGCAGAACCTCCGCCTGCATTTGCGAGATGCTGTCATACCCCCACTGCGCGCGTGCCTGCAGCAGACGCCGCTTGATCGACGCCTTGGCGTAATGCCGGAAATCGTAGTGATAGTGGTGATAGACCGCATCCAGCAGCAGCCGGATCTCGATGTCCTCGATGCTCTCGCTCATCGCGGCATCCAGACCCGGACGAGGGACAGCAGCTTGTCGACATCGAGCGGCTTGGCCATGTAATCGTTCGCGCCCGCGTCGATGCATTTCTTCTGGTCGTCGGGCATCGCCTTTGCGGTGAGCATGATGATCGGCAGCTTTTTCCATTGCGGTTCGGCGCGGATCGCGCTTGCCGCCGTCAACCCGTCCATCACCGGCATCATCACATCCATCAGTACCAGGTCGATCGCCTTGGCAGGGTCGGCCGCCGCTTCTGCCAGCGCATCGAGCGCCTCTTGCCCGTTGCGCGCGATCCGGGTGAGCGCGCCGCGCGGTTCGAGGATGCTGGTGAGCGAGTAGACATTGCGTACATCGTCTTCGACGATCAGGATCCGCCGTCCTTCCAGCGCGGCATCGCGGTGGCGCGCCTTCTCGATCATTTGCCGCTGTTCGTGCGGCAGGTCGGAGACGACCCGGTGCAGGAACAGCGAAACCTCGTCGAGCAGACGTTCGGGTGACTTGGCGCCCTTGATGATGATCGAGCTGGAATAGCGGCGCAGGCGCTGTTCTTCCTCGGGCGAAAGATCGCGCCCGGTGTAGACGATAACCGGCGGAAATGCGCGGGTTTCGTCGGCGCTCAATTCTTCGAGCAGCGAGAAGCCCGAAGCATCGGGCAGGGTAAGGTCGAGCACCATGCAGTCGTAATGCCCACCGCGCAGTTCGCTCAGGCATTCGGCCGCGGTGCCGACGCCGACGGTTTCGACATCCTGCGACGACAGCAACTGGCTGACCGCATCGCGCTGGACCTCGTCGTCCTCGACGATCAGCACCCGGCGCACCCGTGCTGCCAGCTTGTCCTGCAATTCGGCGAGCACTTCGGCAAGCCGTTCGCGCGGGGCGGGCTTTTCGAGGAAGCCGACAGCGCCAAGGGCCAGCGCGGTCTGGATCTGATCGGACCCGGAAACGACGTGGATCGGGATGTGCCGCGTCTTCTCGTCATGCTTCAGCCGGTCGAGGACCGTAAGACCGGACTGGTCGGGCAGACCGATGTCCAGAACGATCGCATTGGGTTGATATTCGCCCGCCAGTTCGATCGCTTCGCCGGCGGTTCCGGCGACGATGCACTGGAAGCCCATCTCGCGCGCGAGATCGGACACGATCCCGGCAAAGACGGGGTCATCCTCGATCACCAGCAGCACCTGCTTGCCGTCCGACAGGTCGCGGCGGTCGTCCTCGACGATCTGCGGTGCGGGCCGCGCAGCACTCGGCGCGGCAGCCGGTTGCGGCGCGGCAAATTCGGCCGCTGCCACGGCGCGGGCCGGCACCGGATCGCGCGTCCTGACCACGGCAGCGTCATAGGCTTCGGGCAGGGTGACGATGAAGGTGCTGCCTTGGCCGGGCTGGCTTTCGAGGCGGATTGTTCCGCCCAGCAACCGAACCAGCTCGCGCGAGATCGACAGGCCGAGCCCGGTTCCCCCGAACCTGCGACTGATCGTGCCGTCGGCCTGGCGGAACGCCTCGAAAATGGTTTCGCGCTGGGCTTCGGCAATGCCGATGCCGGTGTCGATCACCCTGAATTCGAGCGCGCCCTTCCCGGCCCTGGCAATGCGCAGCGTCACACTGCCCTGTTCGGTGAACTTGATCGCGTTCGACAGGAGGTTCTTCAGCACCTGTTCGAGCCGCATCCGGTCGGTTTCGAACGAGGCGGGCATATCCTGCTCGACATCGACGACAAGATTGAGCCCGCGTTGCTGCGCCAAGGGTTCGAACACCTTGCGCAGATCGGATGCCAGACGATGGGGCGCAACCGGAGCGGGCTCGATGGTCACGTGCCCTGCCTCGATCTTCGACAGGTCGAGAATATCGTTGATCAGCGTCAGCAGATCATTGCCCGAGGATTCGATGGTGCGGGCAAATTTCACCTGCTCGGCCGAAAGGTTGCCCTTGGGATTGTCGCCGAGCAGCTTGGACAGGATCAGCAGCGAATTGAGCGGTGTGCGCAATTCGTGGCTCATGTTCGCAAGAAAGTCCGACTTGTACTGGCTTGCCTGCTCAAGTTCCTGCGCCTTGGCCTCCAGCGTTGCTGCCGCACGCGACAGCTCGTCGCGTTGGGCCTCAAGCGTCTGGGCCTGTTCCTCGAGCTGGCTGTTGGTTTGCTCCAGTTCGACCTGCTGAAGTTCAAGCCGCGCCTGCGTTTCCTTCAGCGCGTTGCCCTGTTCTTCGAGCTCCTCGTTGCTGACGCGCAATTCCTCGCCCTGCGCCTGCAGTTCGCCGGCCTGCCGCTGGGTATCTTCCAAGGCTTCCTGCAACCGCTCCCGGAACCGCGCCGAACGAAGCGCGACGCCAACCGATCCCGCGATCGCATCGAGCAGGTCGTGAACCAGCGGGTCGATGTCCCTGAAATAGCCGAGTTCGACGATCCCGTTGACTTCGCCCTCGTAGAAGAACGGCGCGACGACCAGGTGCCGCGGCTGATCGTTGCCCAGCGCCGATCCGATCTTGAGATAACCTTCGGGAATGTCGCTCAATGTCGTCGACCGGGCATCGGTCGCCACCTTTCCAAGCAGCCCTTCGTTCATGCCGAAGGACGCCGGGACCGACGACTGATCGGCGATCCCGAACACGGCCATGCGATTGAACGTCCCGAACTCGCCCTTGAACAGCGCGCCGGCGTTTGCGGCCGTGCGTTCGGACAGGAAGGCGAGCACGATCGACGAAACTTCCGCAACGGTCTTGTCGCCGCGGATCGCTTCGCTGAGCTCGACCTGCGCGGTCTTGATCCAGCGCTCGCGCTCGCGGCTGCGATTGCTCCGCGATACCATCACGAAAATCGCGATCGTAAGCACCGTGCCGATGAGGCTGACGACCAGCGCGGTCAGGACGGCGAGATCCGTCGCAGTCTCAAGCGCTGCGATACGCTCCTCGCGCTCACTTTCCTCCTGCTGGATCATGGCGTCCGATCGCTGCCGGACGAGGTCCATCGCGATCCTGCCGCTATCGCTGTCCATTTGCGCGATGACGGCGGAAATGCCCTGCTCGCGCCGGGCGGCAATCGAGGTTTCCGCAATGCGCATCTTGCGCTCGGTCGCGGACCGCAACGCTTCCAGCTTCCGCGCCTTTTCGGCGCTGCCCTTGGTCAGGGTCTCCAGCGAGGCGAGGTTTCTCTGCGCTGCGGCAATGCCCTCGTAATAGGGTTCGAGATAGCGTTCGTTCCCGGTGAGCGCATAACCACGCTGCCCCGTCTCGACGTTGAGCATCGCCGCGACCAGCCCATCGAGCGCCGCCAGCACTTCGTGCGTGTTGCGGATGCGTTCGTCGCTGTCCCGCATGGTGGTGATGTTAAAGTAGGCGGCGCATGCGGTGAGGACAAAAAAGGCCACACCCAGCACCGCACCCAGGATGGATCGGCGCGTGAAGGAAGCCCGGACATTCTGACTGGTGTGCGCGGTCTGCAAGATGAAGCCCCTTTGTTCTGCCCAAGCCATAAGGACACCCGCGCCGCACAATCAAATATTTTCAGGCGGACGTGCGATTGTGACGCGGCTGGACAGTGTTCCGCCCTGCATCACGCTGTCGGGGGCCATCGGGCCACGCACAGGATCGACCGGGGAAGCGATCAGGCGACCGGCGCGTCGACCGGACTGTTCGGCGATATTCGCGAGGGCCGGTGGCGGAGCAGGAGGGATTCGAACTTGATCCTTAGTGCATTGAATTGGTGAGTTTTACGAATACCAAACCTTATCGGCTACCCTTGGATTTACCCCACGATTTGATCGGTCAACCTCGAGGCTTGTCCACTGATATCGAAGCTCTCTGAGACCTTCGTCACCACCACTCCAAAAAAGCACAAGCCGCCCGCATTCATCTACATCCTGACAAACCACCAGCTCCCGCAAAGCAAGCTCGAAACCTTGGGTACAAAGCTAATCCGCTGCAAAAGGTGGGAAACCCCCCAATCTAGCGCAGGGGTGTCAATTCTAGCTGGCGCTCACACGCCATCAGACAGATAATAAACATTATGTAAATAGCAAAACCACAACTGTCCATGTAAACTGTGTCTAGTGTGATTGTGCGACGGTTGCTATCATGGCGGCCCCATAGACTCGATTTGTCGTGCCCGATAGTCGCCGCGACTCAAGCGCAAAGCTCGCGCAATCGCGCGGTTCGCAGCCTCAAGATCAAAGCGTTCCGGGTCAAACTTGCGTCCCGCCCAGCGCCGATTGTCAGCATGCTCCTCGTGATCAGGATCGCGCCACGCCTCAAGGAAGGCTTCATAGCCGATGTCTCCGCCGACATCCTCCGGCGGACAGGCCCGCGATCCGGCAAGGCAGCGGGGATATTTGACGCCTTCCGCCGGTGGCACTTCGCTCAGGATCAGCCGGTGCTGCCAGTTGTCGCCAAAATCGTACTGATAGAGAATCTCGAGCTGCGCGTCTCGCCCATACGGAAACCGCAGGTCGCGCAGGTGCACCTCGGTCGCCTCAATCACCCGGGGGCCATCGACATCCTCTTCGAGGTATTCAGGCGCGCCGATAACCAGCCCGCCCACGATGAACTGGTGCAAATGGCTGTCGGTCCACCCAAAGGCCGCCTGCAGCACCTCGTGCAATTGCGCGAAGTTGAGGTCGCGCGGCAATTCCAGCGACCGGCTGATAACCGGCTCGATCCCGAGGATCTGGGCGTCGAGCCGGATGATGAAGTCGTAGGGATCGAAGTGCTTTGCCATGCTGCAATGATGCCGCCGCATCGCGGCGCCCGCAAGTTCGAGGGCACCAGCAGCGCCCGCAAACAGCTCTGCGCTGGCCTTAGCGCAGAAGCTCGCTGACCAGCGAGGGTCGGCGGGCGATCATCGCCAGCAGCACCTGCGCCGGGCCGGTCGGCTGCCTGCGGCCATGCTCCCAATTGAGCAACGTGCCCTTGGCGACACCGATGCTGCGAGCAAACGCGCTTTGCGACAGCCCTGTCCGGGCCCGGATCGCCGCAACATCCACAACCGGCACTTCGATGGTGTGCAGCCGCGCGCCGGCATCCTTGCCCTCGGCATGGTCCAACGCCTCGTTCAGCCCCTGCATAATGCTCTCGTAAGCCGTGCTCATCATCGATCTCCATAGGCCGCGATCAGGGCCCTGCTCAGTTCAACCGCTGCCGCCTGCTCGGCCCTGGTGAGATTGTCCTTCTCGTTCTTGGCGAAGACGGTGATCAGGTAGATCGGCATATGCCGACCGCCGAACACATAGATGGTGCGGTAGCCACCGCTTTTGCCGCCACCTTCGCGCGGGATCCGGACCTTGCGCAGTCCACCGCCCAGCGACACCCCTGCCTCCGGGCTGGCCGCGATGAAGCTGATCAGGCTCAGGCGTTCGTCATCGCTCATGATGGCCTTGGCGCGCCGTTGGAACTCGGGAAGTTCGACAACGGTCTGCAAGGTCGCCATGGCCTCAGTGCATTATTGGGACACGGATATACGGTAGTTGGCTGTAATGCGCACCATATATAAGTCAATGACGCATAGGTCAATGACGTATAGCGCCTGGCTCCGTTATCCTTCCCCCCGGAGCGGTCAGGCCGAGGGTCAGCCGTCTGGCGAAGCGCGCAGCTTCTCGGCGGTGCGGCTACAGCCTGGCGTTGGCATCCCGAGCCACTCGTTGAGCTTGGACCAGCGGCGGCGACCCGCGGCATTTCTGACGGCGATCGCGATGGCCCGGGGCTGGCCGACCAGCACCACCAGCTTCTTGCCGCGGGTGACTCCGGTGTAGAGCAGGTTTCGCTGCAGCATCGCGTAATGCCGGGTCATGACCGGGATCACGACCGCTGGGTATTCGGATCCCTGGCTCTTGTGGATCGTCGCGGCGTAAGCTGGCACCAGAGTGTCCAGTTCTCCGAACTGGTAGGTGACCACGCGGCCGTCGAAATCGACCGTCAACTCGCTCTCTTCGGAATCGATGGCCTGAATGTAACCGATGTCCCCATTGAACACGTCCTTGTCGTAATCATTCTCGATCTGCATCACCTTGTCGCCGGGGGCAAAGCTCCATCCGAACCGCTCGACCTTGGCGGAAGGATTGGGATTGAGCGCCTTCTGCAATTCGATGTTGAGGGAGCGCGCGCCGACCCCGCCGCGGTTCATCGGGCACAGGACCTGAACATCCCGCACGGGGTCGAACCCGAATTTGCGGGGGATATGCTTGCCCACAAGATCGATGATCTTGAGCCCGGCCTGCTCGGGATCTGCGGCTGACACGAAATAGAAATCGCTCTCGCCTTCAACCTTGCCCAATTCAGGGCTCCGGCCCTGGTTGATCTGATGGGCAGTGGTGATGATCCGGCTCTGTGCGGCCTGGCGAAACACCTCGGTCAACCGGACTACCGGCACTGCGCCGGACTGGATGATGTCGGCAAGGACCTGCCCCGGCCCGACCGAGGGTAGCTGGTCAATGTCACCGACGATCAGCACGGCGGCAGTGTCGGGCACGGCCTTCAGCAGCGACTGCATCAGCATCACGTCGACCATCGAGCTCTCGTCGACCACCAGCAGATCACATGACAGCGGGTTTTCCTCATTGCGCTTGAATCCGAACGCCTTGGGATCAAACTCAAGCAGGCGGTGAATGGTCTTTGCCTCCATGCCCGTCGCCTCGGTCATCCGCTTGGCCGCCCGGCCTGTGGGCGCACAGAGCAAAAGCTTGACCGCCTTGGCGGCGACAATCCGCAGGATCGCATTGACGATGGTGGTTTTGCCAACGCCAGGGCCGCCGGTGATCACGGTGAGTTTGGATTGCAGGGCCAGCGTGACAGCCTCCTTTTGGCTTGCGGCTAGAGTCAGGCCCGTGCGCCCCTCAATCCATGGCAGTGCCTTGCCCGGATCGATCATCGACCAGGGCAAGGGTCCGTCCATCAGGGCGTGGAGCCGGGCAGCGATGACCTTCTCGGCGTGATAGAGGCCGCCCAGAAATACGCACGCCTGCCCAGCCACACTATCGGCGACCACCGTGCCATCATCCAGTTCCAGCGCCAGCGCGGTCTCGATCAAGGCGCTGTCGACTTCGAGAAGCCGGGCTGTCAGTTCCTTGAGGTCTGTCACCGGCAGGCCGCAGTGCCCCTCCCCCATCGCCTGTGTGAGCGCGAAGGACACCCCTGCCCTCACCCGCACCATGGCGGTCTTCTCGATCCCGAGCTTCTCTGCAATGGTGTCGGCGGTTCTGAATCCGATGCCCCGAATGTCGCGCGCCAGGCGATAGGGATTATCGCTCATCACCTGGACGGCATCGGCGCCATAGGTCTTGAATATGCGCACAGCTCGGGCTGTCCCGACACCATGGCTATGCAGAAAGACCATGATCTCGCGAATAACCTTCTGATCCGCCCAGGCGGTAGTGATCTTCGCAGCGCGCTTCGGACCAATCCCTTCGACCTCGCGCAACCGCTCTGGACTGGCCTCGATGACGTCAAACACATCCTTGCCGAACAACCTGACCATGCGTTTGGCATAGACCGGCCCAATGCCCCGGATCATGCCCGAGCCCAGATACTTCTCGATCCCTTCGATCGATGAGGGCTCCGATGTCTTGAGAAACCTGGCCCGGAACTGGAGCCCGTGGTGGCGATCATTGACCCACTCGCCGGAGGCGGTGATCCACTCCCCGGCTGAAATCATCGCAGCATGGCCCACGGTCGTAACCAGATCACGATGGCCACGGGCCTTGACGCGCAGGACACAAAATCCGCTCTCGTCACTGTGGAATGTGACCCGTTCCACATGCCCGACCAGCACTTCGGTCGCAGGGGACGCTGCCTGGTTCATCGCAGCTGCCGAGGCTCCTCGATTTCGTCAGCGTCCCCCGTCGCCTCATGGACCTCCTCGCGGATGATCTTCTCCGTGATCTCTGCAAGATGCAGGGTCAGTGCGTTACTCAATTCCTCAAACTCGGGCCACAGGACGCCGTTCACGAAACTGGCCGGCGCGCGGATGAGCACGCTCTGGCGATGCATGCGCCGATAACGAAAGGGCCGGATCCCGTACCGCCTGCATAGGGCTGTAAACAGCTGGCGGGACCATAAATCAGGGATCGAGAACTTGAACTCTTCCGCACGCTCTTTCTTGCTGGCCGTGTCAAACTGCTTGCGAATGCGTTCCGCCGCGGCCCCCGCGGCCGCCCTCTCCCCCGCCGTTGCTGCCCCTGCATAGAGCGCCTCGATTTTGCGAAGCCTGTCTCGCAGGCGCTGTTCCGAATCCATACCTTCCTTCATTGTGGCCTCGGGCGTACTGGCCACATGCGCCCTACCCTCACCCTGCGGAAAAGCCCCGCAGGCCAGGTTTGCCCCGTGTCCTTCAGCGCAAGCGCCGCCCGATACGACGCCGCCGATGGCATTTTGTCGGTCTGATCTGTGGAATTGGCGAGCATGCGATGCCTATAGCATCGACATTCTGATCCAGCACGGCAAGCTCAGCCGAGATCGCGGATGCGGCAAGGCAGCTTCCACGGGTTTCTCGCTGAAAGCGGAAATTCGCAAATCGAGCCCATTGCGGACGCGGCTCAGGTTCATCAGCTTGCCATAGCTTAATTGTTAGACTTAAAGGAACTTTCAGATCCTTAGGGGCGGAGAGGCAAGATATGAGGTGGTTTGCGTCGACAATCGCGCTCACAGGATACGTCCTATTCGTTCCATCCGTGTTCGCGACTGGTCAGCGCATTCAGCCCGTCCATCCTGAGCGTGAACGCATGTCGGAGGTGGCCCGACGGAAGGCTGTGGTTGATGATCTCACAGGGCTGCTCTCTGGCCCCGCTGATCCGGCCAAAATCGCTACCGCACCTTACGTGGCAGACGATGGCCTATGCAAACGCGATGTCATCAGTTTGGAATATCGTCAAACGCAGCACCGTGATGGCAGAACCATAACTAAGCCGGTCCGCATCGCCAGTTTGTCCAGCCAATATCATTACCTCGGAGAAGGTTATGAGATGTCGGGCGATAAGGTGAAAGAGGCGTGCCGAACTCTCGAAGGTGTCCGTGATTATTGGGTCAATAGCGAGAGCGACCGCACCGCAGGTTTTGGCCTCCCAAGGCTCAAACAAGTCGCTGCAGCAGTTAGGGCGAAGGAACCAGTCTCACTGGACTGCAAATCGCTAAACGACACGTGGCTAGAGGCGCGCTGCGCGGCAGAGTTCCTCATGATCGCGGATCGGCCAACTTATGTAGGAAATTGCAGCGAGTCTGGCGACGACGGTAAACGAGATTGCTTTGTCTATGGTCTTGGCAACTACGACGTGACAATCATTTGGGATTGGACAAGCCGTTCCGCCATACGACCCGTGATAACAGTCAGGTTGGAGTCTGGGGCAATCATTGTCTGATCCCTTGGCAAATTTCCGATGCAGGCGCAGCCGAGCAGCTTCGATATGTCCGCTTTCCACCCATCCCCGGTCATGAGCGGGCGCGCGCCGGGATCCCGAAAGCTGCCCTTTTTGCCTGTGCTGGCCCGAGGTGGCGGAGCCTGCTTTCAAGCTGCCTAGGCACGGCAAGGGCGACGTTGCTGGAGCGACACCCGTTCTTTCTCCTTGGCCAATCAAGGCTATGGAGAATGATGATGACCTACTCTCACCTCGACCCTGCCATGCAGAATCGGGTCTCGTGGAATGCTGGCAAGACCGTCGGCACCAAGCGGCCGCTGACACAAAAGCAGATTTGGGCGATCCGCTTCTTCCTCGACCGCGAGGAGCGGCTCCGGGACCGTGCCCTCTTCGACCTTGCGATCGACAGCAAGCTGCGGGGCTGCGATCTGGTCAGGCTCAAGATCGGCGACCTCGTAGCCGGATCTGAGGTTCGCGACCGCGCGATGATCATTCAGCGGAAAACCGGTCGACCCGTGCAATTTGAAATCACCGCTGACGCCCGCTCGAGTCTGGCGACATGGCTTCTGCGACGGGGCGGCACCATCGATGATTTCGTGTTCCCGAGCAGAATTTATTCCGGCCAACCGATGAGCACGCGGCAGTATGCCCGGCTCGTCGATGAATGGGTCACCGCAGTCGGGTTGCGGCGTGAAGACTACGGCACTCATTCCATGCGGCGCACCAAAGCGGCCATGATTTACCGCACAACCGGGAACCTGCGTGCGGTCCAAATTCTGCTTGGCCACTCCAAGATCGAAAACACGGTCAGGTATCTCGGGGTCGATGTGGAGGATGCTCTTGTCCTGGCGGAGCGCATCGAGATTTGACAATGTTGGCGGCCGTCGGGCGAGCTCCGATGGCCGCATTTGTCGAGGCTGGACGTTCACCGAACCGGCAACAAATGGGTGGTTTCGCGACAGTCCGCCTTCTTGGCTGCATGAGAAAAAGCGGTCGTTCGTTGGCCTCCGATCAGCGCTTCATCGTAGATCTGGGTTGATCGTAGACACTTTCATCGACGTTGATGGACACTGACCCGTAGAAGGCTGACCAATTGTTCAGGCACTGCCACGCTGCATCAGTCGTGCCCGGCGCAACCAGCGTAAGCACCTCGAATTCGTAGCTGACATCGTATTCAAAGCTTTTCTTTTCGCGGCGGTAATGTGCAGGGTTGGCTCCACAAAAGGCCATCGCTTGGGGTAGCGTGCGCATCTCGCACTTCTGTTGGCGCGAGTTCTCGTGATCGATGGCAGCATCCTGGACCAGTAGTGCCATAATAGGAACCGCTACCGCTCCGACAAGCAAACGTAAGTTTGGGCGGCGCAACACACATATTTGGAGAAGCAAACCAACGACAAGGAGGACGGCCTCTAAACCGTTCGAAAGGTGATAGAGCCTGTCAGCAGACTCGCAGGGAGCCTTCGCGAGCTTGGGAACGTATTCGAGGGCGAGCCGCCCAGCTACATAGAGAAGCAGAGCGACGCCGGGTAGAGATGCTGCGCGAATTGCTAAAGCGGAGAAGCCTTGTAGCCGGTTCATTTGGTTGACCAATTTTAGTTTTGGCATCCTCTATCAGCTTGCAAGCCCATTTACGATGACCGGTTTTCCGCAAATTATCATGATCGAATTTCGTCGACTTCGGGCTCGATTGCTGAATGGCAGGAATTTTTCAGAAGCGAGGTAAAGCGGCCATGCCGGGGTTGAGTAGCAACGGAACAGGAAACCTACATAAGGCGCGTCCTTTCGCGCCAGCAATGCCGGTGAAGGGCAGAGCGCGGAAGGTACGCTAAACAACGCTAAGCAAGAACAAGGCGAAAACATCACGCTGCTGGCATCGCAATTGCTCGCCCGAAGGCGAATGCTCACCTGACGAGTTGCACCTCAACTCCAATGCCAGGCGGCAGCCCTCCCCATACGCGATCGCATGTCAATGCTGGCAGCGCCAGAGAGCGGGCCAGAGCAAGACAGCACCTGTCGCCGAGCGATAAGCCCTTGTCGGCCGTAAGCAGGCGAAGAGCACTCGCTTGATAAGCCTGATCTTCATCGAGCGGCACAATGCGAATTGGCAGCTCGCGTAATGCAAGCTCAACCTCGTCAGCGGGCATGCCGCCATGGATGAACGTGGTCGCAACCTCCGCCAGATTGATGGCAGACATTATGGAGGTCGGCATCAGCTGCCTCACAGCGCTGCCGCCGGGCTCATCTTTTAGAAATGCGAGCAGCGCGGACGCGTCGAGCACAACCTCGCTCATTCACCGCTCTCCGCGTGCCTGTTCGCCAGAAAGTCATCGACCGACGTGCCCGGCAAATCGGCATACTTGGCAAAAGTCGCCTTCACTTTGTCGAGCACCTGCTCAACGGAACGAAGCGTTACCTCCTCGTCGCCTACCTCTACGATCACTGTTCCGCCCTTTTCGAGGCCGAGCCGCTTCCGGATGGCAGCTGGCAGGACCATTCGGCCATTTTCCATTACTCTGACCTCGACACCCATAAATGTCACTCCAAAGGCTTCATGACATAAAATTCTCCTTAGCACATTACCCCGCGAGTGCCAAAGAATCTCAGCTATGACTATTCTTTGCTGATCAGGCGCTGCGGCGCCACTTTCCACATTGTCCGAAAGGGATCGCTCACCGGACACTTTTGGGTTGCCGAAGGGCAGACCCCCTTGCCCTCCGCAAATCCGGCTTGCCCGCCCTCTCATTAAGGTGGTACGCTTTATTTTCTCACACGGGGGCCTCATCCGTTACAAATGACCAACACCCTCATCGGATATGCCCGCTGCTCGACCGACAAGCAGGATCTCACCGCACAGCGCCGGGCTCTCATCGAACTCGGTGTGCTGGAGGACCGCATCTACACCGACCATGGCCTCACCGGCCGCAACCGCGATCGCCCCGGCCTCGCCCAGGCACTGGCCGCGGTCCGCGCCGGCGAGACGCTCGTCGTGCCCAAGCTGGATCGCCTCGCCCGATCAGTGCCCGACGCCCGCGCGATCTCCGATGAGCTGGAAAAGCGCGGCGTGAGCCTGGCGCTGGGCAAGCAGGTATACGACCCCAATGATCCCATGGGCCGGATGTTCTTCAACATCCTCGCGACCTTCGCCGAGTTCGAGAGCGACCTCATCCGCCTGCGCACCCGCGAAGGCATGAAGATCGCCCGCGACAAGGGCAAGCTCCGCGGCAAGCCTCCCAAGCTGTCCGACCTTCAGCAGCGCGAACTGCTCAAGATGCACGCCACCGGCGAATACTCGATCAGCGACCTCGGCAAGCTGTTCAAGGTCTCACGGCCGACCGTGTATCGGACGATCCGGCGAGGTGATGGTTCGCCAGCTGCAGGCGCATCACCTTAAATTATAGTCCTGCTAGCGGAGAAACTACTGGTCCAATGCCAATCGAAGTTGCCGATCTTCTGAGGATGGCTGAAAGAGGCTCTGTTTCGTCGATGCGGTCCGGAAGAGTCGATAGAGAGAGATACCAGGACGCTCCTTCACAAATTTTGCCATTCTAGACTCGGCGTCTTGCACCAAATCCTTCACCGCATGAAAATCGAAAATATCGATATTTGAATACTCAGCCAGTTTTTTAACTGCAAACGCGAGATGGTAGATGCCTTCGACGATCCAAAATGATTCAACAACCTCCTCTGAAGCTGACCGCCCAATTCGGCGAGCCTCCTGAAGTTTGATCCGTCTTTGCGCTTCAAGCTCGATGTAAAGGTTCCAAACACTTATCACGCGCAAAGCGTCCATCTCGGTTGGATCGAAAATCAGCGGGAAATACTCGCCGAAGATTCTGTCTGATGCCGTTTTAGCCTTATCGGGTTCCCCTCGGACATAAGCCAACCAGATTTGGCCAAGCTTTAAAGCATCGATGCGTTTGTTCTCCGGAATTTCAGAGTGCTGATCTCGTTTGCGATCAAGGTACCAGCCATGTGCAAGCAGGGCTGCTTCTAACCGAGCGAGAATGGGGTCATTTGACCGCAAGTCGCGGCTTCGGATCGGTGTCTGGCTATTGGTCGCTTCGGCGACCTTTGCGTATAGGCTTTTGTCCTGTGTCTCAATTATCCGAACAAGTAGTCGGATACGCTGCAAGGAATCAAAGCTGACCTTGGATGCTTGGAAGAGGGCATGAGATGTCTGCCCCCCGTTCACAACCTGAGGGTTGAGCAACTTCAGGGGTGCATTCTTGAAACCTGGCTGATAGCTGAAGCGCTCACAAACAATTGTGATGCCATTGTTGAAATACCAAAACAGACCAGCCTCATCTGAGACAGCAGTATCAAATATCCTTCGGTTAATGTCATTTTGCTCGCCCAGATATACGCGTACGTTCTCCTCGAATAGATCAGGGTCGAGCTGACTCCTTTTGACTGGGTCGGTCAGCGCCTCGATAAACTCGTCAGCACGGACGCTGCCAATAACGGCGCGAACATTGCCATCAGTACGCTCGAAGACCTGTTCCTCAATGATCCGCAGCTGGATTTCTCGCTCAGTCGAGGAGCGTCGCGAAAGAGAATCTGACAGCGCATCTAGATCCGTCTCGCGGAGCTGAATGAATTTGAATTTCGCCAGAGACGCTTCGAACCTGGCCTTCTGCTCTGATATGAGGCGCTCGCCGTTGGAGCAAAGATGCACCTCCACCTGACAGGATCCGTTCCGCACAAAGTCCCAAATATCGATGACCTTCTGCTGCAATAGCGGATTGCAGGTGCTCAGAAACCCGTCGACCTGAGCGAAGCAGTCACTGATAAAGGAATGGATTTTATCGATTTCCGTTGAGGGGAAGTTCCGGCCACTTCGAGAAAATTTTCCATGGCATTTGATCTGTACGAGGTGGATGACGCGCCTTCCGAACCTTTCATCAAGGTATACGGCATCGACACCCCTATCCTCTGCGCCATCGGTAATGCAGCCGCGAGCCTCATCGAAATCGATCCGGAGCAATGACGACAGTGCGAGAAGCGTGAAAGCTTCCCGACGATCTGTCAGGCCAAGAGCCTGCTCAATCTGAGCCGCTGCGGCATCGACGTTACCCCAATCCAGAAGTGTTGCCATAGTTTGCTAATTCCTAAATCAGGGTCGATTCATCATGGGCGCCCGATAACTTACCGACCGCGGAGAAGGAAGCTAGCGGCCACGATCATGCTGGAATAACTGACATTTGCGATTGCAGTTGGTGCGCACTCGCATACCGCTGTAGGTCTAGTAACTAGACTGACCCAGTTTCGGGACGGTCATTGCGGCGGGGGCCTTGTGGAAGCAGATAACGCTGGACTTAGGTGGGGTGTCGAGCGGCGGCTCGAATTCATCGAGTTCCGCCTGTTTTGGGAGGGTCACGTCAATCGGAGCGACCTGATAGACGCATTCGGCGTATCGGTGAACCAGGTGTTCCACAGATCTGAACCGTTACATCGCCATGGCTCCCGACAACATGGCCTACAACAAAAGCAGCCGGACCTATATCCGCTGCAGCGGGTTCCAGACCCTCGTCGACAAGGTCTACCTGAACCTGCCGATGATGAGAGGCGTGGGTTACGTTGAGGCGGATAGGCGTCGAGTGCTCGCAAGGCGAGCTGACTGCGGCGAGACCGACACTATGGTTTAGCTGAACGTAACATTTGCGCCTAGGTCGGTGACTGCCGCGCAGGTAATTCAGTCTCCTGTAGTTTTTCAAGGCCGCCTTGGAGCCTTTTTGCGGCGATGAGGAAGATTGTTCGCTCTGCCTCCAAGTGCTCCACAGCCTGTCGCTGCCCTTCTACGTCATCAAGCCGATCGGACCAAAGGTTTACGAAATGGTGCACGACACCAACCCTCCTCCGGTTGATCTCGCCAATTTCTTCAACCATGCGTTCGGGCAGTAGTCCGAGGCTGCTAATCTGCCCTTTCAATTGGCCAATCGGCAGTCGATCGACGTGATCCAACCATTTTCGGACGGCCGCCTCGTCGGGAAACTTGCTCCGGTCGCCCCTCGCTATTGTCAACGCAATCAGGGTTGTCGCTAAGTTCATCTCGAATAGTTGCGCCGCAAAGACGGCGTGCCCGAGAGATAGCATCACCTCTTCAAACTGATCGCCGTCCATATGCAAACTCCTCTTCGTTCGGCTTGGGTTTCGCGGTTTGGCAAGGCGGTAAAGCCGAACCCTGCACATGTAATTCTAGGGCAATGGGCGAGCAGCGGAAACTATATGGCGGCGCGGGGCACCGCAACCCGAACCGGAAGGCCTATGATGGGCATAGGCGGCCCGAAAGAGCGCGCCCAATGCCGGCAGACTTCCGCGAGGAGTACATCAAGACTGGCTGGGATGCCCAGTACTGGTACGGCACCAACTGGCGCGTGATGGTGAGGTGGATCGAGGAGGCCGGCGGCGATGGACTTCGGGTAGCGCGGCGCGAATGGATGCGCGCGAATGGCCGCAACAGGATCGCGCAACCGATCTTAAATGAGCGGCAATGCCTCATAGCTGCGTAAACCGCATTTTACCGGAATCGCGGCTTACCCTGACTCGAAGCAAATTTCTCTTTCACGACGCAAATGAACGGCGATCAGCGATTGCTCGAAGTTTTCCTTCAATTGACCCGCACCAGCGGCGCTTCTTTGTGGGACCCGCTTCGCACCAGCGAAGAAGGGCCGAGTCTGACGGCTTCGACCGCTACACGCCGGACCCGCCCAGCAGACCGGAAGAAAGGCATCTGACGAGAAGGGATTTTTGAAATCCCTGAAAGAAGGGAAAAAGTTTAACGCGCCTGCGGGCGCAGCGGAGCCGTCTATGAAACATGCAAAGCATTTTTGCGATCCGAAGTCGCAACGCATGATATCGCGCAGCGAAGCTAGCAAAGCTTCAACGAAAAAAGCCCGACATCGGGCTTTTTCACCGCAGCCGCCCTAGGCGGCCGCGGTAAGTTTGGGGACGCAGAGCTTCATTTCTCTGCGTCCCCAAACTTACCACTGGCCAGAAAATCGCAAGGTCGTTTACGAAATCTACATCTTTACTAGGTTATGGCGAAGCCACGGGGCCGGGCTCGGCCTCCGCCTTTTCCCTTCCCCCCCTTCATTCCGCTTTATCTTCTCATTTGTCGGGCCTTTGGGCTCGGCGCTAAAGCGCCAAGCCCTCTTTCAGCCTAGTTAATCAAGTTTGAGGTGTCGATCCCTCCAAAGCCCGATGAAGGGTATGCGCGTCCATCGTGCATGGAACTGTACCGATTGCAGTCAACACTGCGAACCTGCGATTGTCACGTTCCTGCTTCTTTCGCAAAGCGTTCAGAGCCAACTCGTATCCCTCCGGTGCGAACGGATGAGTTTTTTCACGAACCACTATCTTGCCATGTGGGTCGACGGTGAGCTTCAGATGGAGCTTCCCGTCACTGAAGGCGATTGCGAGCCTGCCGGAATTCTTATCGACCCACAATCGTCCAGTATTTAGAAAGATCGGTGCGTAAGCGTCAGTCGAGAGCACGCAAAGGAAGCGTACATTTGCCGGATCAAAGGCATCGATTCCTCCGAGAGGGTTGTAGGCATAAAGAAGATGCCAGTTGCTGGTTTGGCTGAACGTCTTGAGGGCGGAAAACTCGGGATGCGAAGGAGTAGCACCTGCCACGGTCAAAAAGTTACAGTCAACTGGTCCCTGTTTTACGCGAGCGGCAATGAGGGCTTCGGTGGCAGCGAGAAAGGCGGCGACGTCAGCATGGTGAGATTGATCTGCAGAAATATCATTTTGCATTATAGTCATATTTATTCCCTTGAAATATAGAGTTTAGAGAATAATCTAAGGATTTTTCCATCCTCACTTTATTCTCACTCCTCTAATTCAAGAAATTATCTTATTTTCTATCTGACATTTTCGGTATTTTGATTTGTCTTTTGCTTTTCATTTAAAACCCTATTTTAAGATGTTCATTTTCACTTCAAAGGGTTTAAATGCCTGATGGGCCTTTCAAAAAAGAGCCACACTGTCGCCCTCCTACTTAGGATAAAATTGGTTACTCAACTCTTCACAGTTTTGAGCTCAGTACAGAGTGAAAAGGTGCTCGGTCAGCGCTCTCGGGCGCTGTTCGCGGGCAATCATTAGCCAATGCGGCCATCGATTTGCTTGTGCAAGCAACCGAGCGTAACGTAAGGGTTTCGGTTCTAGGCCTGAGCAAAGCCAATCGACCAATGGGTTTCAACCATCGGTATCCTTGCATTTGTCACGCTGACCAGAATAATTGTCGATCGGCCCGGTGCGCCGTTTCGAAGGAACCCTGTGAACTCTTCTGGCAATTTTTGTTCTTACCGCCTGAATATCCGCCTCCTTTGCAAATTTGGCTGGTGCGGGCAGCAGGCGCAACGACGTTGCATCCATAAGGTTCAATAGGTGCCTAAGACCGGTCATTTGGTCTGGTGCTTGCGACCGTGGTAGCAATTTGACGGTGTTCATAAGTATGTTCCTGATACGATTGTGGCGGCGCCGCCGTGTGGAGACGGCGCTGCTGGAAGGGATGGCTGGATGAAGCGGGTTCAGGCGATTGCTGCTGCGTGACCCCGCTTGGGACGGAGCTGGATGCTGGGATAAGCGGCAATTTCCTCAGAATCGTAATTAAGTAGCTTGGGCATCTCAGCAACACCCGGGGAAATGCTGGCTTCGCACTTCGCTGTGCCTGGTATGGCGACCGAGCGCAGCCGACCTCCAACAAGCTGCCACGCTTTGCCAAGACGCTACCTGACCAGCACCATGGGCGACCCTCTTAAATGGGTACCGGCCCGACGCTGTATGCCGTCGCGCTGCAGGCCTCCGTGACTGTAAGGACGCGGGAGCGGACGAATTTGCCCGTCGAGCACCTTTTAGTCGCACCAATGAGCATATCGTCACCCTAGTCATACATGATCGCGCCGACGACGAATGGCGCGTGTTTGATTGGCAGCGATGGCAAATCCATCAGGCGCGCGAGTATGATCGTAAGCCCCCGGTACAGGGCCACGACGTCAGGTTCGGTATTCATACTTTATTGCTTGCAGACGATCTGCCGGAAGTCTTTTCCCTTCCACTTCTTAGATCACTTCCAGCTCACCCCTTAAGCATCTCTTTGTATGCGAGATCCTCTGCAACGATAGCCGTGACTCCCACTTCCACTCCCACCGCGTCTACTATACCTGTGCCCTGCAGCACGACCAATCTGTGCGCTCCGGTGCCGCCGCCGGACGGCTATACGATCATGCCCAAGGATCAGCAGCTGATCTGTTCGGCAAAAAAACACGGTCGAGTTCCGTCGCAATTACGGCGCAACCGAATTATTCAATTCAGTCTGCGCATCAAGAACGGCTAGACGAGTACTGTGGCCGCACTGAGTGCGTGCAGTTCGCTCCTGCCCGGCGGATGGCGCGAGGAATTATCGGGCGCTGCTCTTCCTGCGACCGACGTCGTCGCTGACTGGATCGCCTTCGCCGATGCACAGACAGACCAGTTCGGAAAGGCCAACGAACGCACGCGCGAGGCAATCGACATCGTAGAGCGATGCGAGGAAAGCGATCGGGCGGCGGTGCGCAGCGCGCGTCCGAAGGCGTTGAGGGTGTTCTAGGATTTCGAGCGGGATTCGAGGACTGTCTCGGCCGCCTGCCGCAGCTCCAGCCACCGCGCGCGCTCGTGAGGTTTGAACTCGGGCAGATCCTTTACCCGGTCGAATGCTGCCTGCAGCCGCAACATCGCCTCATCCATGGCCGCACCATCCCTTGCGCCGCCCGCCCCATTCCCGCGCGAGTCTTTCGCGCACCAGCTGGTCGCCCACCCCACCAAGCTGTGCGAGCGTTCGGCCGTACCGGTCCTTACCCTCCCGCCTGATCGTGATTTTGCGCTCGGCGAAAAGCTGCACAAGGCGGTTACGCGCGCTTAGAGCCAGCGCGCGCTCGGCCGGGCACTTGCCGTTCATTTCCGGCGCATCGATGTTCGACAGCCGGATCTTCTCCCGCGCGATCCAGACGGTATCCCCGTCGACGACGCAGGTGACCCGATGTGCGGGGGGCGGAGAGCAAACGGCAATGGCCAGAGCAACGATGATCATGCTTGTGCTCATAGCGTTGTTTCACTTTTGTTCTATAGCCGATTTGATCGGGGCTATCGGAGGCGAACGGTCCGCGACGTCATCCAGTAATGAGACAGAACCCATGCCCCATTTGGGTGTCTCCGAAGAAACTTGGGGTTCGAAGCGTGCCGAAAGCAGGTCGATTGTGCCGAGTATTCGCCAAGATCGACTTTGGTCGCGATATTCTGCGTCATGATGTGGCTAGGTATCATTACCGATCAACCGCTTAGGGAACCAACTTCGTTAGTCTGTGTTAGCATAGGTAATCGCCCGTGGGGGGTCTATTTGGGGGCTTCAGTATGTTCGCACCAAAACCGCTTAACGACACTGAGGATCAGCGCAGCGGAGAAAATGTCATCCATTCCGTCGTTTCCGATCTCGTTACTATCGCCGAGCGTTTGGCGAACATGGGGTCGATCGGCGCTGGCCATTTCGCCGCGGCTACGGCACCCTCGTCAGTATCCGCCGACCAAGCTTATCTCGTTGCCCTTGCCGAAGAAGAGTTGCGTCGCCGAAAACTGCGTGCGCGTTTCCTCCCCGCCCAGTTTTTTGGCGAGGCAGCTTGGTCGATGCTTCTCGATCTTTACGTCTCGGAATTCCGCAAGCGCCCCGTTGCGACCACCAGTGCATGCATTGCTGCCGAGGTTCCCGCTTCGACTGCGTTGCGGTGGCTCGATCTTCTGGAGCAGCGGTCCCTAGTCGAACGCTATGACAGCGACCAAGATCGGCGAGTGAAATTCATAAGGCTTTCGAACGAGGGCCGGCGGGCCCTCGAAGCGATCTTGCGTAGCTATTGAGCATTTGTTAACCTGAATTAAGTCGCAAGCACGGGCGTCCTTTCGGACGCCCGCTGGAGTGTGACATGAAGAAAGTTAGTATGGTCCAGGATTATTCGAAACGTCTGTCCAAGCTCGCTGACGAGCTTGGAGATATGGGCCAACTTGTGGCGGCCGCTCATACGCAAGCGGCGGCAGACAGCCTTGAAGAAGGTATGCAATAGCCACCTGACATACGAACACCGCCACTTTAAGGGCTGCGATGCAATCCTGAAAGCACGGATGGCATCCGAGCATATCTTGCGGTGTCAGCAAAAGGGCGTTTTTCGCAGCCGCGCTCAAGCAAGCTGGTGATCACCCAAAAGCAGCGCGTCAATTGGACGAACGACCTTGTATCAGTCAGCGACCGGTGTAGAAAAACCGCGCGCTCTCGACCCAGAGCGTGTCGGGAGGGGGGCATGGCCATTCGGCTAGGCTCCCCTTTCGTACAAGTGGCGTACAGCTATTGTGTCGACCACGACCGTTTCCGATGTAAATTGCGGATGTTGGGGATCACAGGCTTAATCCCTGTCGCGCCCACCATCTTTTCAATGACTTGGAAGAGATGGTGCAGGTTTCCCATGAAAAAACATGAAATACCCAGTGCGTGAGTGCGGCTCGCGTGTGCCGATCTACCCCGTCAGATCTGCCCACCGACGCCCTTAAACTTGGAGACAAAATTTGAGATTCGCTGAAACAGTGTAGCTTTCTTGCTTAGGTAGGGGAGCAATCGCGCCCAGGAGCCCTCGACTGCGAGTATCGCGTGGAAAAGGTCAAAAACTTGGTGACCTTGGTGAACACCAAAATGAAGGATGCGCCTCAGCCTCCGCCACTGGCCTTCACGCTTGAGGATGTGGACATAGGCAACGGTGCATCCAGTGTTGTGCTGGTCGAAACAAAGGCGCCGCCGCCAATGTCCCAAGCATCCTCGAACCACAGGTTGGCGCGGGAAACCTACATCCGCGCGGCAGTCGCAGGTAACTCCTGGTCCTGCGGCGAAAATGCCGGCCTGCACGTCGACGAATGGCGAGAGCGGTTCAACGCTATGCATACAGCGGATAGCCCCGCCACGAAGCGCCAAGGGTTTAGTCGCGCCCGGAGAAAGCTTCAGTCCGAAGGCGTAATCTTAGTAGAGGATGACATCTACATCTGGCACGATCCGGAGGTCGTGGACGCGATCAACTTGCAGAGGAACTTGCGATTCGCCAATGAAGAGGGACCGCAACGCTGATACAATCGCCTACAGTTCCGTGAAACGTGTCACACGTGTCGCGGCATTTTCACCGCCGGTCACCTGATCGGGGGTCGTCGCGACAGGCCTAAGCACGGTTAATGTTGAAGCTCCGGCCGCTGGATAAGCGAGCCGCTACCACAGTTCAGGGTGGCTGATAGTTTTGGGTTCTTTGAATATTTGGCGCGACCCCGATGATTCCGAGGCCGCGCCACAATGTAGCATCAGGCGGCGTTGCTGTACTGCGCGGATATCTCACCTTCTAGATGGCGCTGATATCGGACGAGTTGTTCGGCTAGCCCGTGCTCCGGTCGCCGCCTCAGGAAAGCCGCAATCTGCATCACCGCGGCCGTGTGATAACGGATCCCATCGCGCCCTTGGGCTTCGCACCACGCGAACCAGGTAAGCGCCAGCAACAGCGTATCCAGTTCGACGTGGTGCCGAAGCTGCTCCCACTGCTCAGGGCTCGTCGGCCGCACCGGTTCGGCCTTCGCAGCGATGAGGGCTGGCGGGACGCCCAGGCGCAGGCAGACCTGTGACAGGTGCGACCAGGATTTGCCCGCGCCTTTGATCAGCAGGCCAAGATCGATGTGGGACCGGTCCCACGGAGCGTGCTTGGCCTGTAACTGGGGCGGCAGGGCGATCCCGTGGCGCATGGCTGCCAATACGACGACGGGGACATCGACGCCCACTCCGCCGAAGGTCAGCACCTTGTGCTGCGGGCGACGCCGGATGAAATCGAGCGCCTGTTCGAGCAAGGCCCCTTCATCGGTCCAATCGGCCAGTGTCCAGCTTGCCAGCGTTCCGATGACGATCTCGCCGCTTGTCCCGATCGTGAATTCGAGCGCGGCTGCTGCGGTCACCGTTTTGATGGCGACAGCCTTTCGGCTGGACTTGGGATCGATTTGGCGATGCATGTCGAACAGGGCTTCGTCAGAGGCGAATTCGAGGTCGAAAGCGATGTAGGACTGGGTCATCAGAAGATCTCCGTGGGACCAAATTCGCCCAAGGGGCGTGCGCGCTGCAGGGCAGACCACGCCTGGTAGGCTGCAGTGAGACGGTTTCGCTCGACCCTGTAAGGGGTGGTATAAAGCTGGCTGAGGTAAAGGGTCTGAGCCTCCCCCTCGCAGCAACGGGCCTTTTCCGCGGTGGTGTCGCCCTTGCCTGCGCGCCAGATTTTGAAATAGCTTGCGACACCCTCCATCGCGTCTTCAGCAACGGCAATGGAACGCACGTCGCAGTCTGGCCTCAGCGCTGCCAGTGCCTGCGCATCGGTGGGAGCCGGCATTGGCCGCCCCTTGGACAAATGGCGAACCAATCCGCGCGGCAGGCGGGGCGAGCGCATGATGACCCGGGCCCCATGGGGGATCATGCTGGCGATATGCTCGATCGATTGCTGGCGTGACAGGTCTGGCAGGATAACGGCCGTGCGAACATCAAAGGCGGTCGAAACAGTGTCATCGGTGACAACAAAGGCGCTCGCTGCGACGGCCCGGCTGACAGGCGCCAGTTCGATGCAATCGCGCACAATGGACAATGCGCAGGTGACGGATGGTGGCAAATCGAAGGTGTTCATGAGTGTGTTCCTGATACGATTGCGGCGGCGCCCCCGTGTGGAGACGCCGCCGCTGGAAGGGATGGCTGGATGACGGAGGTTTAGGCGGCTGCTGCGTGACCCCTCTTGGGACCGAGCTCGATACCGGGATACGCGGCCCCTTCCTCACAGCCGTAATCAAGCAGCTTGGGCATCTCAGCCGCTACCCGGAGGATGCCGGCTTCGCATTTGGCTGCAGACGGCATGGCGGCCGAGCGCAGCTTGCCCCCAACGAGCTGCCACGCTTTGCCAGGACGCTGGCTCACCAGCACCACAGGCTGACCCGGCTTGAGGCGTGCCGGTTCGACGTTGTATGCAGTCGCACCGGAAGCGTTGGCGACGATCAGGACGAGCGAGCGGACGAGTTCGCCCGACGAGCGCCTTTTAGTCACACCAACGAGCAGATCCTGCTTCATCGTCACGGCCGATCGCATGACCTGCTCGAGCAGATCGTCGCCCTCTTCATGCATGATCGCGCCGACGGCGAAGGGTGCGTGCTTGATTGGCGGCGATGGCAAATCCATCACGCGCGCGAGTACGATCGCGAGCCCCCGATGCAGGGCCACGACTTCAGGTTCAGTATGCATTTTTTCTCCTTGCAGGCGATCCGCCGGAAAGGCTTTTCCCTTCCGCTTCTCAGATCACTTCCTGCTACCCCCCTTCAGAACATAGCTGCGCCGGTCGCCGATGAAGGCGAAGCCGAAATAATTGCTAATTGAAATTGCGCGGCAGAGATGGCGGGGCGGCTATCATCAAGGCGGTTTCGCGCCGCTTTAAACCTGCCCGGCGACTTCACCGGCCTTCTGCCGGAAAGCCGAATTTCGCAAACCGACCCCCTTGTGGTCATCGCGACGGCTGAAGTAGGTGAGGTAGATGGGAAACCGACTGGCTGGCATTGCGGCGACGCTTTGGTTCTTTTTCGCCCTGCTGAGCTTGTTCGTTGCCCTCGCTCTTTCGCCTATGGGATTGCGCTTACTGCTTCCAACGGCGCATCCAGCTTCGTGGATTTATCCGACGCTGCTTGTGGCTCCCCCCATTGCCCTGCTCTCGCAACGTCTGCTGGGGGCGAGGCTGTCCTCGCGCCTTCTTTGGCCGCTGACCCTCGCATTGGGCATAATGTTGTTAGCGCTCATCACGTTGATCGGTGCACTTTTTCTCGGGCACTGATTGTCCGCTAACCACCCATCTCCGGCCGCGAGCGGAGCCAATGCGCAGTCCCGAAAGCGGCATAGCGGCTTCGCGCCGCTCTCAAAAATTCCTACCGTTCGGCTATCGACCCCATAGCCGCCATCCCCGTCACCCCGCACTTGATCCGGGGTCCAGCTTCGTTCCAGCCCTTGCACCCGAATGAGGGCAGCGTAAAATTTTACGTCATCTCAACAACGACCGCGATAGTGGGGGCTGCAACATCAGGGTGAGTTTCGCCCAAGTCGAATGCGCAGCAGTTCCTAAACCCGAGCGCTGCCTAGACGTGGGTGATGTTGGAGATTGGGCGATGGTCTGGATTATGAGCATGCCGACAGGCTTCGGCGAGTTTTGGCCTAGCGGAGGTTTTGAGGATGCCGATCAATCCGGGTCCAAGGACTGGATTGCTCGGCTGAGGGCGCACATTAGCAGTCAGCCGGAAGAAGCTCAGAAGAAGTTGATGCCAAGCGGTGCACCGTACAGGTATGGCTATTTCGTCGCCCAGAAATTCAAGACCGAAATAGGGGAGCAGCCCGCAGCTGATTTGCCACCGGTAACCCCAGTCTTGGCGCATGAGGCACCGAAAACATTCAACACCGCAAAGACCAATAAAAAGCTCGGTGACCTTATCATGCTCAACAGCCGCATCTTGGCCGTAAGTGAGGGCCTCAAAGCGATAATCGAAGACCTGGAGCCTGGCATACACCAATTCTTTCCGATCGACATTGTCCAGCCACGTTCAATATACCCAACGCCATTCTATACGATCGTGATCGGTAATTATCGGAACAGCTTTCGTGATGTGGAAGCTGTGATGCCGGAATTACCGGATGGCGAACGTTACACATTTACGGAAGTTGATAAGGCGGCCGCATCAAAAATGTACTTTGATCGAAGTGTATTCGGAAGCGCGCATATCTGGCGAGAAAGAGCTTTCAACGAATTCATCATCAATTTTTCTGATGAATTTGTTCAAAGCGCCATTGAAGCAAACATGGGTTTGCCGAAGTTTTATCAAGCCAAAGAGTTTGACTGATGACGACGCGCGTTGGCCAAGGCCTCGACACCATCCTGAAAGAGAAAGGACGCCGAGAAAAAGCGAATCGAAGACAATCTTCCTAGCGAGGTCGCAATGATCTTCCCTGTGGCGAGGCGGGGCTGATAGCCGCTCGATGGCCCTTATTGGCAAGGTCTCCAATAGCCGCCATTCGCCTTCCCACCCATTTGTTGCCGGTTCGGTGAACGTCGAACCTTGACAAAAGCGGCCACCGGAACTTGCCCGATGGCCGCCAACATTGTCAGATCTCGATGCGCTCCGCCAGAATGAGAGCATCCTCCACATCGACCCCGAGATACCGAACCGTGTTCTCGATCTTGGAGTGGCCGAGCAGTATTTGCACTGCGCGCAGATTCCCGGTTGTGCGGTAGATCATCGCGGCTTTGGTACGCCGCATAGAATGAGTGCCGTAGTCTTCACGCCGCAGCCCGATCGCGGTGACCCATTCATCGACGAGCCGGGCATACTGCCGCGTGCTCATCGGTTGGCCGGAATGGATCCTGCTTGGGAACACGAAATCATCGATGTTGCCGCCACGTCGCAGAAGCCATGCCGCCAGGCTCGAGCGGGCGTCTGCGGTGATTTCGAATTGCACTGGTCGACCGGTCTTCCGTTGAACGATCATTGCGCGGTCGCGGACCTCCGATCCGGCCACGAGGTCGCCGATCTTGAGCTGCACAAGATCGCAGCCACGCAGCTTGCTGTCGATCGCTAGGTCGAACAGAGCGCGGTCACGGAGCCGCTCCTCGCGATCAAGGAAGAACCGAATCGCCCAAATCTGCTTCTGGGTGAGCGGCCGCTTGGTGCCGACGGTCTTACCAGCATTCCAAGAGACCCGATTCTGCATGGCCGGGTCGAGGTGAGAGTAGGTCATCATCATTCTCCATGGCCTTGATTGGCCACGAGGAAAGAACGGGTGCTGCCCCGATTACATCGCTCTTGCCGTGCCTGGGCAGGGTAAAAGGGGGCTCCGTTGCCGCAAGCACACACAGACAATAGGGCGGCTTTCGGGATCCAGAAGCGCGCCCGGCTATGACCGGAAGTGGGTGGTTTTCTGCCGTTCCGCCGGATTAATCTCGGCGCCAGCCTGACCTGCTCCCGCATTCAAGCGCATGAAGAAATCACGGACTGTCAATATCTAAGAGTTCGGTGACTAACTGGAACCACTCATCATTGCGCGGAGAGTGGATCGGTTCGAAAGACAAACGGCTCTCGGTGCCCAAAAGCGCCAGATACGTATATCCAATTACGAAACGCGGAGCGACCGGACAATGTGTTCCAATTGCCGTGACCTCGCCGATCCCGCCGGGCCCCGTCTGACCGAACTGCCGATGAGCGTTAGCAATCTCACTGTGCCTGACGCCCAGCTCGAAATACAATTGCGGCGGAATTGGATACGGAGTTGAACCGTAGACGACCACCCTTCCTTGAGGCCCTCCCTTCAGTTCTGTCCCTGTCGACGAAAGAACATAGTAGCCATCGTATCCTTCGCGAGAGTTGTCAGGAATGAACTCGGTAGCTGTAGCAAGGAAAATGGTATGGGACTTGGCAACAACCTCGTTGACCGGGCGACGCTCCCACTCGACGTAGCCAGTCTTGCATGTTGAGATTGATCGCGCAGCAGCAGCTGGTGTTGCCGCCACTTGAATGCATGCCAGTAATGGCGCGATGGCCCATAGAAGATGCCTGATTTGCATTGGGTTAGCATAAAGCCAAGCCGCATGACCGCAATGGGGTCGCTTTCAGAATTTCCGCTTCTGGCAACCGGGCGGGCCATAGCTGCCGGGCAGGTATCAGGATCCCGCAGCGGCGCCGCTCTTGGCCGGTGATGGGTGGTTTGCTGCCGTGCTTGCGCTGGTAAACCCATCAAACGGTTGCCGACCGCACAATCCTTCGCCAAGTCAGCGGAATGAAGCTGATGCGCAACCCGATCCGCCTTGTGCCGAGCCTGTTTCTGCTCGCCATCGGTATCGGCACATTGCTGCTCAGCCTTCCAGTCGCGACTGCCGACGGCACACACGCTCCATTCCTGACCGCGCTGTTCACTGCCACATCGGCCATCGCGGTCACCGGGCTGGTAACGGTCGATACCGGCACCTATTGGTCGTCGTTCGGGCAGGTGGCGATCCTGCTGATGTTCCAGATCGGTGGGCTGGGGATCATGACCGCAGCCACGCTATTCGGCATCATTGCCGGGCGCAGTTTCGGCTTGCATGAACGCCTCGCAACGCAGGTCGAACGCGGACGGTTGGAGCGGGGCGATGCCTTGTCCGTGCTCAAGCTGGTGCTGGGCGTGACGCTTGCGGTGGAGGCAGTGACAGCCGCTGTCCTCACCATCCGTATGGCCGCCACTTATGATATGAGCCTTGGCGCTGCTGTGTGGAACGGGGTGTTCCACGCCGTCAGCGCCTTCAACAATGCCGGATTTTCGACCCATTCCGACAGCGTGATGGGTTACCAGAGCGATCCGTTGATCCTAATCCCGATCATGGCCGCGATCACGCTGGGTTCGGTCGGCTTTCCGGTGATGCAGGACCTGCGCGACAAGCGCTTCGACTGGCGGCGCTGGTCGCTGCATTCCAAGGTTACGGTCTATGGGTCGGGGGCGCTGCTGGTGCTGGGCTTCTTCGCGATTCTGGCGATGGAATGGAACAATGACGCCACGCTTGGGCCGATGGGTTTGGGCGGGAGGGCGCTGAACGCCGCGTTCCATTCGGTGATGCCGCGCACGGCGGGCTTCAACAGTCTCGATGTCGGCGCATTCCGGGAATCGACGCTGATGGTCAATTACCTCCTCATGTTCATCGGCGGCGGCAGCGCGGGCACGGCAGGCGGGATCAAGGTGACGACCTTCGTGGTGTTGTTCGCCATCGTGCTCGCCGAAGTGCTGGGCCGCCGCGATGCTGGGCTGTTTGGCCGCCGCTTCGGTCACGAGGTCGAACGGCAGGCGCTGACCGTCACGGTGATCGCCGCCGCGCTGGTATTCGCAGCCACGACCTACATCGTCTCCATCACTGCCCTGCCGCTGGCCGAGGTGTTGTTCGAATGCATCTCCGCCTTCGCCACGGTCGGCATGTCGACCGGGATCACCGCCGATCTGCCGCCCTCCGCGCAGGTCGTGATTGTGCTGCTGATGTTTATCGGACGGGTGGGCACCATCACCTTTGCCACCGCGCTGGCGATGGGCAGCAGCCCGCAGCTTTACCGCTATCCCAAGGAGAACCTCATTGTCGGCTGACACGCGCAAACCCGTTCTGGTGGTGGGGCTTGGTCGGTTTGGCGGGGCGGTTGCCCGCAGGCTTGCCAGCATGGGCACCGAAGTGCTGGGGGTCGATACCGACCCCGAACTTGTGCAGGAACATGCCGAGCATCTGACCAAGGTGGTTGAGGCCGATTGCACCGATCCCGCCGTCCTGCGACAGCTCGGTGCCGCTGATTTCGCCACCGCCGTGGTCGGCATCGGCAGCGATATCGAAGCCAGCGTCCTGACCGTGCTGGCGCTGGCCGATATGGGGCTCACCAATATCTGGGCCAAGGCCAGCAACGCCAATCACGCCCGCATCCTTGAACGGATCGGCGCAACCCATGTGGTCTTCCCCGAAGAACGCATGGGCGAGCGCGTGGCGCATCTGCTCAACGAACGGTTGCTCGATTTCATCGCCTTCGATGATGAGTTCGCCATCGCGCGCCTTGCCGCGCCGGAGCCAATTGTCGGCCTGCCGCTTGTCACCAGCGCCTGTCGCAAGAAATACGACGTCACCGTGGTGGGTGTGAAGCGCAAGGGCGAGGCGTTCATCCATGCCGTGCCGGATACGATCATCTTTCCCGACGATGAACTGGTCGTCTCCGGCAAGATCAAGGATCTGGAGCAATTTTCGGCGATCTGATTCGGGAAGGGGCGGCTGTGTTGTAAGGCACTTTGGGGAATGGCCGATCCGGGGTCGGAACCTGAAGGTCAAAATTTTCCCGGCAGGGAGGCTAAGCCGCCAGGCAGCTTCCGCGATTGGCCATCGGCCCCGCTCATGACCGGTGATGGGTGGAGAGCCGCCGCAGGATCCTCCATCGGATTGACGGTAGACTGAAACCTTGGCGCGGCTACAATTCTGTTATGCAGCGCAGGCCCCCTCTCAAGCTCAAGATCCAGATCATGTGCGGCGACGAGATCGCCATGGGTCCGGGCAAGGCCGACTTGCTGGGCGCCATCGCCGCGCATCGATCGATCTCGGCGGCGGGGCGGGCTTTGGGGATGAGTTATCGCCGCACCTGGTTGCTGGTGGACACGATGAACCGCTGCTGGGCCGAGCCGCTGGTGGCAACCGTGCCGGGGAACCCTAAGGCGGGCGCCCAGCTGACGGCCTTGGGCGAGGCGATCCTCGCGCAGTATCGGGAACTGCAGAGCGCACTGGAACAGGCCAGCAGCGCGAAGCTTGCCGCGATCCTCGATCAGTCGCTTCTACCCGCGCCGCGAGCCGCGCAGCGAGAGAGCGGTGCGGAACGGACTAGCGCCGGAGCCTGAAAGTCACCCCCACAGTGCGCGGATCGCTCGGCGTGCCGAGGACCAGCCCGGAATTGCCCGCTTGGATCGTCAGGTTCTGAATGTAGTCCGCGTCCAGCAAATTGCGGGCGAAGATCGCGACCTCCCAACCCTTCCCGCTCGCGTCCTCGTGCCGGAAGCCGATGCTGGCGTTGGTGAGATTGTAGCCCTCGATCCATGTGAAGCGCGACAGGGTCGGGTCGCCGAAATAGCCGCTGCGCCAGTTGCTGTCGGCGTGCAGAAACACCGCGCCACCGCCGGTCGGCACCGCATAGTCGGCGCTCAGCGTCTCGGACCAGCGCGGCAGGCCGGCGAGGCGCGTGCCGGTGAGATTGCAGGCGGCGGTCGCGGCGGTCTGCAATTCGAGCGGGCATGGCCCTGCAGGATAATCGGTGTAAGTCCCGCCGCCATAGGCCAGCGCCCCGGTGAGTGTGAGCGCGCCGATCCGCAGCATCGCATCGGCCTCGACACCCCTCACCCGCACCTCCGGGATGTTGGATAGGTATCCGCGAAGCGCAACAGTCTGACTGGAGTCCACCACGGTCGCCTGAAAATCACGCACCACAGTGTGGTAGGCGGCGAGGTTGAGCGTCAGGCGGCCTTCCCAAAGGGTCGCTTTGATCCCCGCCTCCCACGTCGTGTTGCGCTCGGGCCGGACCACGGCGGTCGCCAAGGCGGGCTGGTTGTTCGCATCGAGCGGCAGGCCCGACATGTTGATCCCGCCCGATTTGAACCCCCGCGCAAAGCTGCCGTAAAGCAGCACGTCATCGACCGGCTGCCACGCGATATTGGCGCGGCCCGAGAAGCTGCCGTCACGGTCGCGCGCCGCATAGGTCTGAGGCCGCAGCACGCCGAGCTTGGCGTTGTTCAGCGCCGCGCTGTTGGTGGCGAGGCCGCCGAACACCTGCGTGCTGTAGTCGCCCTCTTTGTCCTCGTGCGTATAGCGCAGCCCGCCGGTTAGCGTGAGGCGGGGCCGGATGCGCCAATTGGCCTCGCCGAAAGCGGCGTAGCTGTTGGCGGCGAAGCGGGTGTCGCCGGTCTGGCCGTAGCCGTCAAGCAGGTTCGCAGGCACCGGCGTTGCGCTCGCACCCGTGGTCGGCCCGATCAGCCACGGCGCACCATAGAGGCCATAGACGGAGTTGGGATGCCCGGTGAGCACCTGACGGAACCAGTAAAGCCCCGCGACGTAGCTGACCGACCGGTCACCGCCCGAGGCGATCCGCAGCTCTTGACTTAGCTGGTCCTGCCGCGAGGGAATGCGCTGGATCAGCTGGATCGGCAGGCCAGTGTAATCGCGGTCGTTCGCCGCGTCCCAGTTCCAGAACCGCCACGCAGAGATCGACGTGACGGTGGCGGGGCCGATGTCCCATTCTGCGGTCGCGGCTACGCCGCCCTCGCTGGTCCTGACCGCCAGCGGCGCGTCAATGTCGGTGAGCCTGTCATAGGGATCGGTGCTGGGCGGCGCATAGCCTGCTACCGCCGCGAGCGCGGGAAACTGGCGCGCGGCGGGGCGCAGGCTCGTGCCGACGCGCAGATAGACCTGCGTGCAGCATTCGCTGCGGAAATTGGCGAAATCGGCGACCAGTCGCAGCCGGACGTCGCTCGACGGCTGCCAGAGCACCTGCCCGCGCAATGCCGCCGCGCCGAGAGTGTTCTGGTCCGCGCCGGTTCTCACATTGCGCAGCACGCCGTCGCGCCGGGTGAAGGTGCCGGAAAGGCGGTAGGCGAGCGTCTCCCCCGCAAGCGGCCCGGTCGCCGAAAAGCGCCCCTGCGCGAACATCCGCTCGCCGAAGCTGACTTCCGCATTCGCGCTCCGCGTGAAGCTCGGCGCGGCAGAGACGATGTTGATGGCGCCGGCCGTGGTGTTCTTGCCGAACAGCGTCCCCTGCGGCCCGCGCAGCACCTCGATGCGCTCGATATCCGAAAAGTCGAAAGCCGCCGTCGCGGGCCGCGCATGGTAGACGCCGTCGACATAGTAGCCGACGCCCGGTTCCAGCCCGTCATTCGCTTGGCTCACCGCCACGACGCTCGGTCCGAGGCCGCGAATGGTGAAGGCGGTGTTGCGCGGATTGGCCGAGGAATAGTTGAGGGCGGGCACCAGGGTCGTCAAGTCGCGGGTGTTGAGCGTGTAGGATTGCTCCAGCCAGCGCGCGCCCACCACCGAAAGAGCGGCGGGCACGTCCTGCGCCTTTTCCCGGCGTTGCCGGGCGGTGACGATGATCGGATCACCTGCCCCATCCTCCGCTGTCACATCTTCGGCTAAGGCCGGTGCCGAAAGCACAAGTGTGGCGCTGCCTAGCAAGCCGAGTGGAAGAATGGTGCGCAAAGGGCCCCCTGATCGCCTATCAAATCTATATCTGAAGATATATAGATAATCCGATCAGGCAATGGGGATTTGCGGCGGTTGGCCTCTCCGAACTACCAAGATACTAATGGCAGTTATGGGGTCGATAGCGGAAGTGCGGGAATTTTGCGTGGTCCGGGGATACCTGCCAGGTGGCTTTCGGAATTCCCCATCGACCGCGCTCATAACCAGTGATGGGTGGGGAATGGAATGGTGGCTTAGGCAGCAAACCTCGGCTCGTATGAAAATCAGCATGACCTCACGAGCACGGTGCAGTGCGGGACAATGGTTAGCTCCAGTCCACCCCCTTTGAGCGCTGCAGGTGCAGAGCCAGTCGCTGTTGCTGCAGCTTTCGTTCGGCCTCCTCTTTTCGCAGAGCCCGCTCCTCAGCTGCATCCAGATCGAAGCGGAGTGCCTCGACATCAGGGCCGGAAAGAGGCTTCAATCGGCTACGAGCGGCGGGATCGCTGACAATAGCCTCGGCGGCGGCTTGCTGGCCTGCGTCCTCACCCTTCGTTGTCGCCTCAAGCCATTGGTCAATGAGGGGATGGAGGCCCTTCCTCAGTTCCTGCACTCGCGGCTGTCCAAACTTGGCGGCCCTGATGCGCTTACGCTCCGCTTCCGGATCGAAGTGGTCGGTCGGGATTTCTGAAGGCTGGCTGCTGGGCAGGATCGGACTGGCTGGCCCAGCGGCAACATTATCAGCACCGCGCTGCTCTGTCGCAGTGGCGGCTCCCGTGATGCCGCTGTTCGTGCTGCTGCTGTCGCTGCTGCCGCTGTTGCCACCAGCGCTGAGAATCGACGACAACGCCTTGCGGACCTGCGGGTCCTCAATATGCATCCGCAGGGCAGCCTGTAAGCGTTTACCGGGCGACCGCAGCGCCACTGCTGTAAGACCATCGCCCCGGGAACGCATTTCGATTAACGCTGGGCGATCCTTGATCGCTTTGAGCAGGTCGTCACGCGCCTGGTTCTGCTCCCTGTGAATGGCGGTGAGGCGAGGCATGAGGTCGAGGTAGTTCGCCGCCGCGACAATCTCGGAAAGGCGGGGATCTGCCACTTTGGGCACGACCGCCTGATCCCGAAGCACGAGACGGACTTTCCGGTCGATCACGTCCTTCACGAAGGCGTCCATCTCCTCGGTGGTAAGCATGCGCTTGGGCGGGCTCGTATTGTTGCTGCTGAGGAGCTGGCGATCTTCCTGATCATCCGGTTGCAGCGCATCTGCCGGCAGTGCACTGGACCTGTCCGAATGTTGTCGTGGCACAGCAACAGCAGCTGGTTCTTCCATCGCGCGGTCGAGAACCTGCCCGAACTCTGCCCGCAGTCGGTTGGCATTGGCTTCGTAGCTTGCGGCCGCCACCTGCGATTGCCCGATTTGCGCAAGTTCGTCCGCAAGCAAGATATTCAGGCCAGCAAGATGCTCCTGCGCCTCGGCCAAGCGTTCGCGGTATGCCTGCTCCTCTTTGCGCAGGCGCTTGCTCGCCTTGCCAGCCTCGATAGCGGACAAATGCTTGAGGCAGACCTGCTTAGCCTTCTTCGCGCGCGAGGCGGTCCGGTCATATTGCTCTGCCAGCATTCGGGCGATGTGATGATGCTCAAGCGCGGCGCCCTTGCAATGTTCATAGTCTCGGATGAGGCTTTTGCTTATCTCGACCACCTCGCCTTTCGGCTTTCGCGCCGCCAGCATTCTGGTCAGCTGCTGCGTTTCGGACTCGAGTTCCTGCACCGCTTTGGCATATGCGGCTTCGAGGTGGCCTAGCCGATAGCGCCACTGCCGGGCCTCGTTCCGTTGCCCAACGGGGGTGGGTATGCCGCGCTCCTCGAGCTGAGACCGTTTGCTCGACAGGTGCTCGTCCGGTTCACGGTCGATCCCCATTTGTTCGAACGTGCGCGGATCCACCCTCCTGTTGGCGCGAGCACGTTCGAGTTCGATGTTGGTAAGCTCGGCCAATCGGACCCGCTGATGCGCCGGGTTGAAAATGGAAGCACCCCGAAGCTTTGTCTGACCGAAGGGAAAGGACGTCTTGGTGTTCCGAGACTTCGTTTTGGTATGAAGCGGGACGTCGAAGTTCCACCGACCGACGAACTGCTCCATGTGTGGCAGCCCGATTTGGGCAAGTGCCTTTGCCTTTCTCGCGCTTGTTTTGGGCCCGTCGTTTGCGCACGGGCGAAGATGATCGTGCATCGGATCAGCCGGATCGTTGACGAAGCGGGCGACGGGCCGATCATGATAGATCAGGTGGAAGTGCCAGTTCTTGTCGTTGTTGCTGTGGTCAGGCGCATGCATGACGATCATGTAGGGCAGATTCTGCTCAGCGAATGGCTTGGTTAACTCGCGCATGATGCGCAGGCGTGCTTCATGGCTCACCTCGGCTGGCAGTTCGCCCACCACACGGAATTGTGTCTGGCCACCGCGGGCATCATGGAACTTGATCCCGGTCTCCGCCTCATGCCGATTGACCTCGGCATTATAGTCTTCGCGGGTCTCGCCTTCGCGCTTGCGGCGTTGCTGTTGCCATCCATGCCGCTTCAGCAACTTGCGCAAGTCGGTGTTATTGGCGACGGCAATGTTGATCTGCTGCCCAGCCAAGGCCGTGTTGAGCGCGCCCCTTAAACTCTCCGGGCATTTGGGGTCAGCCCTGACCTTGCCCCAAAATTCAGGATTGGCGTGGGGCGCAATGGTCACACGATCCATCCCCCGCTCGTTGGCGTGCTGTTCGACGAGCAGCCAGAATTCGCGGCGCTCTTCCGGATCGTCGGATATGCTCGTGAACAGAGCCAACTGCCCGTTCTGGCCGACCGCCAACGCTTCCTGACGTTCGATATAGTCGTTGCCTCCAAGCGCGCGGCTTTCCGTGGTGTTCGATCCATCAGGATGCAGCAGTGTCTCACCTTCCCCGTCTGATTGGGCTACGGCACCTTCACGCTCGAGATATCGCGAATGCTCGCGTGCGGCTCCTGGCCGAGATCTGGTGCCCGATGGGGAGATCACCTCCTTCGAGACCTTCGAAATCGTTGAGCAGCTGAAGTGAAAGCTGGTGACGCCTTGCTGAGTGGCGGCGCGGATGGGCCGGCTGATGGGAGCCCAAAAGTTCGGGGTCAGGGCAATGGCCGAGCCCTTGGCCGTCTCGCGCGACAGATCTTCTGCGCCCCAATCAGCCGCCCAGGTCTTACGATAGGTTGAGGCCTTCCCGGTGATGTGCTGGTCGGACGTGATGCCAAGATCGGGCACCGAGCTCATTTGCTGCCCGCGCAAGGACCGGCGGGCGGCGGCGCCATCATTTCGCATCGACGTGGCCGGGGATGTAGCTGTTGTTGCTGTGCGCGCCGTTCGATTGTCCATGGGCGACCCTGACGGGGTCAGGTTGGGCCCCTGACTGTGTTGCGCGATCTTGGCCTCCATGCTGGCCAGAGCAGCACGGGCGCGGGCGATATCGTTGTCATGTTGATTGGGCATCTACCGTTCTAGGATAGACGCCCCAATTTTGAGAAGGGCCTAAGAAATATTTCCGAACTTCGTAGAGCATCCCTGCCAGCCATCTGTTGTTGCTGCTTACCGCCGGAGGCTACCCCATCGGAGCCTGCGAAGATGCGCAGCAAACATGGATGAATGACTATGCATCCCTGTTTGCAATATTGCGCCTAAAATATTCTTGTTGACGTTTATGTAGCTATATAATTCCTTAAACGCAAACGATTGATCCACATATCAAGATTAGAATTTTCATAATTGTTGTTGTTGTGTTGCGCGATAGATTTGCCGTCATTGGCAATTTTCCTTCACGCACTAAAAATCGACCCGATAAAGCCATCGCCAACCGTGCATCCCGAATTGTTGTGGTTGTTGCCCTCCTCGGTCTGATGTTGGAGCCATTCCACTCCGCTGCCAGACTAGCCGGAGATTGCAGGGCTTGGCAGACGCAGTAGAAATGCGCTGGGAGCTGAGCGGTGGCATCGACGAGAATGTCGTTCGATCGCTCAAATTTTCCTTCCAGAGCGGCAAAAAAAGAGGGGCCTTTCGGCCCCTCATGGGAATTCGGTAGGCTATCTGATATGGGTCTTCTTGAAATCTTCGAGCGCTCGCATCATCGCATCCACATCACCAAGGGTGGGCCAGATCGCGCGTAGATGTTTGGCTTTCCAAACGGTCTCGAGATATTCTTCATCGGCGAGTGGTCTTTCGATCCGCATGGGGTCGACCCGTTTGACAGTCCGGTTTAACAGGGCGCTCAAGCTGTTGATCTGAGCGTCACCAAATAGCTTTCTGATCCCTTCTTGATCCGCAAAAGACCAAAGGTATGCGCTGATGTAATCGCTGCTATGCTGGTGGCCATCAACGCCGTGAAGCACAATTGGCGTGAACCCACCGGCATCATGAACCAAGGTGACGAAACCCGGATCGAGGTTCCGCACCGTGATGTCAGCGACAAAGCCTTCCGGAACGCGATTTGAACCGTCACGGTCGTTGAAGACCCAGAGCAATTTAAAGTATGGAGTGAAGCGGGTCACGAGGCGTTTCAGTGCAGCCGCTGCTCCCGGCTTGTTGGCCGAGACCACGCATAGACCATAGGCCTCGTAACCATCGCCGCGTAATGTCTCGGCTGTCTCTGCCAACATGTTGTTGAAGTTGACGGAGCTGGCAAGTGCATTCGCGCCGCAATCAATGAGGAGGGATTGCCCGCCTTCAACTTGCGCCATCAACTTCGCCGCGCTCGCCTCAGAATCTTCGGAAATGTCGATCAGGTGAACCTTCCCTAGGACAACCCGCGCTGCTCTGTTTCCTTGATCGGCGTCCGCCACGACGATTGGTTCGTGGAGCAACTGGAAAATCGACTGGATCATCATCGACACCCAGGTCTTCCCTTCCCCACCGGCGTTCGTGAGCGGCGCTACCACACACCGCATTCGTTGCTTATGCTCCTTGGTGGTCATTTTACGCCTCCATTCAATTCGGCGTCGAAGCGATCATCGGCAGCCGGTGTGTCGAAATAGCGCTTGGTCGCTGATTGCGTCTTCGGAACAGTCGGCGGCAAGCTTGGCTCAACGCCAGCAGGGGCCTGCCCGACTGGCTGGCCGACCATTGATGCGACGTCGGCAGGTGGTGCGTCATTCGGTAGGGCTGTGAATGACGGGGTTTCGAATTCAAATTCCGAAACGACATTGTTGAAGTGCGATGCACTTATCGGAGGGATCGCGCCTTCTTTGATCAGATCTTTCCTGACCTCATTCTTGTGACGACCTTGCTGAAATTCGCGTTCGATCCGACTTCGATGACGCCTGATTCGTGCAGCTGCACCGTTTTTTCGTGGTTTCATTTTGGTGTCTCCTTTGGTTTCAAACACTGCGAACTTTGGCGTTATTGCAAAAGTTTTTATGTTTTAGGATGGAGACTCAAGAAACAACAAATGGCCGTCTTAGGGCCTTTGACCACATGGGCCAAATAGAGGTCTAGCATTTCATCAAATCAAAAAACCCGAGGATGACCATCCATTTTTGCTTCCACTCAAGACGGCCGCACTTGGGTAAAATCAGCGCCTTTTAACCAAGAATATCATTGCGGATCCAGCCGACCTTTAGTGAAGAGAAAAATCATCTATGACGAAGTTTCTGACACCGTCATGCAAACCACGCGTCGCTGGAGACGAGGCATAAAACGAGCAATTGCTCAAATTTTTTAAGCAATTGCTCAAAGCATCTACGCACATCCGGTTGAAAAAATAATTGATGAACAATCCGGTTTAGATCTTTTCGATAGCCTTCCTTACATCAAAAAACTGCTCCATAATAAGACAAGTTACTTTTTTGTCTATCTGGTCGCTTGGTGCTGCAGCTCGCAAATCCTACTAGCACACAAGTCCGAAGCCAAGAACAAATGCCCAAGGGTAGGTTTAGAAATGAAGATGAAGCATCCCCAGAAAGCGAAGCGAGCTAATGAATACATATCGTTGCATGCGGCTCGCAATCTCCACCACGGATCGCGTGTATGTGAAATCATCGGAACAGATCTCTCTCGATGGCGTCAGCCAAAAGCTAACATCAGCACTGGAATCGCCCTGAATGTCTTTGTGACCATAAATTACTCATTGAGCGAAAGCGGTATCGATAATTTTGACAAGCTTAGAAACGAAAGGTTTTGCCGTTGGCTTCGCACTAGAAGCGAGAAGATCGGACGTAAGATTATTCCCTCTTATAAATATGTAAGGGAAGGACTTCACGTGCATTGGGTAGTTCATATACCAGAAGAGCTTTATGAGGAATTCTGCGACCTAGTTCCTAGGTGGGTAACAAGTCTCGATGACAAAGCAAAGCTTCAAAGAAAATCTTCAAAAAATCATCATCAATCACCGAAGGGTTGCGTCGATATACAAAAGGTCAGATCTTCCCTTGCTGTCCGTCGATATATGCTCAAAGGAATCAATCCGGAGCACGCAGGCCGATTTGGTATTCGGAACCCCGAACCTCAGGGTGTAGTCTACGGTAGGCGCTCCGGGGTCAGTCGAAGCCTTTGCCAATCGGCTCGCAAAAAGATGGGTTACAAGCCCTTTCCCGTGCCCAGCAAGCGAGGCAACGGCAAGGTAATTGGCATAGCGTCCAGCAACTACGATGGCTTCCATCCACCAAGCGCACCGTAGAGTGGCTGGTGCGTGCAAAAGTTTGGGACACGTTTAGCCGAGCGAGGCGTCAATCACCACTGAAGGCACTTTAAGGCGCTTCGTTCTGCATACGAGGTAAACGTAGGTTCCGCTTTATTTGGCCGAACGATCGGCGGGTGGTCGATTTCGCGTGCGTCCATACTCGGGCATGAATTATCTACGTTACCTTCGTGATCGACGTCTACTGCTCTCTCGGGGGGGGGATGTGCCGGCGTCGCACCAGATTGTTCCCACCGCGGCAAGAGACGGTCTGCTGGTCTATTCTTGATCGCAGACGCGCGCTGGCGTCCCATTCCGCCCTTGCCCCGGTTCGCTGGCTGCGGCACTAACTGCCTCGAGCAAGGGAAATATCGTGAACCATCAATCGCTTTCGGCATTCATCTGGTCCGTCGCAGATCTGCTGCGTGGGGATTACAGGCAATCGGAATACGGGCGAGTTATCCTGCCCTTCACGGTGCTCCGGCGGCTTGATTGCGTGCTTGCTCCTACCAAGCCTGCCGTGGTCGAAGCCGCGGGCAAGAACCTCCCCGATCCCATGCTCACGCGGGCATCGGGCACCACATTCTTCAACCGCAGCCCGCTCGATCTTGTCAAGCTGATCGGTGATCAAGACAACATTGCCACCAATCTGCTCAGTTACATTCAGGGCTTCTCGCCCGAGGTGCGCGACATCTTCGAGCAGTTCGAGTTCGCCGCCCAGATTGATCGCCTTGCCAAGAATGGCCTGCTCTACCAAGTAACCGAACGCTTTGCGGGGATCGACCTCCACCCGGATCGGGTCGACAACAACCAGATGGGCCTCGTGTTTGAGGAGCTGATCCGCAAGTTCGCCGAAATCTCGAACGAAACCGCCGGGGAGCATTTCACCCCTCGTGAAGTGATCCGGCTGATGGTCAACCTCATCTTCGTCGAGGATGATGATGTGCTGTCCAAGCCCAGCGTCGTGCGCTCGATCTACGACCCCACGGCAGGCACCGGCGGCATGCTGTCGATCGCGGGCGAATACCTGCACGAGCACAATCCCAAGGCGCAGCTCACGATGTCGGGGCAGGAGCTGAACCCCGAATCCTACGCCATCTGCAAGGCGGACATGCTCATCAAGGGGCAGGACATCGCCCGTATTGTGCAGGGCAACACCCTGTCGGATGACGGGCACCCGGCGCAGACCTTCGACTATATGCTCTCCAACCCGCCCTTCGGTGTGGAATGGAAGAAGGTGCAGAAGGAGGTGCAGGATGAGCACCAGCGGCTCGGGCACGCCGGTCGCTTCGGCCCTGGCTTGCCACGTGTTTCGGATGGCTCGCTGCTGTTCCTCATGCACCTGCTGTCGAAGATGCGCCCCCATGCCGAGGGTGGCTGCCGCTTCGGCATCGTCCTCAACGGCTCGCCCCTGTTCACAGGCGGGGCGGGCAGCGGGGAGAGCGAGATCCGCCGCTATGTGCTGGAGAACGATCTGGTCGAGGCGATCATCGCCCTGCCCACCGACATGTTCTACAACACCGGCATCGCCACCTATGTCTGGGTGCTGTCCAACAAGAAACCCGCCGCACGCTCTGGCAAGGTGCAGCTGATCGACGCCAGCAGCTTCTGGCAGAAGATGCGCAAGTCCTTGGGCTCCAAGCGCAAGCAGATGAGCGACGATCAGATCGCCGAGGTCACGCAGCTGTTCGGGGCCTTTGTCGAGGCGGAACTGGCAACGGTGCTGGATGCGAGCGGCAAGGAGATCGCCCGCCATGTGGTGCGCGCCGGGGAAACACTGCCAACGGCACCGGAGGGCGGCAAGGTCAGGATCGCCCCGCTCTCCCGGATCTTCGACAACAAGAGCTTTGGCTATCGCACCATCACGGTGGAGCGGCCCTTGCGCGATGAGGCGGGCAAGATCGTGCTCGGCCAGCGCGGCAAGGCCAAGGGCAAGCCGCAGGCGGACAGCGCTTTGCGGGATACCGAGAACGTACCGCTGTCGGAGGATGTTGCCGCCTATTTCGAGCGCGAGGTGAAGCCCCACGCGCCGGACGCATGGATCGATCACGACAAGACCAAGATCGGCTATGAAATCCCCTTCAACCGGCATTTCTATGTCTTCGAGCCACCGCGCCCGCTGGCCGAGATCGATTCTGACCTCGCCGAGGTGACTGCGCGCATTCAGGGGATGCTCAAGGAGCTGGCGGCGTGAGCTTTCCCGCCTACCCTGAATACAAGGATAGCGGGGCGCAGTGGCTCGGGCAAATCCCAAGCGGGTGGGCTTCCATCCCGTTCGGCGCGCTCTTCCGCAGGACAAAGCGCACTGGGTTCGCGGGCGAGGAATTGCTATCGGTCTACCGGGACTACGGCGTCATTCGGAAGTCCGACCGAGACGACAACTTCAACAACGCCTCCGACGACCTGTCCACCTATCAGCTTGTCGAACCCGGCGACCTCGCCATGAACAAGATGAAGGCATGGCAGGGCTCGCTTGGCATCTCATCCCATCGCGGCATCGTCAGCCCGGCATACTTCGTGTTCTCGCCAAGACGCGAGTTCCACCCACCGTTCCTACACTACCTCCTCCGATCGCCGCCCTATGCTGCTGGGTATATGACGATCTCAAAGGGTATTCGGATCAACCAGTGGGACGTTGATCCTGATCACCTGTCGTCGCTGCCAGTGATGTTTCCCAGCCTCGATGAACAAGCCGCCATCGCCGCCCTCCTCGACCGGGAGACGGCCAAGATCGACGCGCTGGTGGCCGAACAGGAGCGCTTGATCGCGCTGCTCAAGGAAAAGCGCCAGGCAGTCATCTCTCACGCCGTCACCAAGGGCCTCAACCCCCACGCCCCCATGAAGGACAGCGGCATCGAATGGCTCGGCGAGATCCCGGCGCACTGGAGTGTCCGCCCAATCAAAAAGATGGCCACGCTGGAAAGCGGACACACCCCGAGCAGATCCAGGCCGGAATACTGGGTGGAGCAGGAATGCAAGATCCCGTGGGTGACGACGGGGGACGTGAAGCAACTACGCGACGGAAGGACGACCTACCTTCACACGACTGCGGTGAAGATCAGCTCGCTCGGTCTGGCGAACTCCTCGGCGCGGTTGCTGCCCAAGGACACAGTCTTTCTTTCCCGCACAGCATCGGTGGGCTTCAGCGGGATCATGGCCGATGACATGGCGGTGTCACAGGATTTCGCGGCTTGGATCTGTGGTGACGAGTTGCTCCCCGCCTATCTGCTGTTCTGCCTTCGCTCGATGTCATCAGTGTTCGCAAGCTTGATGATCGGCTCGACCCACAAGACCATCTACATGCCCGACATCGAGGCATTGGTAATACCGCACCCGCCAGTCGAAGAGCAGCAGCGCATCGTAGACTCCATTCTGAGCGGCAAGGAAGCATCGGAAGATCTTCTAGACAGCTGCCAAGCCGCCATCACCCTCCTGCAAGAGCGCCGCGCGGCGCTGATCTCCGCCGCCGTCACCGGCAAGATCTACGTGCGCGGGCTGGTCGATGCCCCTGCCACCGCCGAACTAGAGGCTGTATGACTGCGGAAAGCGGCGAAACTAGCCTCGAAGCAACCGTCATCAAAGGCGGCAGCGCCAAATGGTGGCTGCTCGGCACCGGCGCATTCCTCACGCTGTTCTACACCTTCTGCGGCCTCTACACCGTGCAACCCATCGGTGCCCTCCCCGAAGGCGCCACAGCCATTGTATGGCGCGAAAGCGGCGAACCCTTCTTCAATTCAGCGGATGCGCTCTGCCTCGAACGGACAGGCGGCGTATCGCTGATGTGCCGCGGCATGTCTATGGCGCAGGCTCCCACCGATCGCAGCATCCTGCGCCTGCCCTACCTACACTTCGCCTATACCATGAGCACTGGCGGACAGGAGTTCGAAAAGTAATGGACGTGGAGAAGATCATAGAGGGTCTGCCGCGCAGAACGCCCGAACAGCGCAAGCAAATGCGTCTCAACGCCATTGAACAATCGGAAAGCGCCGATCCCAAGAAGGCAGCCGAAGCGCAGCAGTTCCTGTCTGCTCTCGCCGAGATGGAGGCCACCGAGCACGCAGAGCTGATCGCCGAAGTGGCGGGCATGGAACCGGCGGCACGGGTCATCAAGGCATTCAAGGCCGAGCCGATGACCGACACCGAGCAAAAGCTGATCCAGGTTCTGCTGGACAACCCGCACTCGACATCCGGGGAACTGACCGAGAAGATCGGCTGGAAAGGCATGAGCTGGCACCTGCACTTCGGCACCATGTGCGCCAATCGCGGGGTCTATCTCGGCCAACCGCCCAAGGCGACGACGCCGAACGGCAAATTCTACACCGGCATTCTGGCCGACTTCGACAATGCCACAAGCCGCTTCACCATGAAGCCGGATGTGGCCGCCGCTTTTGCGCAGCTGGGGCTGAAGGGGAAACACTGATGCCGATCTATGCGCTGACCGAGAACGAGCTGGTGCCGGTATCGGCGACCAGCTTCAGCGCCGAAAACATCCATGAGCGGCGACACATCCAGCAGTTGTTGAAGGCCAACATCAGCGTGCTCGACCCCGGCCTGATGGTCATCGCCGAAGAGTTCGGCGACTGGGTGGACAGCTCGCGGCGGATCGACCTGCTGTGCATCGACACCGATGCCAACCTCGTCGTCGTCGAATTGAAGCGAACCGAGGATGGCGGCCACATGGAGCTTCAGGCGCTGCGCTATGCGGCGATGATCTCCGCCATGACCTTCGAACAGCTGGTCGAGACCTATGCCCGCTACCTGAACCCCGGGCAGCCGGATCATGACGATGCTCTGACCGGGGTCCTGCAATTCCTCGGCTGGGATAGCCCGAACGAAGACCAGTTCGGTCAGGATACGCGGATCATTCTCGCCTCGGCGAATTTCAGCCGGGAGCTGACCACCACGGTTCTGTGGCTGCGTGACCGCAACATCGACGTCCGCTGTGTGCGGCTTCAGCCCTACAGGCTCGCCGATGGCCGCGTGCTGCTGGATGTGCAGCAACTTATACCGCTGCCCGAAACGGCAAGCTTCCAGACTCGTATCGGCGTGAAGCGGCAAGCGGAGCGCCGGGAGCGCACGGAGCGTCACGACCAGAGGATGCAGTTCTGGTCGGAACTGGTCGCCCGCCCCGATGCGACGCACCATGGGCACATAACGCCGGGCATTTATTCATGGATTGGAACATCGGCTGGCGTGCGCGGGATCGGCCTCAACCTCTCCGTCAGGAAGCAGGACTGCCAAGCAGAGATTTACATCGACCGTGGGAGAGGCGCCGACGACGACAATCTGGCGATCTTCGATCAGCTGTTCGCCCAGCGCGAGCAGATCGAAACAGCGTTCGGCGGCGAGCTGCGCTGGCAGCGCCTCGAAAACTCCCGCGCTTGCCGGATAGCCGCGCCCTGCCCCGGAGGTTGGCAATCGCCAGAGGAAGACTGGGATCACATCCATCAGGAGCTGCTGGCGACGTGTGACGGGCTGCACAATGCGATCGCGCCCTATCTCCAACGCCTGACGATCAAGGGCTAACCAGCATGAGCCTGCACAGGGAAATCAGCTTCGAAAACGAGATCTGCGGGCACCTTGGTGCGGCAGGCTGGATTTATGAAGATGGGGCAGCCGCGCGCTATGATCGCGGGCGGGCGCTGTTTCCGGAAGACCTGCGTGAGTGGCTGAAAGACACGCAGCCCAAGGTATGGGAGTCGCTGGAGAAGGCGCATGGGGCAGCGGCGCTCGACGTGCTAGGCGACCGCCTGCGCAAGCAGTTGGATGATCGTGGTACACTCGATGTCCTGCGCCATGGGTTGGAGCTGATCGGTGTTCGCGGGCTGGTCAGCCTTGCCCAGTTTGCCCCGGCATCGGGCATGAACCCGGAGATCATCTCGCGGTATCAGGCAAACCGGGTGCGGGTGATCCGGCAGCTGCGCTATTCTCGCTCGAACGAGAACAGCATCGATCTGGGGCTGTTCCTGAATGGCATTCCTGTCGCCACCGCCGAGCTGAAGACCGATTTCACCCAGAGCATCGGCGATGCGATCGACCAATACAAGTTCAACCGGAACCCCAAGAACGAACCCCTGCTGACCTTCGCGCGCGGAGCTTTGGTGCACTTTGCGGTGTCGAACCGCGAAGTGATGATGACCACCAAGCTGGAGGGCGGCAAGACGCGCTTCCTGCCCTTCAACCAGGGCAATGACGGCGGCGCTGGCAATCCGGTGAGCCAGACCGGCCATGCAACGGCCTATCTGTGGGAAGAGGTCTGGCAGCGTGACAGCTGGCTGGAGCTTATCGGCCGTTACATGATCGCCCGACGCGACAAGAAGAAGCAGATCAGCACGGTGATCTTCCCGCGCTATCACCAGCTAGATGCCACGCGGAAGTTGCGGCAACAGGTGCGCATTGAGGGCGCTGGCGGTCGGTTCCTGATCCAGCACAGCGCCGGATCAGGGAAGACTAATTCAATTGCCTGGACCGCCCACTTCCTCGCCGACCTTCACGACGAGAACGACAAGAAGCTGTTTTCCAGCGTGATCGTGGTCTCTGACCGCAATGTCATCGACGCCCAGCTTCAGGAAGCGCTGTTCGAATTCGAGCGGACTAAGGGCGTGGTGGCGACCGTTACCAGCGACAGCGGCAGCAAGAGCGCTGCGCTCGCCGATGCGCTTGATGCGGGCAAGAAAATCATTGTCTGCACCATGCAAACCTTCCCCTTCGCGCTGGAAGCAGTCCGCGAACGGGCGGCGACCGATGGCAAGAAGTTCGCCGTGATCGCGGACGAGGCGCACAGCAGCCAGGCAGGCGTGACAGCCTCCAAGCTCAAGGCGGTCCTGTCGCCTGAAGAGGTCGCGGACCTTGGCGATGGCGGGGAAGTGAGCGCCGAGGATATTCTCGCAGCCCAGATGTCGGCGCGTGCCGCCGAAGATGTCGTGACCTATGTCGCCTTCACCGCAACGCCCAAGACCAAGACCATGGAACTGTTCGGGCGTCGACCCAACCCGCACACACCAGCAGGCGAGACCAATAAGCCAGCGCCCTTCCACGTCTATTCGATGCGGCAGGCGATTGAGGAAGGCTTCATCCTCGATATCCTGAAGAACTACACCCCCTACAGTCTGGCGTTTAAACTGGCGAGCGAGTCCGAAGCGTGGGATGAGCTAGAGGTCGAGCGCAGCACCGCCGTCAAAGGCATCATGCGCTGGGTGCGCCTCCACCCCTACAACATCGCGCAGAAGGTGCAGATCGTGGTCGAGCACTTCCGCGAAAATGTAGCTCCCCTGCTCGATGGCCAGGCCAAGGCGATGGTTGTGTTGGGAAGCCGTCTGGAAGCTGTGCGCTGGCAGATCGCCGTAGAGAACTACATCAAGTCGCAGGGCTATCGCATGCGGACGCTTGTGGCCTTCTCCGGCGAGGTGAATGACCCGGATAACAAGGGCGAAACCTTCACCGAGGCCAGTGCCAGACTTAATCCCGGCTTGAACGGGCGCGACATCCGCGCTGCCTTCACCGACGATGATTGCAAGCTGCTGCTGGTGGCCAACAAGTTCCAGACCGGCTTCGATCAGCCTCTGCTGTGCGGGATGTATATTGATCGCCGCCTTGCCGGTATCCAGGCGGTCCAGACGCTATCGCGCCTCAACCGCGCCCACCCCGGCAAGGACACGACCTACATCCTCGATTTCGTGAACAGCTCCGAGGAAGTCATCGCGGCGTTCCGGCAGTATTACGAAACCGCCGAGATCGAGGCGGCGACCGATCCCAATCTGGTCTATGACCTGCGCCAGAAGCTGGATAGCCAAGGCTACTATGACCAGTTCGAAGTGGATCGGCTTGTGGCGGTCGAACTCGACCCCATTGCCACGCAAGGCCAACTCGTTGCGGCGATTGAGCCGATCGCCCAGCGCATGCTCACGCTTTTCAACAATGCGCGCGATCGTCACGAGGCAGCCTCCGAACGCAAGGATATGACGGCGGCGGGCGATGCCAAGGAGGAGATGGATGCGCTGCTGCAGGCGCGCGGCGATATGGCGGCGTTCATTCGCATCTACGCCTTCCTGTCGCAGATCTTCGATTATGGCAGCACCGAGATCGAGAAGCGTTACCTGTTCTTCAAGCGGTTGGTCCCGCTGCTCCAGTTTGGGCGGGAGCGCGAAACCGTCGATCTATCTGGCGTCAAGCTGACCCACCACAGCTTGAAGGATCAGGGCGCGCGCCAATTGCACCTGAACAAAGATCCGGTCCATCTCCCGGCCATCACCGGGGTGGGGTCGGGAGCTGTCCAAGAAAAGGAAAAGGCGTTGCTCGCCGAGATCATCGCCAAGGTGAACGACCTGTTCGAGGGCGAGCTTACCGATGGGGATCAACTGATCTACGTAAACAACGTCATCAAGGGCAAGCTGCTTGAATCTGAGGAGCTACGGGCGCAAGCCATGAACAACAGCAAGACACAGTTCGCCAATTCTCCCACGCTCGCAGAGGAACTGGTCAACGCCATTATCGATGCCATGACCGCGCACGAGACAATGAGCCGCCAAGCCTTGAGCTCAGCGAAGGTGCGGGAGGGCCTGCGCGATGTGCTATTGGGCCCAGGTCAGCTTTACGAGGAGCTGCGCAAAACCGTGCAGTAAGGAATATGCTATGACTGCGCCAATCGAACCTTGGTCCCCCTACGGCGGCGGTGACCCGATCGTCTCGGCAGGAAGACGCACTCTCGTCTCGGCGTTCGGTGACCTTGTGCGTTGTCAGGCGGGATTCGAGCCGAATGAACTCACGGATATTTTTTCCGCTCCGGCGGATGAGGGCGAAAACGATGTATGTCGCCATCTAGTCCGAGAGGACGCGATTTTCCTGACCATGCAGTTCGTAAACGGAAGACTTTCCTCCTCCGCTCGGCCTCTAGGCGGGGGCGAGCTAACGGCGATCCCGGCTGCACATTGGGAGATAGATGATCCGTTGCCGCGCTTTGCCATCGGCGTGTTCAACGCGACCGAATGGGCAGATGCCGATGCCCCGGCGACCCACCGGATATTCGTGGATGCGAAGGAATTCGAGGAATGGCTTGCTGGCCTTAAATCCCCCGGGCCGCTCAGCGACCGGGAACTGGAAGAAGTAATAAACCCACGACTGCGGGCGGCTCGGGCGATCGCCGCACGGCGCGTGAAGCCTATGATCGATCCAAATGGAGAAGAGGCCGCTGCTGTTGTGCCCCCGTCCCTGTCGCAGGCCTTAAGGGCCGGCGACGAATATCTTACGCGCCCACAGGTCGAGGCATTGGTTAAGCTCAAGCGTAGTTCGATCTACACCAAAATCAAGGAAGACGGGTTCCCCGACAAAATCCTACTCGGCGGTCGGGCCGTCTGGCGTAAGAGCGCAGTGATCGCTTGGGTCGAAGAGAAAGCAGCCCAAGGCCGATGGCCGAAGCGCTAGCGGGGCTTGCGCCTCGGGCTGTCAATAACTTCGAGAGGTGATAGTGCGCCTTCCATGATCATATCGGCCCAACGTTGCGCAAGTTCACGCCGCCGATCAATATAGCGTGCGCGGTTATATCGCAGCTCGGTTGCGCTCATGCCCGCGGGCGCGTGAGCTAACATCAGATCGATGATCAACCGGTCGCCAAGCAGTCGCAGGTCAGTGCCCAATTCACGTTCGGCCTGCTCGTTCATGATGGTCGAAAAGCTCGAACGCCAGCCATGCGGTACATGGCGCCCCTTATAGCCCTCGCGGTTGTAAAGGTAACCGATCGCATTCTCGGTCATCGCCACAGTGCCCGCACGTGCATTAGGGAACACGAATGGGACCTTGCCGGTCAGAAGGCGAACTGCCCGCAATGTCTCGACGGCCTGCTGCGACAAGGGGATCTTGTGGTCAAACGCCTCGTCGCTGCGCAGGTGCAGCTCCTGCTTGATCTTGCCGGCAGGCACCGTCCAGAGCGCCTCGCTGACATCCGCCACGGGATTGCCCCAGTCGACACCGCTGATCTCGCGCCATTCCATATGGCGGACCATGCCAGGGCGCTGGGCTGTGAGCGCAAGAAACCGGCCCGCGAGCCGAGTCACAGGTGACGCACCCGCCCGGTCGATGTCGCCGAGCATCCGCCTGATTGCCTCAACCTCCAGCAAAGCGGGATAGCGCTTTGAGGGCGGCAGTGGCGCGAGCGCATCGTTGATATCGTTTGCGGGGTTCTCGAGCCCAGCGCCATGCGCGTTCACGTAGCGATAGATGGCAGCAACCCGCTGTTTGACCCGGCGGGCGGTCTCGATCGACCCGCGTGCCTCGATCTTCTTCAGCACCGAAAGCAGCAGCGGCTTATCGATCGCGCCCATCGGCATAGTGCCCAGATGCGGAAAGATGTCCCGCTCAAGGCTGGTGATCACATCATCGGCGTGAACCGGTTTCCACCTCGGCTTCTGGACCGCGTGCCATTCTCGGGCTGCTTGTTCAAAGGCTTGGAAGGTGCCGCTATCGCCTACCAGCTTTGCCCGCTTGGCAGAAACTCGTGGGTCGCGGCCCTCTCGCAGCAGCTTGCGAGCATCGTTGCGCTTCTCACGCGCCTCGGCGAGCGAAACGTCTGGATAGGTGCCCAAGGTAAGAAGCTGTTCCTTGCCCTCGCTCCGGTATTTGAAGCGCCACGATTTGTGATTCTTCGGCGAGACATGCAGGAAGAGCCCGCCGCTATCGGACACCTTGTAAGCCTTGTCCTTGGCTGTTGCGGCGCGAACCGCCTTGTCCGTAAGCATCCGATACCCCCAACCGCTAGAGTTCCATGTCCCCAATCTACCCCGATATGCATCTGGCTAAGGTTGAATTGGGTTGGAGCGGATTGGACGGCAAAGCCCTGTATTGTAAAGGGCCAGCAAGGATCTCTGGTGAATTTTGGACTGGCTTGGAGGGGTCGGTGGCGGAGCAGGAGGGATTCGAACCCTCGATACGCTTTTGACGTATACACACTTTCCAGGCGTGCGCCTTCGACCACTCGGCCACTGCTCCGATGCCCCCGGCGGCGCGGCCGGATCGCTGCGGCAAGGCGGCGATGCGGGTGCGTTGTGAGGCAAGCGTGGGCCGATAGCGGCGAATGCCCGGCTTCGCAAGGCGGCGCGGCGCGGCATGGGTGCGATTTGTCCGCGCCTTTTGCGCAGCGCGGCGCGGCAGCCGTCTTGCTTGGGACGCGTCCCTACAGCAGCGCCGCGTCTGCCCCCCCGCAAAACTGCGGGACGAAGGCCGTCAAACAGGGGTCTGGCGCAGGTTTGCGGGGGGTCAGGCGGGGGTCTGAAAGAGGCTAAAGGGGGTCTGGAAGGGGTCTGAAAGCGCCTGAAACACGCGCCGGGTTGTAGGTTTCACACGTGATTTTCGGCAGAAGTGCGCGGGTTTTCGGCGCGGCAACCGATGTTTCACGCAGCGGCACAGCGCACCGCCTGCCGATCAGCCTGTGCCCCATTCTAAGCCAACGACCGATTTGTAGGAAAGCCCCGCCATCGGTGCGCAAAAACCACGCTGGCGGCAGCGCGGCGGGCGTGGCAGACAGGGCGCATGATCAAGGCCATCCTCGCCGCATCGGCGGCACTCGCGCTGACGTTCCCGCTTGCGGCTGAGGAGGCCGCAAAGCTTGCCCACCCCGCCCCGTCCGAGATCGTCGCCGCTGCCCCGGCCGCGGACTGGACCGCGATCCCGGCGGAAGACCTGCTGGTCATGACCCTCGCGCCGGACGCCGAGGGCAGACCGCGCACCGTGGTGATCCAGCTAATGCCCGCGCCTTTCTCTGAAGGCTGGGTCCACAACATCCGCCTGTTCGCGCGCGCCAAGTGGTATGACGGCATTTCGGTGAACCGGGTGCAGGACAATTACGTCACCCAGTGGGGCGACCCCAATTACGACAACCCGGAAGCGACGGGTCAGGTGAAGCCCTTGCCCGAGGGGCTGAAGGTGATGGGGGAGGCGGAGTACCTTACTGCGGGCGAGCCGTTTAGGGCCTTTGCTCAAAGGAATTTGGAACTCGCCAAGCGGCGCGTCGCTGTTGATGCTGCCAACACGCGAACCCTAGCATCTGCGACAGAACTGACACGCGCCGGGAAGCCCGCTATTGGCATCGCAGTTCCTTTGCCTCCGATGGTGCTCATTCAGAAAGACAGCTATGCCCCCGGCGCGACTTTCGAGAAAGGATGGCCCGTGGGCGTGGGACAGGAGAGCCTTTGGCCCACCCACTGCTACGGCATGGTCGGCGTCGGCCGGAACTATTCCCCTGACACCGGATCGGGCGCGGAACTTTATACCGTGATCGGCCATGCCCCGCGCCATCTTGATCGCAACATCGCGCTGGTGGGCCGGGTGATCGAGGGGATGCAGCACCTCTCATCACTGCCGCGCGGATCGGGCGATCTGGGGTTCTACACCGCCGCAGAGGCCGCCAAGCGCACCCCGATTGTCAGTGTAAGGGTGGCCAGCGACCTGCCGAAGGCTGAGCAACCGCGGTTCGAATACCTTTCAACCGACAGCACAACCTTCGCGGCCTATGCCAATGCGATCGCCAACCGCCGCGATCCGTTCTTTATCGCGCCTGCAGGCGGCGCAGATGTCTGCAATATCCGCGTGCCGGTGCGGCGGGCGGCTGAGGCGGGCTAGAGCCGCTCCATCAGTTCGATCCGGTTGCCGAAGGGGTCTTGGGTGAAGAACCGGGCATAGCCTTCGACCGGCTTGTCTTCGCGGATCGGATAGCCATCGGCTTCCAGCCGGCTGCGCAAACTGGCAAGGTCATCGACCAGAAATGCCGGGTGCGCCTTGGCAGCGGCACGGAAATCGGGATCGACACCAATATGCAGCATCGCCGATTTACCGGCGAACCAGCAGCCACTGGGCGACAGGTTGGAAGGCTTGGGCACTTCGGTCATCCCGAGCAGCCCGGCGTAGAATTCGCGCGCGCGGTCTTCCCCGCCTGCCGGAATGGCAAGCTGGACATGATCGAGCCCGACAACCGCCACGCTACTGCCGTTCCGCCTGCGCCACCGCGTCGCTGGCGCGCAGCGCGGAGACGATGCGGTTCAAATGCGCGACGTTTTCGACCTCGACCTCGACATCATAGGTGACGAAGGGCGGGTCGATATGCGCCTGCATCAGCGTGATGATGTTCGCCTTGTTCTGCGCAAAGATCCCCGCCATTTCCGCGAGCGTCCCCAGCCGGTCGTAGATCGTCACCGACAGCTTGCCCGTCGCACCGCTCGACTGCTTGCCCCAGGCAAGATCGATCCAGTCGGTATCGACCCCGCTGGCCAGTTCGAGGCAGTCGATCGCGTGCACCAGCACCGGTTCGCCCTTGCGGCGGATGCCGACGATGCGGTCGCCCGGCACCGGATGGCAGCACGTTGCAAGCTCGAAGGCGACCCCGGGGGTGAGGCCGCGGATCGAGATTGCGCGTTCGCGTCGCTCCCACTGCTCGTCCTCGGCAAGGTCGGCGGTGCAGCCGGGGACGAGCGCTTCCATCACCTCGCGGTCGTCGATCTTGGCTGCGCCGATCGCGTACATCAGGTCGTCGGGCTCCTCCATCCCGAGCCGCTCGGCCGCTTCGCGGATCGCTTTCTTGCCGATCCGGGCCGGAACGCGCGCGGCGATCTCGTCGAACAGCTTGGCGCCGATCGCGGCAACCTCGTCGCGTTCCTTCATCCGCACCGCGCGGCGGATCGCCGCGCGCGCCTTGCCGGTGACGACAAAGGCGAGCCACGAGAGAAGCGGGGATGCGTGCGGGTTCTTGATGATCTCGACCACGTCGCCGTTCGCCAGCGGGGTGCGCAGCGGCATGTGCCGCCCGTTGATCTTCACGCCCGCGGTCTGGAGGCCCAGATTGGTGTGCACCGCAAAGGCGAAATCGACCGCAGTCGCGCCCTTGGGCAACTGGAACAGCGCGCCCTTGGGGGTGAAGGCGAAGATGCGATCCTGATAGATCGCCATGCGCGTGTGTTCGAGCAGTTCCTCGGCATCGTGGCTGGCATCGACGATTTCGATGAGATCGCGCAGCCAGCCTACTTCGCCATCGGGCTTGTCGCCCTGCTTGTAGGCCCAGTGCGCCGCGAGACCGAATTCGTTGGTGCGGTGCATTTCACGCGTCCGCACCTGCACTTCGACCCGCATCGAATTTTCGAACAACAGCGCGGTGTGCAAGGAACGATAGCCGTTCGATTTGGGCGTGGAGATGTAATCCTTGAACTTGCCTTGCAGGAACTGCCAGGTGGTGTGGAGGATGCCGAGCGCGCGGTAGCAGTCCTCCTCGGTCTCTGCGATCACGCGGAAGGCCATGATGTCGGTCACCTGTTCGAAGCTGACATGGCGTTCGGACATCTTGTGCCAGATCGAATAGGGGTGCTTTTCGCGGCCGTAGACCTCGACCTTGAGGCCCGCTTCGGCCAGCCGCTGCTTGATCTTCAGCGCGATGTCGTCGACCTGCCCGCCATCCTGCGAGCGCAATTGTTCCAGCCGCGCGGTGATCGTGGCGTGGGCTTCGGGTTCGAGCTCGCGGAAGGCCAGCGCCTGCATCTCGTGCATGTATTCATACATGCCCACGCGCTCTGCCAGCGGGGCGTAGATATCCATCGTCTCGCGCGCGATCCGCAGCCGCTTTTCGGGCTTCTTGATGAAGTGGAGCGTGCGCATGTTGTGCAGCCGGTCGGCAAGCTTGACCAGCAGCACGCGGATATCTTCCGACATCGCGAGCAGGAACTTGCGCAGGTTTTCGGCCGCCCGCTCGTTCTCGGGCATGGCCTCGATCTTGGACAGCTTGGTGACCCCGTCGACCAGTCGCGCCACCTCGGGGCCGAAATGGGCCTCGATATCGTCGATCGTGGCGAGCGTATCCTCGACCGTGTCGTGCAGCAGCGCGGTGATGATCGTCGCCTGATCGAGTTTCAGGTCGGTCATCAGCCCCGCGACTTCGACCGGGTGGCTGAAATAGGGGTCGCCGCTCGCGCGCTTTTGCGTGCCGTGCTTCTGGACGGTGTAGACATAGGCGCGGTTGAGCATCGCCTCATCGGCATCCGGATCGTAATCGAGGACCTTTTCGACAAGTTCGTACTGGCGCAGCATGGGTGAGAATATGTGGCCCCGGCAGCCTGCGGGCAAGCGGCATCTGCACCTGCGGCACGTTTCGGCAGCGCCGGGCTGGCGTGACCGTCACACTCTGCTAACGTTCTCAAAACTGCCGAGAGGGATTTTGACCATGCGCCTTGCGATCACCCGCCCCGCGATTGCCGCCGCCTTGCTGCTTGCCGGTGGCTGTGCCTCGGCCCAGCCCCCCGCCCCGCAATCAGCGGCGCCCCCTCTCCCACCCGAGCGCGCGGTCGTCTTTGCCGACGAATTCGACGGCGGCGTGCTCGACCGGGCCAAGTGGAATGTGGTCGGCATGGATTTCTGGGTGAACAACGAACAGCAGGCCTACGTCGACAGCCCCGACACGATCCAGTTCGCCCGCGTCGACGGCGCCGAGGACGGCGCGCTGGTGCTGCGCCCGGTCTATCGCCCCGGGGTCGATACCCGCAAGGACCGCAAGGCCGATTTCATCGCGGGCCGAATCCATTCTGCGGGCAAGGCCGAATTCACCTATGGCCGGATCGAGGCGCGGATCAAAATGCCCGATGCCGAAGGGGTGTGGCCCGCGTTCTGGATGCTGGGCGGCGGCGCGTGGCCCGACACGGGCGAGATCGACATCATGGAATATGTCGGCGAAAAGGACTGGATCGGGGTCGCGCTCCACGGGCCGGGCTATTCGGGCGAAACCCCGCTGGTGAACAAGTTCACCTTCGACCCCGGCACCGATGCGACCGATTGGCACACCTATGCGGTCGAATGGACCAGGGACGCGCTGCTGTTCGAAGTCGACGGGCGGCTGACCTACCGCGTCACCCGGCCGATGGTCGAGAATTACGGCAATTGGCGCTTCGACAATCCCAAGCACCTGATCCTCAATTTCGCGCTGGGCGGGGCCTATCCGTTCAAGACCGGCGGCATCGCCAAGCCATACAACGGCGTGCCGCAGGCGACGGTCGACCAGATCAAGGCGGGCAAGGTGGCGATGTATGTCGACTGGGTGCGGGTCTATGCCCCGCTCCCCGACACCGCCGCCCCCTGAACCGGCTCGCGACCAGGTGGCGCGCTTATGACCAGGTGGCTCTGGGCGGCAGGCTCATCAAAATCGCGTCGATATTGCCGCCGGTCTTCAGCCCAAAGATCGTGCCGCGGTCATAGACGAGGTTGAACTCGGCATAGCGGCCGCGGTATTCGAACATCTGCGCCTCGTCGGCGGCATCGAAGGGCGTGTGCATCCGCTTCCTCACGATCGCCGGGAAGGATGCGAGGAACTGCCTGCCGATGTCCTGAATGAAGGCGAAGTTCGCTTCCCAGCTGGCATCGTCGGTGCATTCCAGATGGTCGCAGAACAGCCCCCCCACCCCGCGCCCAACCTTGCGGTGCGGGATGTAGAAATATTCCTCCGCCCACTTCGAATAGCGGTCGTAATAATCTGCGCCGTGCGGATCGCAGGCCGCGCGCATCGCGTTATGGAAGGCGTGCGTGTCCTCGGCATAGGGCAGCGGCGGGTTCAGGTCCGCCCCGCCGCCGAACCACGCCTTGGTGGTGGTGAGGAAGCGCGTGTTCATGTGGACCGCGGGCACATGTGGGTTGGTCATGTGCGCGACGAGGCTGATCCCGGTGGCGACAAAGCCCGGTGCCTCCGCGCTCGCCCCGTTGATCGAGCCTGCAAATTCCTTGGCGAAGCTGCCGCGCACGGTGGAGATATTGACCCCGACCTTTTCGAACACCTTGCCCTTCATCAACCCCTGCGTGCCGCCGCCGGGATCGGGATTGCCCTCTTCTTCACGGTTCCATTGGGTGTACCGGAACGCCGCATCCGAACCCGCCTCGCGCTCGATCGCCTCGAATTCGGCGCAGATCTGGTTGCGCAGGTCTTCGAACCACGCGCGCGCGCGCATCGTGTAAGGTGTCCAGTCGGTCATACATCCCCATCCGTCAGATTGGCGCGCACCATAGGGCCTGGGGCGCCCCGCACAAGATGGGCCCGGCATTTCAAGATGGTTGCCAAGCGCCCGGTTTGGCGGCAGGGAACCGGCATGGTTCCCGCTATGTTCGCATCTTTCGCCTTTGCCGGGCACGAAATGGCGCTTGGCCCCGCGCGCGCGCTCTACTGGCCGGCCGAACGCGCGCTGCTGGTTGCCGATCTGCATCTTGAGAAAGCCAGCTGGTTTGCGCAGCGCGGGTCGATGCTGCCGCCCTATGACAGCCGCGACACGCTCGAGCGGCTGGCACAGGCAGTCAAGGCAACGGGCGCGCGGCGCATCATCACGCTGGGCGACAATTTCCATGATGATGCGGGCGCGCACAGGCTGGATGCGCATTGCACCGGGATGCTCGAAGCGCTCACCCGTTCGCTCGACTGGGTGTGGATCACCGGCAACCACGACGAGGCGCTGCCCAAGGGTTTCGGCGGGACGATCGTGCCCGAGCTTGAAGTAGGCGGGGTGATCCTGCGCCACGAAGCGCGCCGCGGCGAGACCGCGCCCGAAATGTCGGGGCACTTTCACCCCAAGCTGCGCGTCAACGTGCGCAATCGCCACATCGCACGGCCCTGTGCAGTGATGGGCCGCAGCGCCAGCGGGGCGGAGCGGATGATCCTCCCCGCGTTCGGCACGCTGACCGGCGGGCTCGATGCAGGCCATCCCGAAATCCTCGGCGCGCTGCAACCTGCGCGCCGGATCGAGGCGCTCATGCCCGCCGCTGGGCGCATCGCGCGCTTTCCGCTGTGGCAGGCGGCGGCCTAGACCTCGGCGTCCATCAGCGCGGAGCCCACCGCGATCACGCCCTCGCGCGTCAGGCTCACCAGTGTCACACGCTTGTCTGTCTGCGAAGGTTCGCGCTCGATCAATGATGCGGCCTCTAGCCGGTCCATTATCCGCAAGGCGGTGGTATCGGGCGCGCCCGAGGCGATTGCGAGGCTTTTGGTGGATACTCGCGCTCCGCCAGCGAACTGGATGAACAATTCAAGCAGCATCTCCCAGGCCGGTTCGCCAAACCATTCAGCCGCCAGATGGCGTCTGCGTCGATGCGCGGTCGCTCTCATCGCTGCTGCCACCTGCGCCAACCGCAGCGAATCCCGCTCGATCCTGCCCTCTTTGGTTAGCCAATTAGAGCTCGAATGAAGTTCGCCGGCACCCCGGTTGTCGCCTATTGCGTCTGCGAGCTTTAACAGCGTCAATCCCAATTGCCGCATCTGTCCGGCGGAGATCTGGCCCGTAAGTGCATCGAGCGCAAGATCGGGCGGAATGGACGATTGTTTTGGAAGTATCGGCTCTCCGTCGGGACCCTGCCAATTTTCGGCGAGCGTGATGAAATCGTCGGCAATACCATCATTGGCCCCAAGGCCGAGGCGGTTACTTGCAGTGGGTATGACCCCCGCCGTTTCTGGACACAGCTTCGATGCCGACGAAGTCTTCTGATGATTCTTGCGGCCCGCGGCGTGGAAAAAACTCATATCGCTTCCCCCAAGGCTGTCAGCTCCAAGCTGGCTTGGCGGGGTGGCGGAAATCCCTTTCGTCACCCTCGTTGCCTAACCGATGAACACGCTGTTAGTTCCTTGAAATCGTTGAACCGACATGCACAATTCATATTGGATAGGTGGACCCCAGTAAGAATCCCGGTGCTCCGGCCAAACTGCGCCCTTTAAAGACTCCACCTAGCGCTTCGCTCCGTTTCGCACTACATAGCCGCCAACACGAAGCCACCACAGGAGAATACCCTATATCACGTCCACCCCGGCGCTCGTTGGCCCCGCCTGTAAAAAGCGGCCCTCGATTTGATAACATGATCAACGTCCCCAAGGTCCGCGTCATCGACGATGAAGGCGAGAACCTCGGCGTGATGTTCACCCGCGAAGCGATCGAGCAGGCCAACGAGAAGGGCCTGAACCTCGTCGAAGTGTCCCCGAGTGCGGACCCGCCGGTGTGCAAATATCTCGATGTCGGAAAATTCCGCTTTGAAGCGCAGAAGAAGGCCAATCTGGCGCGCAAGACGCAGAAGACCCAGGACATCAAGGAAGTGAAGATGCGGCCCAACATCGACACGCATGATTATGACGTGAAGATGCGCAACGTCGCCAAGTTCATCGGCAACGGCGACAAGGTCAAGATCACGCTGCGCTTCCGCGGACGCGAAATGGCGCACCAGCATCTCGGCATGGACCTGCTCAAGAAGGTGCAGGACGACGTGGCCGAATATGCCAAGGTCGAAGCCTTCCCGCGGCTCGAAGGCCGCCAGATGCTGATGGTGCTGTCGCCCAAGTAAGCGGCACGGCCCGGCAGACATACCCGAAGGGCGGAGCCGCGGATGCGCAGCTTCGCCCTTTTGCTTTGGTCGCGACGAACGACATGTGGGCCGGATCAGCGCGTTACACCGTCCGATGGCGGGCGACACATCGGCGCGCAGGTCCGCTATAACCGCGCTTGCGATCCGGACGGGCGGCTATGTTGGTCCCCGCCCCGGCCTCCGTCCGGATTGCATCCCCCCTTCGTGCGCCCCGCGCTCTTGCGCCGTGGCGGCTGCGGCTGATAGGCCCTTTGCGAAGAACAAGGCGCCCGAACAGCGCGCCGGAGGGGAACACCGCCAGACATGACACCGCGCCGGATCGGGCTTGCCTTGGGGCCGCTTGTCTTTGCCGCGACGCTGATCGCCGCGCCGCCTGCCGGGATGGCGTGGGGCGCATGGGCGGTTGCGGGGCTGACCGTGTGGATGGCGGCGTGGTGGATGACCGAGGCGGTGCCGCTTGCCGTGACCGCGCTGCTGCCCTTCGTGGTGCTGCCGCTGGTGGGCGTTGCCACCGCCGAGGCGACGGCTGCGACCTATTATTCGCCGATCCTGTTCCTGCTGCTGGGCGGCGCGTTCATCGCGCTCGCGATCGAGCGCACCGGGTTGCACCGCCGGTTGAGCCTCGCCATCCTGCGCATGGTGGGGACGTCGGGCGGGCCGGTGCGGCTGCTGCTCGGCTTCATGATTGCCGCGGCGCTATTGTCGATGTTCATCTCCAACACCTCGACCGCGCTGATCATGATGCCGATGGCGCTCGCGGTGCTCGATGGCGGCGGCGGCGGCGACCGCTCCGATGGCGAGGGATTTCGGCAGGACGGTATTTATGGGGCGCTGCCGATGGGGATCGCCTTTGCCGCGAGCATCGGCGGGCTGGGCACGATCGTCGGCTCGCCCACCAATGCGATTGCGGTGGGGCTGCTCGACACGATCGCCGGCGTGCGGATCACCTTTGTGCAGTGGTCGCTTTACGGCGTCCCGCTGGTGGCTTTCAGCATCCCGCTCGCCGCGTGGATCGTCGCGCGGGTGCAGAACGTTGCCGCGCACCCCTTCGACATCGACGCCGCGCGCGCCGCGATTGCGACCCACGCGCGCTGGTCCGCGCCCGAAAAGCGGCTGGTACCGCTGTTCGCGCTGACCTTCCTCGCGTGGGTGACGCAGCCCCTCGTCGCGCCGCTGCTACCCGCCGGATCGTGGACCGACGGAACGATCGCGGTGATCGCGTCGCTGGCGCTGTTCCTGGTGCCCGACGGCACGGGGCGACCGCTGCTGATCTGGCAGGAGGCCGACCGCGCGCCGTGGAGCGTGATCTTCATGTTCGGCGGCGGCCTTGCGCTCGCGGCGGGGATGCAGGCCTCGGGGCTGGCGGCGTGGACGGGGCAGGCGCTGCTGCCGCTCGCCGACTGGCCGCTGGTGCTCGTCGCGCTTGCGGTGGTGGCGCTGGTGATCGTGGTCACCGAATTTGCCAGCAATGTCGCGACCGCCACGGGCATCGTGCCCGTCGTCGCGGCGCTGGTGGTGGCGCTGGGGGCGGACCCGGTGCTGCTGGCGCTGCCCGCGGCGCTCGCGGCAAGCTGGGGCTTCATGCTGCCTGCAGGCACCGGCCCCAATGCGATCGCATGGGCGACCGGGCGCATCCGGATCGGCGCGATGGTCAAGGCGGGTGCGCTGCTCGATGTGGCGGGGATCGCGTTGATCGTGGCGGTGGTGTGGACAATCGCAACGCTGACGTGAAATGATCGCACCGAGGCTTGAAACGATCATGCGCGCGCGATATTCCTGCGCCAGCATTGCGGTGGCAGCGGAGAGGCGTTCCTGCGGAGGTTAGGAACGGGCGCCCTGATCCTTCGCACCCTGCTCCCGCCTTCCTGGGAGCATGAGCACAAGGAAGGATGCGCCGTCATGACCGACGCCGTGAACGCTGCCACGACCCCCACCCCCCGCCGCAAACCCAAGCCCGCCAAGCGCGAGATCGGCGGCCGTCCGCTCAAGCCCTCCACCCTGATGATGGGCCACGGCTATGATCCGGTTCTGTCCGAAGGGTCGCTGAAGGCGCCGATCTTCCTCACCAGCACCTTCGCCTTCGAAAGCGCGGCGGCCGGCAAGCGCCACTTCGAAGGCATCACCGGCATTCGCGAAGGCGGTGCGGAAGGCCTCGTCTATTCGCGCTTCAACGGGCCGAACCAGGAAATCCTCGAAGATCGCCTTGCCGTGTGGGACGGGGCTGAGGACGCGCTGACCTTCTCGAGCGGGATGACCGCGATCTGCATCCTGATGATGGCCTATGCCAGCGCGGGCGACGTGATCGTGCATTCGGGCCCGCTGTATGCCGCGTCCGAAGGCTTCGTCGCCAAGACGCTGTCGCGCTTCGGGGTGACCTATGTCGATTTCCCCGCCGGGGCGACGCGCGAGGAACTCGATGCGGTGCTGGCCAAGGCCCGCGCGCAGGCCGACGCGCAGGGCGGCAAGGTCGCGATGATCTATCTCGAAAGCCCGGCCAACCCGACCAATGCGCTGGTCGATGTCGAAGCGGTGCGCGATGCGCGCGATGCGGCGCTTGCAGGCACCCCGATCGCGATCGACAACACCTTCCTTGGGCCGCTGTGGGCGCGCCCGCTCGATCAGGGGGCCGATATCGTCGCCTATTCGCTGACCAAGTATGTCGGCGGCCATTCCGATCTGGTCGCGGGCAGCATTGCCGGCGCGAAGAAATGGATCAACCCGGTGCGCGCGCTGCGCAACACGATGGGCGGGATTGTCGATCCCCACACCGCGTGGATGTTGCTTCGCAGCCTGGAAACGGTCGAACTGCGGATGCAGCGCGCGGGCGAGAACGCCGCCAAGGTGTGCGCTTTCCTGCGCGATCATCCCAAGGTCGAAGGGTTGGGCTATCTCGGTTTCATCACCGATCCGCGCCAGCAGGACATCTATGACCGCCATTGTCTTGGCGCGGGCAGCACGTTCTCGGTGTTCATCAAGGGCGGCGAGGCCGAATGCTTCCGCTTCCTCGACAATCTGACCATCGCCAAGCTCGCGGTCAGCCTCGGCGGGACCGAGACGCTGGCGAGCCACCCGGCCTCGATGACGCACCTTTCGGTGCCGCAGGCGCGCAAGGATCTGCTGGGCATCACCGACAACCTCGTGCGGATCAGCGTCGGGATCGAAGATGCCGACGATCTGATCGCCGATTTTGCGCAGGCGCTCGAAACGGTCTGACCATCATCCCCTTGCCGCCGTGTTGGCAGTGCGCCAGTGTGGCGGCAAGGGAGACAAGCCATGACCGATCGCCGCAAACCCGTTTTCCTCGTGATAGGCGCGGGCGCCGGGATCGGGGGCAATGCCGCCTTGCGCTTTGCCGCAGGCGGCTATCACGCGGTGCTCGCGCGGCGTTCGGACGAGGCGGGCCTTGCGCGCATGGTCGCTGAAATCGAGGCCGCGAGCGGCACGGCGTCGGGCACGCTACTCAACGCGGCCGAGGACGGCAGCATCGAGGAACTGGTCGAACGCACCGAACGCGACATCGGCCCGGTCCATACCGCGCTCTACAACCTCGGCGCGCAGATCGGCACCCGCGCGCTCGACCAGACGCCGCACCGCACCTTCGAGCTTGGCTGGCGGCTGGGCACCTATGGCGTGTTCCGGCTTGCGCATGCGCTGCTGCCGCACATGACCGCGCGTGCCGCTGAGGGCACGCTAGGCACATTGCTGGTGACATCGTCGACCGCCTCGGTGCGCGGCAATGCCGGGCAGCACAGCCACGCCGCAGCGATGGGCGGGCGGCGGATGCTGTGCCAGACGCTAAATGCCGAATTTGCCGCGCAGGGCATCCACGTTGCGCACGTGATCGTCGATGGCCCGGTCGATGCACCCGATACGCTGGGCAAGCTTCTGGGCGACAGTTTTGGCGCCTTCAAACAGGCCAAGGGCAAGGACGGCGTGATCGACCCCGCCGCGCTGGCCGAAACCTATTGGCATCTGGCGCACCAGCCGCGCAGCTGCTGGACGCACGAGGTGGATGTGCGCCCGTGGACCGACACGCCGTGGTGGAACGACAATCCCGACCCGCAGGTCGCCGTGACGCGCCGCCCTCAGATTTAGCGCGAAATTGATTACCCTCGCGCAGAATGGCGGCAACAGACCGCCCGTTTGCCGCGGTTTCGCTGCGTGGGGGTGCGAGAATGCCGGACAGTTTTGCAGACAAACTTGCCTTTGCCGCCATTCTGATGGTGGTGGTTATCGGGATTGCGGTGGTGCAGGCCGTTATCCGGCTGGCGCGAACCGCAGCGGCGAGACGGGCAAGCTTGACGGACGAGATTGCCGATCCCGAAAGTCTGGACCAGCAATCCGTGCGAACCTCCGGCTTCGGACGCAGGCGTGCGGCCGGAAACCTTGCGGGCGAAGCGGATCCATTCGATCAGGCGGCGGCCCCTGCCCCGGCGGCAAATCCGCTGGCAGGGATGGACGCGGCGACGCTGCTGGCAAGGATCAACGCGGACAACGCACCCCCGCCCCCGCACGAGGGCCCCCTGCCCCGCGCAATCGAGGCGGCGCGCCGGCGCCCGATCGTGTTCCGCGTGTCCGCGCCCGGGGGGCCTGACACGGACGGTCTGTCATTTTATGGCGGGCAGCCGATCGGCCCGGCAGATTTCATCTGGCCGCGTTCGCAGGGGGCAGACGGCGTGCCGCTGACCTTCATCATGCAGTGGGACTGCGCGCAACTTGCGCCGCTCGACGCGACCGGATTGATGCCCGATGAAGGGGTATTATACTGCTTTATCGACCTGTCGTGGGGCAACGGCGACGCGCAGGCGCAGCTCGAAGCCTTCCTCCACCATTCCGGTCCAACCGAAGGCTGGGCCGAAATTCCCGTGCCCGACGTTGCGCCGCCAATCTTTGGCGACCAAGGCCCTCGCTGTGTCGCCGGATGTACCGACAAGGTCGACGACGCCGCCGTTTTCGTCCCGCGCATCATGCCGCGCTTCCCCTTTGCGCCCGCCGCGTTCGATTATCCGCTCACCGCGCTCGATCCTGCGGAAGGCGAGCGATTGTTCTGGGGCGATGCATCGGCGGCGCCGCGCTTGCTCGCCGTGCAGAACGAAGGCCGCGCCGATACTCGCCCGGTCCGCGACATCGACGCGCCCCGGCCTGATTTTGCCCGCCCCTTTGCCGCATTCCCGCACGATTTCGGCGCCGTCCGGGTGCTGGCCGCGGCGATGCTCGATCAGACCCGCAGGCCCGACCGGCCCACATCGAAGCACCTGTTTTCCGATCTTTCCGACGAAGAACGCGTTGCGCGCATCAACGGCTGGCACAACGAAGCCAAGGAACTGTTCGCGCTCGGTTGCCAGCGCCCCGCCGGCACCGCGATCGAACAGCAGATTGCGGACGATGTGTGGCGCTGGGCCGAAGAACGGCAGGGAATGCTGCGCTTCGGCTTCGACAATCTCGTCGTCCGCTCGGTCGATTTGAGCCTCGGTGTCGGCAGCGCGGCAATCGGCCGGATCCCGGCGGAATGGATCGACAAGGCGATGGCGGTCCACGCGCTCGCCAGCGAATATATGGCCGACGAAGCGCCCGACCATTCGCGACCGGGCGGATATGACGAATGGCGGGCGAGGAAGGAGGCGGGCGAACTGCCGCGCGTGCGCAATACCCATGCACCCACACCGGCGCACATGTTCGGCCCGCCCAGCTACGTGCAGGGCTATGTCGAGGAACTGGTCGACGATCACCTGCTGCTGCTCGAACTGACCAGCGGTTCAGGGCCTGAGCATCATTTCGGCGAAGGCGTGCTGCAATATCTGATCAGCCCCGAAGATCTCGCCGCGCGGCGGTTCGACCGGGTGACATCCGTGCTCAGCGGTTACTGACCGGCGCGGATCAGCCCTTCCATTCGCGGCGTTCTTCGGCGGCGCGCAGCACTTCGTAGGCGGTCTGGATCACCTGGAACTGCTTGGCCGCCTCGGCATCGCCGGGTTTCACGTCGGGGTGCACTTCTTTCGCCCGCGCGCGGTAGGCTTTCTTGATCGCGTCGAAATCGGCATCGGGATCGAGGCCCAGCGCTTCCAATGCGCGCATTTCATCGGCGCTGCGCGACCCGTCGCCCGACCCTGCCCAGCCATAATGCGAGGCTTCGGAATAGCCTGCGCTTTCGGCGCGTTCGGCCTTGGCGCGCTCTTCCTTTTCGGCCGCTTCGAGCCCTTCGAAATAGTCCCAGCGCGAATTGTATTCGGCAGCATGTTTCTGGCAGAAATACCAGCGGTCGCGGCTGTTGGGGGCCTTGGGCGCGGGGCAATTGCCCGGCTCGTCGCAGCCGTGGCGGTCGCAGATGCGCACATTGGCGGCTTCCTGCGAAGCGCCATAGGGCCGCCAGCGCGGGAAACCCCAATCCATCGACCGGCGCGCGCGGCTCATCGGGGCAGGCCCTGCATCATGTCGTTGGTCGATTGTCTCACGCGCTCAATCTAGGCGCAGTGGGACCGAATGGAAAGGCGTGAGAGGGATGGAACAAGTTGCAATGTGAAATGTTGCATTGCAAAAGGACCACCGATCATGAGCCAGCAACTGACCCTCTCAAGCCTGTTTTGCGTTCTCGCGCTCGCGGGGCTGTGCGTGGTGACGGGCGTGCGCGATCTGGCGGGCATGGAGCCGCCGGTGGCGATGCAGCAGGCCGAACTTGCGCCGGGCCTGCTGCACGGCTGATCGATCAGTTGATCATCACGCTCGCGGCGCGGCGGTTCTGCGCCCAGGCGGTTTCGTTCGATGCCAGCGCGACGGGGCGCTCCTTGCCGTAGCTGACCACCGCGATGCGGTTAGGGTCGACGCCCATGCTCACCAGATAGGCCTTGGCCGAATTGGCGCGGCGTTCACCCAGCGCGATGTTGTATTCGCGCGTGCCGCGTTCATCGGCGTGGCCTTCGATCGTGAAGGTGAGCTGCGGATAGCGCGCGAAATACTGAGCCTGCGCCTGCAGCGCGGCGGCATCCTGCGAATCGATGTTGTAGCGATCTGTATCGAAATAGATTGTCGTGGCCGAACCAACGGCGCCTGCGAAATGCGCCTGCGTGCCCGGCGCGGCGGTGCCACCTGTGTCGGTGGTGGGCTGCGTCACCGGGGCGGTGTTGTCGACCGGTGCGGGCGGCAGTTCGGCGGGCGCCTTTTTCGAGCAGGCAGCAAGTCCGGTGGCCGAAGCCAGCAGCAGCATGGTGGCGATCTTGGCGTTCATGTGTGACGTCCTTTGATACGGTTGCGGGGGAAGAAAGAAGCCGCCCATTGTAACGGCAATCGGGGCCAAAAATGGGCCGGGCGGCTTACGGACGGATCGGGCCCCATGCCGGGTCCGAGGCATCGGCATAGGTCGGCAGGCGGCGTTCGTTCTGGCCGGTCAGGTCGACCTGCCAGATCGCCGAACGCCCGGTGTTCCTTTCGGTGCGGAAGAACTGGATGATCCGACCGTTGGGCGCCCAGGTGGGGGCCTCGTCCTGCCAGCCCTTGGTCAGCACGCGCATGTTCCCGCCGCTGGTGTTCATCACCGCGACGTTGAAATCGCCGGCGATGCGCGTGAAGGCGATCTGGTCGCCGCGCGGGCTCCATTCAGGCGTGGCGCAGCGGCCGCCGAAGAAGCTGATGCGCTTCTGGTTCCTGCCGTCGGCATCCATGATGTAGCATTGCTGCGTGCCCGAACGGTCGCTTTCGAACACGATCTTGGTGCCATCGGGCGAGAACGATCCGCCGACATCGATTCCCGGATTGTCGGTCAGCTTGACCGGTGTGCCGCCGGTTGCCGGGATGCGGTAGATATCGGTGTTGCCCGCCACCGCCATCGAGAACAGGATATATTTGCCATCGGGCGACCAGCGCGGGGCCATCGTCGGTTTGCGGTTTTCGGTCACCACCACCTGCTTGCCGCTGTTGATGTCATAGACATAGATCCGCGGATTGCCGTCGACATAGGAGAGATAGAGGATCTTCGAATAGTCGGGCGAATAGCGCGGGGTGAGCGCGGTGGCGCTGCCCAGCGTCAGGAAGCGGTGGTTCGCGCCGTCGCTGTCCATCACCGCCAGCCGCTTGACCCGGCGGTCCTTGGGGCCGGTTTCGGCGATGTAGGCGATGCGGCTGTCGAAGAACGGGGTTTCGCCGGTCAACCGGCTGAAGATCAGGTCCGAGCACTTGTGCGCCGCGCGGCGCCAGTCGCCCGGTGCGACCACCCAGCCCTCGCGCACCAATTGCTGCTGCAGCGCGACGTCGTAGAGATAGCAGCCGACCACCAGCCGCCCGTCGTCGCGCGCGGTGACATAGCCCTGCACCAGCATTTCCGCGCCCTTCCCGCCCCAGGTCGCATAGGTGGGTGCGCGCACTTCGCCAAAGGCGGGCTGCGGCAGGCTGTCGGGGCCGACCGGCTTGAACAACCCGTTGTTGCGCAGGTTGGCAGTGATGACGCGCGCGACCTCGCGGCCCAGCGCGCCGGTGCCCGCGTCGTTGGCGGGGGTGGCACGCTCGCGATCTGTCGCAAACGCTGGGATCGCGATGCCGATATCGGACCATGCAGCCTCGTCGGTGATGCGGATTTCGCCGTCATCGGCCCCGCTCTCGATCACCTCGACCGGGGCCTCGCGGGCTTGCGGCGCGCCCAGATCCTGCGCCGAGGCAAGGGTTGCGGTTCCGGCAAGCAGCACGGCGAGCAGCGACTTCATCACGAATTCCTATCGAAGACCAGAGTGAAGGTATTTTGGCCGGAAGGCACGGGGAACGGCACCGTGAACTTGCCGACCAGCTTGATCGCGCGCACGGCCTCCTCGCGGTGGCGGGCAACCTGCGCGCGGTTGAGATCGGTCACCCCGGTGGTCGCGCCGACCAGTTCGGGCTCGCCCGCTAGCGTGCCATCGGGGTTGAGGCGGAAACGCACGCGGGTCACCAGCAATTCGGCATCGGGGCCTTGGGGGACGCGGCCCTGCCATTTGATCTTGACCTGCCGCCCAACCGCGCTGCGCAGCGAGGCGATTTCGCTCGCCCCCACGGTGGTTGCCGGCGCGCGGGTTTCGGTGGCGGTGGCGGAAGACCCACGCCCTTCGAGGAAATCGTCGCCGATCCGGCTGCCGCCGCCGCTTTTGGGGGCGGTCTGCCGGGCGGGGGTGGGCGCGGTCTGGCGCGACGGGCTGGAAGCCGCGCTGGGCCGGGCTGCGGGCGTGCGGGATGGCTGCGGCTGCTGGCGTGCGGGCGCGGCGGTGGTAGGCCGCGGAACGGGGCGCGGTGCAGTGGTGGGTTGCGGGCGCGGCGCGGGCGCACGCTGCTGCGGCGGCGTCGGCGGAACGGGCGCGGGCGCGGGCTGAACATCCGGCGCTGGCGCAGGATCGGGTGACAATGTCGGCGCGGTCGATGCGCGGCTTTCGGCGACGGGTTTGGGCGCGGCGGACTGCATCCCGACATCGGTCGCAAGGCTCACCGTGATGCGTTCGGGAAAGACATCGACCTCGCTGCGCATCGTCTGCGTCGCGAGCACACCGACCAGCGCCACGTGCAGCACGAGCGCGGCACCGAGGCCGATCTTCTCGTCGTTGCGCAAGGCGAGCGTTCCCATCATCCTGCCTATCGCTATGGGGCCGAAACTGAACCATCGGTGACCAGCGAGATCGAGGTGAAGCCCGCACGGCCAAGCTCGCCCATCACCGCCATCACCCGGCCATAATTGAGACTGCGATCCCCGCGCAGCACCACCAGCGGCTGTTCGCCCCCGCGATTCAACACTTCGAGCGCGGCGGGCAGCCCGCCCTCGGGCACGGGGGTATCCTCGATATAGATCGTGCCTGCGGAATCGACCGAGACGGTGATCTGGTCGGGCTTTTCCTCGACCGGCGCGGCGCGGCTTTCGGGAAGGTCCACCGGCACGCCGACCGCAGGCAGCGTCACGGTTACCATGAAGATGATCAGCAGCACCAGCATCACGTCGACCAGCGGCGTGACGTTGATTTCCGCCATCGCCGCGCGGCGCGAGCGCTTGCCCTTGCGGCCGCGGCTGGAGACACCCATCCCCATTACGCGCGGTCCAGCTCGCGGCTGAGGCCCGTGTGCAGCTTGTCAGCGAAGCGTTGCAGCCCCGCCTCATAGCGGTCGACCGATCCGCCGAAGCGGTTGTAGGCGATCACCGCGGGAATCGCGGCAAACAGGCCGATCGCGGTCGCGAACAGCGCCTCGGCAATGCCGGGGGCGACCACGGCAAGGCTCGCGCTCTGCTGCGCGCCGATCTGGAAGAACGAATTCATGATCCCCCACACCGTGCCGAACAGGCCGACGAAGGGCGCGACCGAGCCGACCGTGGCGAGGAAGTTCAACCGGCCCGCCAGCGCGTCGGATTCCTCGGCGATCTGGCTGTCCATGACAGCGGCGATCCGCTGGCGCGCGGCATCGCGGTCGACCGGCTGCTTGACGGTGGATTTGCGCCATTCGTCGATCCCGGCCGCCGCGATCCGCGCGGCGGGGACTTCCTTGCGCACCTGCTTGGTCAGCAATGCCTCGCGGTCGCCCTGATCCCAGAACTCGCCTTCGTATTCGCGCGATTTCTTCGCAAGGCTGCCAATCCGCATGGAGAAGGAGACGATGATCATCCACACCCACACGCTGGCAAGGATCAGGCCGATCATCACCGCCTGGACGATGATGTCTGCCTGCAAAAACAGCTCGACCGGATCGAGCCGGGTCGGGGTGGCAGCAGGCACGGCGGCGGCAAGCAGGGCGAGCGTCACGGGGTCAGGCATCCTTGTTCATGAAAGTCGTAAAGGCAGCGCGCCATTCGGCAGGCTGGCGGCGCGGGCGGCCATCCAGGGTGATGAAACCGACGCGCAGGGTTCCCTCGCACAGCACATCCTTGCCGCGCCGCGCGATCTGGTGCATCCGGCACGAGGCTGCGCCAAGGTCGGTGCAGCGGGTTTCGATCACCACGTCATCATCTAGCCGTGCGGGCGCGCGGTAACGCAGGTTCACCTCGCTCAGCGCATAGGCACCCTCGCCGCTCTCGATCGCGGCGCGCTGGTCGATGCCGAGCATGCGGAGCAGATCGCTGCGCGCGCGCTCGAACCAGCGCAGATAATTGGCGTGATAGGTGATCCCCGACAGGTCGGTGTCCTCGTAATAGACGCGAACGGCATACAGGTGCCGCGCGCCATCAAGGACGCCGCCGGGAGGATGCGGAGAGGTCATGCAGGGTCACCTAGCGCAGCGGGGAATCGCTGCAAAGGGCGCTGTTTGCGATTTGTCGATGAACGGCAGACTATCGGGGTCAGGCGGGGTCAGCGCCGGGCGATCATCGGGCCCAGCCGCTCGCCGCCGAAGATATGCACGTGCAGATGCGGCACTTCCTGCCCGCCATGCGCGCCGATGTTCGCCAGCAGCCGATAGCCCGGCTCGACCAGTCCCTTGGCCCGCGCCACTTCGCCCACCGCGCGCACGAAGCCGCCGATTTCGGCATCGGAAGCCTTGGCGGAAAAATCGTCCCAGCTGACATAGCGCCCCTTGGGGATTACCAGCGTGTGATTGGCAGCCTGCGGGTTGATGTCCTCAAAGGCGAAGGCCCAGTCATCCTCGTAAACCTTGGTCGAGGGGATTTCGCCGCGCAGGATGCGGGCGAAAATATTGTTGTCGTCGTAGGGCTGGGTCGGGTCGATCGGCATCTATGCGCTCCGGCTGGCTTTTTCATCGAGACCCGAGACACCCTCGCGCCGGTCGAGTTCGGCGAGCACGCGATCGAGCGGCACGCGCTTTTCGCCCAGCAGCACCATCAGGTGAAAGATCAGATCGGCGGCCTCGCCCACCAGTTCGGCCTCGTCTCCCGCCAGCGCGGCGATCACGGTCTCGGTCGCTTCCTCGCCCACCTTCTGCGCGATCTTGGCAAGGCCTTTGGCATGCAGTTTCGCGACGTAGCTCGTCTCGGGCGAGGCGGCGAGGCGCTGGGCGATCGTGGTTTCGAGGCGCGTCAGAGTGTCCATGCGGGCCTTGTGGTTCAATCCCCGCGCGCGGGCAAGCCTGCCGCGCGCAAGGCCGCGTGCGCCTCGGCGATGGTGTGCTGGCCGAAATGGAAGATGCTTGCCGCGAGCACCGCGCTGGCGTGGCCCTCGGTTACACCCGCCACGAGGTGTTCGAGGCTCCCCACGCCGCCGCTCGCGATCACCGGCACGCTGACGGCATCGGCAATTTCGCGGGTGAGTTCGAGGTCATAGCCGCGCTTGGTGCCGTCGCCGTCCATGCTCGTCACCAGCAATTCGCCCGCGCCAAGGTCTGCGACCTTCAGCGCATATTCGACCGCATCGATCCCGGTCGGCTTGCGGCCGCCGTGCGTAAAAATTTCCCAGTTCCCGCGCGGCGTCCGGCGCGCGTCGACGGATGCGACGACGCACTGGCTGCCGAAGCGCTCGGCAATCTCGCCCACCAGTTCGGGCCGGGCGACCGCAGCGGAGTTCACCGCCACCTTGTCGGCTCCGGCAAGCAGCAGCGCGCGCGCGTCCTCGGCGCTGCGGACGCCTCCACCGACGGTGAGCGGCATGAAGCACACCTGCGCCGTGCGGCGCACCATGTCGAGCAGCGTCCCGCGCCCTTCATGGCTGGCCGAAATATCGAGGAAGCACAGCTCGTCCGCGCCCGCCGCATCATAGGCGCGCGCCTGTTCGACGGGATCGCCCGCGTCCTTCAGGTCGACGAAGTTCACGCCCTTGACCACGCGGCCATCGGCCACGTCGAGGCATGGGATGACGCGGATGCGGACGGTCATTGCGCCCGCTCTGCCATCGCAATCGCTGCGGCAAGATCGAGCCGCCCTTCATAGAGCGCGCGGCCCGTAATCACGCCTTCGATCCCCTCGCCCGCGTGGAGCGCAAGCATGTGGATGTCATCCAGCCCCTTCACGCCGCCGCTGGCGATCACCGGGATGTCGACCCGGCGCGCAAGATCGACCGTGGCCTCGATGTTCACGCCTTTCAGCAGGCCATCGCGGCCGATGTCGGTGAACAACAGTGAGGCGACGCCGGCATCCTCGAACCGGCGGGCAAGATCGGTGACCGGCACGTCGGAGACTTCCGCCCAGCCCTCGGTCGCGACCATGCCGTCTTTCGCGTCGACCGCGACGACGATCCCGTTCTCCCACTCCTTCGCCATGTCCTTGACGAAGTCGGGGTTCTTGAGCGCCGCCGAACCCATCACCACGCGCGACACGCCGAGGTTGAACCAGCCTTCGACCGCCGAAGCGTCGCGGATGCCGCCGCCCAGTTGCACATGGCCGGGGAAGGCCGAAAGGATCGCTTCGACCGCTGCGCGGTTGCGGCTTTCGCCCGCAAAGCTGCCGTCGAGATCGACCACATGCAGAAATTCAGCCCCCGCATCGGCGAAGATCATCGCCTGCGCGGCCGGATCATCGCCGTAGATCGTGGCGCGGTCCATGTCGCCTTCGGCAAGGCGGACGACTTGGCCGTTCTTGAGGTCGATGGCAGGAAAGACGATCACGGGAACCACTCCAGAAAGCGCCGGAGCGTGGCAAGGCCGTAGGCCTGGCTCTTCTCCGGGTGAAACTGCACACCGATAATGTTGTCGCGCGTGACTGCTGCGACCAGCCCCTCGCCGTGATCGGTCATCGCGGCGATATGGTGCGGGTCGTCTGCGGCAAAGTGATAGGAGTGGAGGAAATAGGCCTCGCCCTCCTCGATCACTGCATCGCCGCGCGCGTGGGGGAGCATCGCGACATCGTTCCAGCCCATGTGCGGCACCTTGATCGCGGGGTCGGAGGGCGCAATCAGCCGCACCTCGCCCGGCACCCAGCCCAGCCCCGCCGTCTCGCCATGCTCGAGCCCGCGGGTGGCGAGCAATTGCATGCCGACGCAGATGCCAAGAAACGGCGCGCCGCCCACGTGGACGCGCTCGGTCATCGCCTCGACCATGCCGGAAATCGCGTTCAGCCCTTGCGCACAGGCCTTGAAGCTGCCGACACCGGGCAGAACGATCCGGTCCGCGGCGCGCACCACGTAAGGATCGGCGGTAACGGTGACATCGGCGCCTGCCGCCTTCAGCGCATTGTGGACGGAATGGAGATTGCCCGCGCCGTAATCAACGAGCGCGACCACCTCACCCACCGAGCTGCCCCTTGGTGCTCGGGATCGCGCTGCCCTTTCTCGGGTCACGCTCGACCGCCTGCCGCATCGCGCGGGCAAAGCCCTTGTAGAGGCTTTCGCAGATGTGGTGATTGTTCGTGCCGTGGAGCAGCTCCATGTGGAGCGTGATGCCAGCGGATTGCGCGACCGAATGGAACCAGTGCTCGATCAGCTCGGTGTCCCATTCGCCCAGTTTTTCCTGCGTGAACTTGGCCTTCCACACCAGATAGGGCCGCCCCGAAATGTCGAGCGCGACGCGGCTGAGCGTCTCGTCCATCGGCGAATAGGCCGCGCCATAGCGCCCGATCCCGGCCTTGTCGCCCAGCGCATCGCTGATCGCCTGCCCCAGCGCGATCGCCGAATCCTCGGTGGTGTGGTGCTGGTCGACATGCAGATCGCCGTCGACATGCATCGTCACGTCGATCAGCGAATGGCGGCTGAACTGTTCGACCATGTGGTCGAGAAAACCGATGCCGGTGTGCACGTCATAGGCACCCGTCCCGTCGAGATTGACGGCGATGGCGATCTTGGTTTCGGTGGTGTTGCGGTTCACCGATCCGGTGCGGGGAGCTGTGCTGGCCATGCCCCGCGCTATAGTCTGCCGTGCGCGCAAGACAAGCGCGCGCGCATCGCGGGCGCGGCGCGGCGATTCCGGCTAAACGCGCCAAACCACTTGACCAAGTCGCCGAGTGCAGCCACCACTTGCCCCGTTATGACCAGTGATATGCCCGACAGCCTGATCCCTTATGACGAGATCGTGCAGGAAGCCCTGCGTGCGGTTGTCGGCAGGGTGCTGGGCTCGATCGTCAGCAGCGGCAGCACGCTGCCCGGCACGCACCATTTCTACATCACCTTCAAGACCGCCGCCCCCGGCGTATCGATCCCGCCGCACCTGCGCGAACGTTTCCCCGACGAGATGACGATCGTGCTGCAGAACAAGTTCTGGGATCTCGAAGTCGGGCCGCAGGGCTTCTCGGTCAGCCTGACCTTCAATCAGGTGCCCGCCAAGCTGTCGATCCCCTATGCCGCGATCACCGCCTTCGTCGATCCGGCGGTCGATTTCGGGCTGCAGTTCCAGGCCGCAGCCGACGAGCTCGAACCCGAAGCGCATGACGATGCCGAAAACGATGGCCCCGATGTCGATCCCGATGGTTCGAACGTGGTCTCGATCGATTTCGGCCGGAAGAAATAGGCGCCCGCACGATGGCCAGACGGACACGGCGCGTCAGGCGTGGCAAGGGATCGGCCGCTGCTGGTGGCGAGACTGCCGTGACCCCGGCCGGCAAAAACCGCGTGCCGCTGCCCAGCCCCGATGCGGGCACCAATCTTGTCATTGCCGATGTCGTGCTGCGCGCGGCAGGCGGCTTGCTGCGCGACCGGATGGAAAAGGGTCTGCTCTCGCAAACCCACGGCAAGTCGAGCGCGCACCGGCTGGTCGAGAAGCGCGGGATCGTCTCCAGCCTTGCACTTTACGGGGCGAGCCGGCTGGCGCGGAAGTCGCCGCTGGGCCTTGCGGTGGTGGTCGGCGGAATGGCGGCCAAGGTGTTCTACGACCGCGGCAAGCGCGCCGAGAAAACCGCGCCGCGGATCAAGCCGCCCAAGCGCAATGGCTGACCGCGCTTGATTTGACCCCCGCTGATGGTGCAACGGGCGCCATGGGCGATTCCTCACACACTTCCGATGACCGGCTGCACCGCCGGGGCCTGATGTTCATCCTGTCCTCGCCCTCGGGTGCGGGCAAGACGACGCTGTCGCGGATGCTGCTTGCGCGCGATTCCGAGATCAAGCTGTCGGTCAGCGCCACCACCCGCCCGCCGCGTCCCGGCGAGGTCGACGGGGTGCATTACCATTTCGTCAGCCCTCAGGAATTCGACCGGATGGTCGAAGAGGACGACTTCTACGAATGGGCGCATGTCTTCGGCCACCGCTATGGCACGCCCAAGGGCAAGATCCGCGCCGGTCTGAAGGACGGCAAGGACGTATTGTTCGATATCGACTGGCAAGGAACCCAGCAACTTTACCAGAAAGATCAGCAGGATGTGGTGCGCGTATTCATCCTGCCCCCCTCGCTCGAAGAACTTCACCGCCGGCTCACCGGACGCGCGACCGACAGCGCCGAAGTCATCGCCGCACGGATGGAACGTGCGCGCGCGGAAATCAGCCACTGGGACGGATACGACTATGTCATCATCAATGACAACGTCGATGTCTGCTTCGAGAAGGTTCACGCGATTCTCGAAGCCGAACGCATGAAGCGCCAACGCCAGACCGGGCTGATCCCGTTCGTGCGCGGGTTGATGGGCTGAGGCGCGCGAGCCGGCCGCATGTTTCACGTGAAACATGGCCTTAAAGCACCGGCAAAGCCCCTCTTCGGCGCAGCAAACATGGCCCGGGACGGGGTCTAAACGGGGCTGGAGGGGGTCTGATCGGGGTCAAGACTGGAGACCTTGCGCATTTGTCATAATTCATCGCAAAGCGGTCGCATTTGTCACATGAGTGAAACGTAGCGGCCATAATGGCCCCGCATCCGGCCGGTCGTCGACGGGCCTTTTGCGAAAGCTCCTGCGTTATGTCGCCCCGCGCTCCGATTGCCGCAATCCGCCTTGTCGCCGCAGGTTTTCTGCTTTCCGCCAGCCTTCCCGCGATTGCGCAAGGCACGGCCCCGGCAGTGGGCGAATCGGCCGATGGCGCAACAATTGCCGATCTCCAGCGCCAGATCGACGAATTGAAGGCGCTGGTCGGCGCGCTTCAGGCGCAGCGCGCGGCCCCTGCCGCGCCCGCGCCCGCGCCCGCATTGGCGGTGTCGCAGACCCCCGCCGCGGCCCCCTCGCCTGCACCGCTCGCCGGCCCGGCTGCCGATGCCCCCGTTACCGCCGCCCAGCTTGCCGCCGCGCCTGCGCCGGCCAAGCCCAAGGCGTGGTATGAAAAGCTGCGCCTGCGCGGTTACACGCAGATGCGGTTCAACCAGATCGTGTCGGGCGATGCCGATGCGCCGGCGGGCATTTCGCGTCTGCGCACGATCGGCGACGGCGACGTGCGCCCGGGCAACAATTTCAGCTTCCGCCGGATGCGGCTGGTGCTGCAGGGCGATATTAACGAGCACGTCTCGCTTTACTTCCAGCCCGATTTTGCCGCCGCGGTATCGAACCAGTCGGCGGGAGAGCGGCGCGAAGGCAGCGTCAGCCTGCGCGACATGTATGCCGATGTCTTCCCCTTCGATGACAAGTCGTTCCGCGTCCGGCTGGGCCAGTCGAAAGTGCCGTATGGCTGGGAGAACATGCAGTCCTCCTCGAACCGCCTCGCGCTCGACCGCACCGATGCGATCAATTCGGCGGCCTCGGGCGAGCGCGATTTGGGGATCGTCGCCTATTACACGCCCGCACGCGTGCAGGCGATCTGGAAGCGGCTCGAGGATGACGGGCAAAAGCTTTTCGGCAATTACGGTGCTTTCGGGTTCGGCGCTTTCAACGGGCAAGGGCTCAATCGCACCGAAGGCAACGACGGGGTGATGCTGGTGGGTCTGGCGACCTGGCCGTTCGAACTGGGCGGCATCGGGCTTGACGGGCAGGTCTTCGAAATCGGCGGATCGGTGATGCACAACCGCATCCGCCCCGAAGTGCGCACCGGCGGCCTCAGCGCCGCAAGCTTCAAGGACGAACGCGTCAACGTCCACGCGATCCTCTACCCGCAGCCCATCGGCGTGCAGGCCGAATGGAACTGGGGCACCGGCCCGGAATTCGTTCCCGCGACCGGCCAGATCGAGGAACGCCCGCTCAACGGCGGTTATGTGCAGGTGATGGGCAAAATCGACGAAAGCCCGCTCGGGACGATCTATCCCTTCGCGCGCTGGCAGTATTACCGCGGCGGTTTCAAGGCGGCGATCAATTCCCCGCGGCTCGAAACCGAGGAACTCGAACTCGGGCTCGAAATGCAGATCGACAAGGCGCTGGAAATCACCGCGACCTATGGCTTTGCCAAGCGCAAGGAAGCCGACGAGCGCCGCACGGGTCAGGCCGAGGGGCAGATCCTGCGCCTTCAGGCCCAGTGGAATTATTGAGGATCATCCACCGGGCCTGATGCGAAGCCGTTACTCGGGCGGAACTTCGTCAGGCCCGCGGCCCGGCTGGTCGATATCGGGCGCGGGCGGCTCGGTTTCGGGCGGGCTTGCGGGCTCGATCGGGTCATCCATCGGCGGCGGGGTTTCGATCGGCGGCGCGGCGGGTTCAACCGTATCGGGATTGGGCGTGGGTATCGATGCCATGGCTTTGCGCTCCTTTTCGGGCTTGGTCAGGAGATAAGCGCGCAAAGTGCCAGCCGGTGCCATCGCCCAGCGACATTTTGCCGCACGCCCGCGCCGCCCGGGCATGAAAAAGGGGCCGGAAGATCGCTCTCCCGGCCCCTTTTTTTCATCGCCGCAGGATCAGTGCCCGCCGCCCGCCGGATCGGCAAAGTGGTTGGGAAGCAGCGCGTTGACCACGCCGCCATCCACGGTCAGCGTATCGCCCACCACGTAATCGCCTGCGCGGCTGCACAGGTAGATTGCGGCTGCCGCCATGTCTTCGGCCGTGCCGATGCGCTTGGCCGGGATGCCGCTCGCCGATGCATCGGGCGCGTCCTTGGCGGCCTTGTTCATCTCGGAGGGGAAGGCGCCGGGCGCGATCGAGGTGACGACGATATTGTCCTGGATCAGCCGCGCGGCCATGCGCCGGGTCAGTTGGATCACCGCCGCCTTCGATGCCTGATAGGCATAGGTTTCCCACGGATTGATCCGCTGCCCGTCGATCGAGGAGACGTGGATCACCTTGGCCGGGCGCCCCTGCTTGCCGCCCGCGACCAGCAGATCGTGGAGCTTCTGCGTCAGGAAGAACGGGGTTTTGACGTTCAGATCCATCGTCCGGTGCCAGCCGGCCTCGGTGAATTCGAGATAGGGCTGGCCCCATGCCGCGCCCGCGTTGTTGATAAGGATATCGAGATGATCCTCGCGCGACTTCAGCTCGTCCGCCAGCGCGATCATCCCGTCCATCTGGCTGAGGTCAGCGGGAATACCGATCACCCGATCCGCGCCGAATTGGTCGATCGTCGCCTGCATCTGCTCGATCTTGCGCGCCGAGATATAGACCCGCGCGCAGCCTGCGGCGAGCAGGCCTTCGACGAACATCTTGCCGATCCCGCGGCTGCCGCCGGTGACGAGTGCAACGCGGCCCTGAAGGCCGAAGAGTGATTGAATGTCCATGTGATCAATATCCGCTGAGTTCGGCCACGCGGTTGGCGTGGAAATGGGCATCGCCCAGGAATTCGGCCAGAGCGCGGTCGCGCTTCATGTAGAGGCCGATGTCGTATTCGTCGGTCATGCCGATGCCGCCGTGCATCTGCACGCCTTCCTGCACCGCCAGCCGCGCTGTCTTGGCGACCTTGGCCTTGGCTACGCTGGCCATCAGGTCGGCATTGGCGCTGCCCGCATCGAGCAGTTGCTGCGCCTTGATCGTCGCCGCGCGCGCGATCTCGACCTCGGAGTAGAGGTGGCTGGCGCGGTGTTGCAGCGCCTGAAATTCGCCGATCAGCTTGCCGAACTGCTTGCGCTGCTTGAGGTAATCGACGGTCATGTCCATCGCGCCGCGGGCCACGCCCACGCCTTCGGCAGCGGCGCCCACGCGGCCTGCGATCAGCATCGCATCGAGAACGGCGCGCCCCCCGTCGATCTCCCCGATCACCGCGTCGCCATCCAGTTCGACCCCATCGAAGCGGGTGTGCGTCGCCATCGCGCTGTCGACGAGGCGCACCGCATCGTGGCTCATCCCGGCGGCATCGCGCGGGACAGCGAAAAGCGTGATCCCGTCGGCATCATCGTCGCTGCCCGAGGTGCGCGTGGCGACCACGATCATGTCCGCGCTTGCGCCCTGAATGACGAAGCTTTTCGCGCCGTTCAGGCGGAAGCCGTTGCCCGATTTCTCGGCGCGGGTGGTGATGCGGCTCGGGCGATGCTTGGCGGTCTCGTCAATCGCCACCGCGAACACGCTGTCGCCCGCGATCAGCCCGGGCAGGTAGCGGCCCTTCAGATCGTCCGACCCGTGCTTCAAGGCAGTCGCCGCCAGCACGGATGACGTCAGGAACGGCGAAGGCGTGAGATTGCGTCCGATCTCTTCCAGCACGATCCCGGCCTCGACATGGCCCATGCCCAGCCCGCCATCGGCTTCCTCGACCAGCATGCCGGTAAAGCCCATTTCGGCCATCTGCTTCCACAAGGCGTGGCCAAAGCCGTCCTTGCAGTTGCGGTCGCGCCAGTGGCGCAGGCCCTTGGCGATATTGCCTTCCTCGGCGATGAAGCCGCGCGCGGTGTCGGCGAGCATCGCCTGATCTTCGGTGTGATACAGGGGCATTGGTGTTCCCTCTCCAATTCTGTGTAACCCCGGCGCCCGGCCGGGGCGGCGTGGCCCGATGAAATCAGGCGCCCGGCAAGTCGAGGATGCGCTTGGCGATGACGTTGAGCATCACCTCGGATGTCCCGCCCTCGATCGAATTCGCCTTGGTGCGCAGCCAGCTTTTGGCAGGCTTGCCGCCATCGGTCGCCTCGCTCTCCCATTCGAGCGCGCGGGCACCGCCGACCGCCATCACCAACTCGTGACGGCGCTTGTTCAGCTCGGTCCCGGCGTATTTCATCATGTTGGGCTGCGCGGGGTGCGCCTTGCCGACCTTGATCTCGTCGAGGAATTTCTCGCCCATCGCCGCGTAAGCCAGCGCATCGACATCGAAATTGGCAAGTTCGGCGCGCAGCACGGGGTCGATCTCATCGCCGGTCCTGGCGGCATGGCGCTTCATCGCCGCGCCGATCGCTGCCGCTCGTTCGCCCCCGTCCGCGCCCGAAATCATCTCGCGTTCGTGGCCGAGGAGGTACTTCGCCACGTCCCAGCCGCGGCCCACCGTGCCCACGTAAGCGGGCACGTCGTCGCCATAGGATTTGGGCACGGTGACATCATCGAAGAAGGTCTCGCAGAAGGGCGAGGAGCCGCTGATCAGTTGGATCGGCTTGGTGGTCACGCCTTCGCTTGCCATGTCGAACAGCATGAAGGTGATGCCCTGATACTTGTCGGTCTTGTCGGTGCGGACAAGGCAGAAGATCCAGTCGGCCTGATCGGCGTAAGATGTCCAGATCTTGCTGCCGTTGACGACCCAGTGATCGCCCTTATCCTCGCCATAGGTCTGCAAGGACACAAGGTCGCTGCCCGAACCCGGTTCCGAATAGCCCTGGCACCAACGGATTTCGCCGCGCGCGATTTCGTTGAGGAAGCGCTGCTTCTGGCCTTCGGTGCCGAAATGCAGCAGCGCCGGGCCGAGCATCCAGATCCCGAAGCTGCTCAACGGCGGCCGCGCATTGATCGCGCCCATTTCCTCGCGCAGCACCTTGGCTTGCGGAGCGGTCAGCCCTGCGCCGCCATATTCCTTGGGCCACATCGGCACGGTGTAGCCCTTGGCGACACACGCTTCGAGCCATGCGCGCTGGGCATCGTTCTTGAAGGTCGCGCGGCGGCCGCCCCAGTAGATATCGTCCTCGCCGCGCACGGGTTCGCGCATCTCGGGCGGGCAGTTCGCCTCCAGCCAGGCGCGGGTTTCAGTGCGGAAGTTTTCCAGATCGGTCACGGGCCGAGTCTCCTCTCTCGTCTCTCACTTGACGCTTACGTTAGGAGCAATTCGGCAAGCGCTGCAAGCGCCGATCTTGTTACCGCGCGTGCCGTAGCGTCAGGCGCAAAGACGCGTCTTGCGCGATTGACGCAGGCACCAATCGGTCTAGTCTTGCAACCCAATAAGGGAGAGAGACAGTGACCGGAACGGGTCTGGCGGCGGGCGTGCGGAGCCCCGCCACATGAGCGCTGTGCGCGCGCCGCAAACCGGGCAGCAATTGCCCACGCGGCTGCGCATCATCCACGGCGCGGGCGCGGTGGCCTTTGGCGTGAAGGACAACGGCTTTTCGTTCTTTCTGCTGATCTATTACAATCAGGTGCTGGGGATGGATGCGGGGCTGGTCAGCCTTGCGCTGCTGATCGCGCTGCTGGTCGATGCGCTGGTCGATCCCCTGATCGGCAACCTGTCCGACCGCACCTATACCGCGTGGGGCCGCCGCCTGCCGTGGCTTTATGCCGCGCCCGTTCCGCTCGCCTTTGCCTGGGCCTATCTGTGGACGCCCCCGGCGGGCGCGGAGCCTTCGTTCCTCGGGCTTGTCGGCATTGCGATCGTGGTGCGGCTGCTGCTGTCGGCGTGCGAGGTGCCGTCGATCAGCCTCGTCCCTGAAATGACGCAGGACTATGACGAGCGCACCACGCTGTTCCGCTACCGCGCGCTGGCGGGATGGATCGGGGGGCTGGGCATGATGGTGCTGGCCTACACCGTGTTCATGCCGGGCGCGCAAGGCCTGCTCGATCCCGATGGCTATTTCGCGTTCGGCGTGTTCGGCGCGGTGGTGATGGCGGTGTCGGTGATCGGTTCGGCGCTGGGACAGCACCGGCTGCTTGCCCGTCTGCCAGCGCACAAGCCCCCGCCCTTTTCGCTGAAGACCGCTTTTGCCGAGATTACCGAGGCATTTTCCGAACGCGCGTTCCTGATCCTCGCGGCGGGCGCGGTGGCGGCCTATGTCAATCAGGGGCTGATTTTCTCGATCTCGAACTATCTCAACCTGTTCGTGTGGCAGCTCACCCGCGAACAGCTGGTGCTCTATCCGCTGGTGCTGTTCGCCTCGGTGGTGCTGATGTTCGTGGTGATCGGGCCGATGCATGCGCGCTGGGGCAAGGCGCGCACTGCCGCCTTTACCGCGGTGGCGGGCGCAGCAATCGGCTTTGCGCCTTATGCGCTGTTCCTGATCGGCGCGTGGCCGCCTGCGGGCAGCTATCCCTCCACCCTCGCCTTCTTTGCCTTCCTGCTGTTTGCCAACACGCTCGGCGTTGTCTCGATGGTGTCGGCCACGTCGATGATCGCCGAAATCGTCGAGGCTTTCGAGGAGCGCACCCACCGCCGCGCGGAGGCCGCGTTCTATTCGGGCAACTGGCTGATCCAGAAATGCGCGACCGGGCTCGGCATCTTCCTGACCGGGCAAATCATCGCCTTCTCGCAGCTTCCCGCCAATGCCGCCCCCTCCAGCGTCGATCCGGCGGTGCTGACCCGGCTGGTGCTGGCTTTCGGCGGGTCGGCGGTGGTGCTGGCGCTGGCGGCGGCGTTCTGGCTGATCCGCTTCCCGATCAGCCGGCAAGAGCACGAGGCGCGGCTCGCACGGCTGGTCCATCACCGGGCGCAGGCACACGCCAGTCCGCTCGACGAGGCGGCGCGCGCCGACCCGGAAGGCCATTCGATCGGCGCGTAATTCTTGCAGAAATGAGAGCTTGGCGGGTGCGCCACGCTCTGCCACGATCACCCCAAGATTCGATTAGACGCAAGGACGAGAGGAACTCCCCCAATGGATTTTGAACCCACCGAACGCCAGGTTTACTGGCGCGATCGTGTGCGCGATTTCATCGACACGCATATCCGCCCCAACATGGACACCTACAAGACGCAGGACGCCGCCGGTGGCCGCTGGAAGGTGATCGACATCATCGAGGACAAGAAGAAGCTCGCCAAGGAAGCGGGCATCTGGAACCTGTTCATGCCGCCGCGCAACGACAGCCACCACCATGTCGACGATACCTTCGAATTCGAAGGCCCGGGCCTCACCAACCTCGAATATGCGCTGTGCGCCGAGGAAATGGGCCGCATCACCTGGGCATCGGAAGTGTTCAACTGCTCCGCGCCTGACACCGGCAACATGGAAGTCTTCCACCGCTACGGCACCGCCGCGCAGAAGGAGCAGTGGCTGCGTCCGCTGATGAACGGCGAGATCCGTTCGGCCTTCCTGATGACCGAGCCCAACACCGCCTCGTCCGATGCGACCAACATCGAGACCCGGATCGAGCGCGACGGCGATCATTACATCATCAACGGGCGCAAGTGGTGGTCTTCGGGCCTTGGCGATCCGCGCTGCAAGATCGCGATCGTGATGGGCAAGACCAATCCCGATGCGCAGCGCCACGCGCAGCAATCGCAGATCCTGATGCCGATCGACACGCCCGGCGTGAACATCCTGCGCCATCTGCCCGTGTTCGGCTATGACGATGCCCCGCACGGCCACATGGAAGTCGAGATGGTCAACGTCCGCGTTCCGGCCGAAAACATCCTGCTTGGCGAAGGACGCGGGTTCGAGATCGCGCAGGGGCGCCTCGGGCCGGGCCGCATCCACCACTGCATGCGCACCATCGGCACCGCCGAAGAGGCGCTGGCCAAGATGTGCCGCCGCCTGCAGGAACGCGAAGCCTTCGGCAAGCCGGTCTACAAGCACTCGGTCTGGGAAGAGCGCGTCGCGCGCGCCCGCATCGATATCGAAATGACCCGCCTGCTCTGCCTCAAGGCGGCCGACATGATGGACAAGGTCGGCAACAAGTCGGCCAAGCAGGAAATTGCGATGATCAAGGTGCAGGCGCCCAACATGGCGCTCAAGATCATCGACGATGCGATCCAGGCGCATGGCGGCGGCGGCGTGTCGGACGATTACGGCCTTGCCTCGGCCTATGCCCACCAGCGCACACTGCGTCTGGCGGACGGGCCGGACGAAGTCCACGCCCGCTCGATCGCGCACATGGAATTTGCCAAGCACGCGCCGGTTCCGGGGCCCACGGCCAACGCGCTGCGCGGCGACCACGGGCGCGCGGTGAATGACACCGCCAGCTTCAGCTCGGGCGACATGGGCGTCGCGCGCTAAGCGGCAACGTCTGCCGACTGCATCCGGGGCGGCCGCCGCACAGGCGCCGCCCCGGCTAACCAACCCACATCAATGAGGACACCCATGGCAAAAGCCGCCATCCTTGAGCAACCCGGCCAGGGCCTTCGCATCGCCGAAGTCACCTATGCCGCGCCCGGCCCGCACGAAGTGCTGATCGACACCAAGGCGTGCGGGCTGTGCCATTCGGACCTCCACTTCATCGACGGGCATTACCCCCACGCGCTCCCCGCGATTCCGGGTCACGAGGCGGCCGGCATTGTCCGCGCGGTCGGCAGCGAAGTGCGCACGGTCAAGCCGGGCGATCATGTCGTTTCCTGCCTGTCGGCCTTTTGCGGCCACTGCGAATTCTGCGTCACGGGCCGCATGGCGCTGTGCCTTGGCGCGGACACCCGCCGCCAGAAGGGCGATGGCGCGCGCATTGCTTTCGGTGACGGTGCGCCCGTAAATCAGATGCTCAATCTCTCGGCCCTGTCCGAACAGATGCTGATCCACGAACACGCCTGCGTCGCGATCGACAAGGCGATGCCGTTTGATCGCGCAGCGCTGCTCGGCTGCGCGGTGACGACTGGCGCGGGGACGATCTTCAACGCCTGCAAGGTCACCCCGGGCGAAACCGTCCTGGTGGTGGGTTGCGGCGGCGTGGGCCTCGCCGCGATCAACGCCGCGAAAATCGCGGGCGCAGGCAAGATCATCGCCGCCGATCCCCTGCCCGAAAAGCGCGCGCTGGCCGAAGTGCTGGGCGCGACCCACACCGTCGATGCGATGGCGGAGGATGCCGCCAAGCAGATCATCGCGATCAGCAGCGGCGGGGTCGATTGGGGGATCGAGGCCGTCGGACGGCAAGCCTCGGCCGATCTTGCGGTCGCTTCGCTGCGCCGCGGCGGGACCGCGGTCATCCTCGGGATGATGCCGCTGGACTGCAAAGTGGGCCTTGGCGCGATGGATCTGCTTGGCGGGAAGAAGCTGATGGGCGCGATCATGGGGATGAACCACTTCCCGGTCGATCTGCCGCGGCTGGTCGATTTCTACCTGCGCGGGCTGCTCGATCTCGACACGATCATCGCCGAACGCATCAGCCTCGACCAGGTCAACGACGGCTTCGACACGATGCGCAAGGGCACATCTGCCCGCACCGTGGTGGTGTTCGACTGATGGCGGACAATCAGGCAATCGACTTCGACAAGGAAATGGTCGGCACGGTCGCAGTGACCGAGAAGGACGCGCTCGACCTGCCCGCATTGACCGCGTGGTTCGAAGAGCACGTCGAAGGCTTCGAAGGGCCGATCAGTTACACCAAGTTCAAGGGCGGGCAATCGAACCCGACCTACCGGATCGACACGCCGGGCGCGTCCTACGTGCTGCGCCGCCAGCCGTTCGGCAAGCTGCTCCCCAGCGCCCACGCGGTCGACCGCGAATATGCGGCGATGACGGGACTTTATCCCACCGGCTTCCCCGTCCCGCGGACCTATGGCCTGTGCGAAGACACGGACGTGATCGGGTCGAAGTTCTTCGTGATGAGCATGGCCGACGGGCGTAGTTTGTGGAACGGCGCGCTGCCGGGCCTCACGCCCGAGGAACGCCGCGAACATTACCACGCGCTGATCGACACGATGGCCGATCTGCACCTCAACGATCCGCAGGCGATCGGCATGGGCGATTATGGCAAGCCCACCGATTACTGCGCGCGCCAGATCGCGCGCTGGACCAAGCAGTACAAGCTCTCCGAAACCGAGCACATGCCCGAGATGGAGCGGCTGATCGCATGGCTGCCGCAAACCATTCCGCCGCAGCATGGCTCGTCTGTGGTGCACGGCGACTACCGGCTCGACAACGTGATCTTCGCGCATGACGAGCCGAAGATCATCGCAGTGCTCGACTGGGAGCTATCGACACTGGGCGATCCGATTGCCGATTTCAGCTACCTGATGCTCAACTGGTATCAGCCCGCCGACGGGCGCGCCGGGCTGTCGGGGCTCGATCTGGAGGCGCTGGGCATTCCCACGGTCGAACAGGCAGTCGAACGCTATGTCGCGCGCACCGGCTATCCCGTGCCGCCCATGGACTGGTATTTCGCCTACAACCTGTTCCGCTTGGCCGGGATCATGCAGGGCATCAAGAAGCGCGTGATCGATGGGACGGCGTCCAGCGCCCATGCCCAGGCGATGAGCGAGCGCGTGCGCCCGCTGGCGGAACGCGCTTACCAGTTCGCGCTTGCCGCAGGGATGGAGGAATAGTCTTTCCGGGCAGGCCCCTTACGGGACGAGCGCGCGTGCCTTTGCGGCGCCTGCCTGTGACCCTTCCCGCTTTGCATCATGCGCTTGCCGAGCCTGCGCGGCGCGGCTAGGCGCGCGTTGGAACAGACCGCCGGAGACACCCATGCACGAAGACCTGATCGCCGCCATCGAAGCCGCATGGGAAAACCGCGCCGACATCGCACCGGGCCACGAAGTGCGCCATGCGGTGAGCGATGCGCTCGCGCTGCTCGACAGCGGTGAGGCACGGGTCGCCTCGCCCGATGGCAATGGCGGCTGGCAGGTCAACCAGTGGCTCAAGAAGGCGGTGCTGCTCAGCTTCCGCCTCAACGACAACCGCGTGATGGATGGCGGCGCGGCGGGCGCGCCCGCGTTCGACAAAGTTCCGCTGAAATTCGCCGGATGGGGCGAAAACCGCTTCAAGGATGCAGGCTTCCGCGTAGTGCCCGGCGCAGTGGTGCGGCGCGGGGCGCACATCTCCAAGGGCGTCGTGCTGATGCCGAGCTTCGTCAACATCGGTGCCTATGTCGGCGAAAACACGATGATCGACACCTGGGCCACGGTCGGGTCGTGCGCGCAGATCGGTGCGAATGTGCATATTTCGGGCGGCGCAGGCATCGGCGGCGTGCTTGAGCCGCTTCAGGCCGGACCGGTCATCATCGGAGACGGTGCCTTCATCGGCGCCCGCGCCGAAGTCGCCGAAGGTGTGCGTGTGGGCGAAGGGGCCGTGCTGTCGATGGGCGTCTATCTCGGCGCGTCGACCAAGATCGTCGACCGCGCGACCGGCGAGGTTCACATCGGCGAAGTCCCGCCCTATGCGGTGGTCGTCCCCGGTTCGCTGCCGGGCAAGCCTCTGCCCGATGGCACCCCCGGCCCCAGCCTCTATTGCGCGGTGATCGTCAAGACCGTGGACGCGCAGACCCGTTCCAAGACCGGGATCAACGAATTGCTGCGCGATTGAGGCGGCGCGAGCGACGCACCTCCGTTCATCGCACCAGAGCACCGGCTCGTCGGCAGGTCTGAACATTCGGGCAAGCGCATGGCTTCTGTCTTTCCAACACAGGACAGGAGAATTCGATGCACACCGACCCCAACACCCCCGACGCGCCGATCGTGATCGACGATGTCGATGCCAAGGCCGGCACCAAGGGTGGCCACGTGCGTTGGGTGCTGATCATCAGCCTTGCGCTCGCCGCGATCGCGATGACGGTGATCTGGTTGACCGGCGCCTTGAGCCAGGACCCCGTCGAAAGCCAGATGAACGTCGAACGCCGCGTCGAAGCGCAGGCCGAACAGGCTGCCGACGACGGCAGCTCGATCGACGGCGTGACCAGCGACGCCGCCCCCACTGCCGCAGCGCAGTAACGCCAGGTGAGCGACACCTTCCGCAAGGGCCAGATGGTCAGCTGGTCGTGGGGCAACGGCACCGCGACCGGCAAGATCATCGACCGCTACGAGCGCAAGGTGACGCGCACCATCAAGGGCTCTGAAATTACCCGCAACGGTGGCAAGGACGATCCCGCCTATCTGATCGAACAGGATGATGGCGATGAGGTATTGAAGCTCTCCAGCGAGCTGAAGCCCGCCGCCTGACTTTGCCAAAATTTCCCGCGGAAGCGCTCTGCGGGAACGCATCTTCCGCATGATGGTTGATTGACGTTACGGAAATATCTTCCGTAGCGTCAATGATGCATGGGGAGAGCAAAAATGACCGATCTTGACGGCACCGTCCATATCGATGAAACCGCAGCGCGCGGCGCGGTGAGCAACACCGGCCTGCGTTATGTGCTGGGTTTCAGCCTCGCTTTCGCGGTTATCGCGATGAGCCTGGTGTGGATCATCCCCGCGCTCGCCCACGCGCATTGACCGGCGATCACCCCGCCGCGGCAGGCGGGGTGATCAGCGTTTCGATCGGCGGCTGACTGGCCTGGCTCGCGGCATAAGCCTCCGCCGCGCGCATCACGCGCAGGATATTGCGGCTCGCGATCATTTCGAGTTCGGCCTGCGAATAGCCGCGCTTGGCCAGTTCGGCGAACAGCAGCGGATAGCCGCGCACATCCTCGAAGCCGACCGGCCCGCTCGGCATGCCGTCGAAATCGCCGCCGATGCCGATATGTTCGGTGCCCGCGACTTTCCGGATATGGTCGATGTGATCGGCCATGTGGCTGATCGTGGTCGCAGGCTCGGGACTGGCCTTGTCCCATGCGGCCATCGCCTCGGTCACCTTGGCAGGCTGTCCCTGCCACAAGGCTTTCAGCCGCGCTTCCTCGGCCGAGCGGCGCGCGAACCACTGGCGGCGCTCCTCGTTGAGGAAGCCGGGAAGCGCGACCACCATCACGATCCCGCCGTTTTCGGGCAGGCGCGCCAATACGCTGTCGGGCACGTTGCGCGGATGGCCATTGACCGCGCGTGCGCCCGAATGGCTGAAGATCACCGGTGCGCGGGCCGCATCGAGCGCGTCCATCATCGTCGCCTCAGATACGTGGCTGAGATCGACCAGCATACCCAGCCGGTTCATTTCGCGCACCACGTCGACGCCGAACGGGCTGAGGCCGTCGAACTTCGGATTGTCGGTCGCCGCATCGGCCCAGGGCGTGTTGCTATTGTGCGTCAGCGTCATGTAACGCGCGCCCAGCGCATGCAGCTGGCGCAGTACACCAAGGCTCGACCCGATCGAATGGCCGCCCTCCATCCCCAGCAACGAAGCGATCTTGCCATCGGCCATCGCGCGTTCGACCTGATCGGCGGTGGTGGCAAAGGCCAGCGCCTGCGGGTTGCGCGCGATCAGCCGGCGGGTGACGTCGATCTGCTCGATCACCTGTTGCACCGCTTCAGGCTCATCGGGGTTGGAGGGGACATAGACCGACCAGAACTGCGCGCCGACCTTGCCCTGCCGCAGCCGGGCAAGATCGGTCTGCATCGCCGCGCCCGAGGGACTGGGTGCGATTGCGGTGGTATCCTCGAAATCGATCGTGTTGATCTGGTTGGCGAGCCGCGCGCGCAGCTGGTTGGGAACGTCGTTGTGCCCGTCGAAGATCGGCGCGGCTTCCAATGCGGCATTGGCCGTCGCGGTGGCGGCCGGATCGTCGATCGCCGGGGCCTTGGCCTTCTGCGCGGCGAGCGGGCTGGCGACCAGCAGCGCGGCGGCAAGGGCAAGACGCGAGGGCGCGAAAAGTTGCATGTGGCAAGCTCCCGAAGCTAGAGCGCCTGAAACATCAGGCAAAGGTCACGGCATGGATAGCGCGGACGCATTGATCGGACAATTGGCGCTTGCGCCGCACCCCGAGGGCGGATGGTACCGCGAGACATGGCGCGCCGCGCCGGGCCCCGATGGCCGTGCGCAAGGCACCGCGATCCTGTTCCTGCTGCGCAGCGGCGACGCCTCGCACTGGCACAAGGTCGACGCGGCCGAGCTGTGGATCTGGCAGGCGGGCGATCCGCTCGACCTGCGGTTGGCGGCAAGCGATGACGGCCCCGAACGTTCGGTCACGCTGGGCGCGCAGGTTGCGGCAGGCCAGCAATTGCAGGGCCTCGTCGCGCCTGGCGAATGGCAGGCGGCCCGCGCGGTCGATGGCGGCGTGCATGGATACAGCCTCGTGACCTGCGTGGTCGTGCCCGGCTTCGACTTTGCCGGCTTCACGCTTGCCGCCCCCGGATGGGCGCCCGGCACGGGAGCGCACGCATGATCCGCACCGTGCTGCGCTGGGTGCTCACGCTGTTCTATTTTGTCGCGGGGGTGATCCACCTTGCCAACCCTGCGCCGTTCCTCACCATCATGCCCGGCTGGGTGCCCGCGCCCGAAGCGGTGGTGTGGTGGACGGGGGTGGCCGAAATTCTCGGCGCGGTAGGCCTAGCGCAGCCCTTTTCCGAACGGCTGCGGCAATGGGCCGCATGGGGGCTGGCGGCCTATGCGCTGTGCGTGTTTCCCGCCAACATCAACCATTTCGCGATCGACATGGCGCGCAGCGATGGCGGCGGGCTGGGTCTTGCCTATCACGTCCCGCGGATGTTCGCCCAGCCGGCGATCATCTGGCTGGCGCTGTGGACCGGCGGATGCCTGCCGCTGCTGCGGCGGCGGCGCGGCGAGACGGCGTGACCCCGCCCGAGGCGATCCTCACCCTCCTCGCACGCCGCGCGCCGGGCGCAACGATCTGCCCGAGCGAGGCCGCGCGGCTGCTGGCCGGGCCTAATGGCGGCTGGCGCGCCCGGATGGACGCGGTGCATGCCGCTGCCGAGGCACTGGTCGCCGACGGCACGATCGCGCTGTCATGGAAGGGCGCGCCGGTGCCATCCGGCCCCACGCAAAAGCGGCGCGGACCCTACCGGATCGCGCGCCGCTGATGTTGCAAGTCCAATGAGCGCCGGCAGGCGCCCCGGAGGCTTACTTGAGATGCTTGGAGACCGCAGCGGTCATCTTGAACATCGAGATCTGGTCCTTGCCGATCACCGCGCCGAGCTTGTCGTCGGGGTTGATCTGGCGCTTGTCCTTGGCGTCCTGCAGGTCATTCGCCTTGATGTATTCCCACACCTTCGAAGTCACCTGAGCGCGGGTCATCGGGCCCTTGCCGATCACCGCTTCAAGGTCACCCGAAAGGGTCACCGGCTTCTGCAGTGCATTGGTCGATCCAGCCATCATCTACTCCCTTATGTCAGTGGCAGGTTGATCAGAAATCGTCGTCTTCCCAGTCCGCATCACCGTCTCCGCCGCCGGTGAAGGTGGCATGAAGCACTGCGCAGGCGGTAATCGACCCTTGCAATGATGCGAGCAGTTCCGCCCGCCCCGCGCCGGGCATCAGCACCAGCGGAAGGTCAGTCGCGAAAAGTTGAAACAGGTAATGGCGCGTCTCGCCTTCGGGCGGGGACGGCAGCAGCCATTCGGAATTGCCCTGCGCGTTCTTGCCCGCACGCGGCGGGGTTTCGCCTTCGAGCAGCTTGCCGCGCTGTCCGGCAAGGCCCCACACCAGCCAGTGACAGGCAGGGTCGGCCGCTTCGCTGCTGGCATCTTCGACGATCAGCACAAGTTCGGCCGTGCCCGTGGGCGGCGCGCTCCATTCGAGCGGCGGGGCGACCGCGTCTTCCTCGAATGCGGTAAAACTGGGATCGAGCGCCTCGCCCGAGGCAAAGGCCGGGCTGGTCAGCGCAAAGCCGCCGCGCGCCAGCGTCGCCGCAGCCCCCAGCTTCGCGATGGCGAGGCCAGAATGACGTGCGGGTGCGGGCACATGGGGTGCGAGCCAGGCGGGAAATTCGGTCATGATTCTGTAAGGTCCTTCGCCTCGTGCTAGTCCGTTCGGGCAGCGGATACGAGACTTGCCGGAGCAATTTTCGGCGGTTTTTGCGGAAAACCCTGCGAATGCAGGCAAAAAGGTCACGCTTTTCGTCTCCGAAACCGCGATTTTGCAACGCATCGCTTGCTCTTGGGCCTTCGCCATTGCATCTCGGCGAGTGTGGCCGGTCGCAGCGGCCCCGCTCCTCAACACCTGCGAGACTTGCCGGAGTTGCCCCCAGAATGACGATCGCACGCACTGCCCTCAGTCTTGTTCTTGCCTTCCAGCTGGCCGCATGCGGCGGCGGCGATGGCTCTTCCTCGACCCCGCCCCCCACCGGCGGCGGCGGCGGAACCCCCACCCCGACCCCGACATCGGCGACCTGCGGATTGAGCGCGAAGCAGGACTTTGCCGACCGCGTGCTCAACGAATGGTATCTGTTCCCCGATCTGCTGGCGACGGTGAACCCTGCATCCTTCACCAATCTCGACGATTATCTCGACGCCCGGGTAAAGCCCGCGCGCGATCTGGGCCGTGACCGGTTCTTCACCTTCGCCACCTCGATTGCCGAGGAAAACGCGCTGATCAATTCGGGCTCCTCGGCAGGTTTCGGCATCCGTCTGGCCTATGACACCGCGAACCGGCGATTGTTCGTGGTCGAAGCCTACGAGACCGCCAACGGCTTTGCCGCCGGGCTCGACCGAGGGAGCGAGATCACCGCGATCGGCACCGATGCGTCCAACCTGCAAACGGTCGCCAGCCTGTTTGCCAGCGGCGGCACCCAGGCAGTGGTCAATGCACTCGGTGCCTCCGACCCGGGCGTGACCCGCGTGCTGCGCTTTACCCAGCCGGGCGGCGCGGTGGTCGAGCGCAGCATCACCAAGACCAACTTCGCGCTCGATCCGATGTCGGACCGCTACGGCGCGCTGGTGCTCGACGATGGCGGCAAGAAGGTGGGCTATATCAACCTTCGCACCTTCATCATCGCCGATGCGGCCGACCAGCTGCGCACCGCATTCGGCCAGTTTTCCGCACAGGGCGTGACCGAGCTGATCCTCGATCTGCGTTACAACGGCGGCGGGCTGGTCAGCGTCGGGGACACTTTCGGCGACCTGATGGGCCGCGGCCGCGTGGGTCAGGTGTGGAGCAAGGAAGTGCTGCGCCCCTCCAAGTCGTCCGAAAACAGCACCCGCCTGTTCCGCAGCGAAGCCAACGCGATCGCGCCCACCAAGGTAGCGGTGATCACCACCGGGTCGAGCGCATCGGCGAGCGAGCTGGTCGCCAATTCGCTGATCCCCTATCTCGGCAGTAACATGGCGCTGGTCGGGGCCAATTCCTTCGGCAAGCCGGTGGGCCAGTTCGGGTTCGATCTTGCCTCGTGCGATCTGCGCGTGCGGGCGGTGGCGTTCCGCACGGTCAATGCCAACGATAGAGGCGATTACTACACCGGGCTTGCCAGCGTGGTGCCCAACACGTGCCGCGCGGGCGACGATATCGGCTTCCCGCTGGGCGACCCGCGCGAGGCATCGATCGCGGCGGCGCTCGGCTTCCTTGGCGGGCGCAGCTGTTCGCCGATCACCGCGACCAGCCGCACGGCGAGCGCGACCGGCGGCACGACCCAATCCGACAGCACGTTCGGCGGCGCAGGCCTGCCCGAACGCGAACCGCTCCAGCCGCGCCGCCCGCGCCCGGCACAGCACGAACTGCCGGGGCTTTACTGATCCTGCGCTGCCGGAAGGGCGGTCAAAGCCCTTCCGGCACCGTTTCAAAGGCGGGCGTATCGCCGAGGTCGACCCAGTCCTGCTTGCTCTTGGCATAGCAGTGGAAGGCGGGCTTCAGGATGCCGGTATCGTCCAGCGTGCCCGCTTTGATGAACAGCATCCCCGGCGGACTTTCGACCCGCGTGAACACCGGCGATCCGCATTCGGGGCAGAACTGCCGCCGCACCGCCGCGCCGCTGTCGCCGATGTCGTGGTAGGTCTTCAAAGTCCCTTCGAAGCTCACCGCAGCTTCTGGCACGCCGATGATGACCGACAGCGCGCTGCCCGCCTGCCGCTGGCAGTTCTTGCAATGGCAGGTCACGCACAGCAGCGGCTCCGCGTCGCAGGCATATCGCACCGCGCCGCACAGGCATCCTCCGGTGATGGTCATGGCCTTGTCTCCCCCTTGTGACCGTGCGCCTTATGGCGCTGCGGGGCCGGTGAACGGCTGGCTGGTGGTATAGCCGCAGCCCTGCAGAGTCTCCCCGTCCAAAGCGATAGTGGCGACGAACGGAAACACCCGGTCGCTCATCCCGTCGCTGCAATTGCCGGGCGTCAGCGTGGCGGTCAGGCTTTTGCCGTCGAGCGTGCCCGACAGCCCCAGCCCGCCATTGCCGGCAAAGCGGGTGACGGCGAAGGGGGTGCCGGACTGGTTGCCCGGTGTGGTCCAGACGCCTTGCGCGCCGGTCGCCTCAAGGCGCCAGAACGGTTCGGTGCCCACCAGCGTGATCGTCTCGTCCGGCGCGACCGCGTCAAAGGCCTGACCTTCGGGATCGATCCCGTCGGTCTGCGCCGGCGTGCAGGCGCCAAGCATGGCGGCGGACAGGGCGAATGCGAATGCGCGGGCGGTCATGCGGGTTCTCCTTCAACGGCTGAAGAATAGGCCGGAACCATGCCAGCGCCAAGGCATTGGGCGCGCATGGACTTTGCCCCCACCCGCGCCGCCGCGCTTGCCCGCCTTGCCCGGTTCCTTCCCGCCGCAGGGCGCCGCTATGCCGAAACCCGCAATGCCGATAATGGCCCGGCGGCCGGCGGGCGCGGCAATGTCAGCCAGTTGTCGCCGTGGCTGCACGCGGGGATCATCGGCGAGGCCGAAGTGCTCGACGCCGTGCTGGCGGCGCACGGCCCGCGCGCATCGGAGAAATTTATCGCCGAGGTGTTCTGGCGGATCTATTTCAAGGGCTACCTCGAACAGCGCCCGCAGATCTGGGCAGATTATGTCACGGGGCGCGACGCCGCGCTCGCCGCCACGGATGCCAATGCGGGCCGGCGCACGGCCTATGCCCGGGCCATCGAGGGCCGCACCGGGATCGAAGCCTTCGATGTCTGGGCGCACGAACTCGTCGAAACCGGCTACCTCCACAATCATGCGCGGATGTGGTTTGCGAGCATCTGGATCTTCACGCTCAAGCTCGACTGGCGGCTGGGCGCGGACTTCTTCCTGCGGCATCTGATGGACGGCGACGCTGCGTCGAACACGCTGTCGTGGCGCTGGGTCGCGGGTCTGCACACCAAGGGCAAGCACTATCTCGCCCGCGCGGACAATATCGCGCGCTATACTGCCGCACGGCCCGGCGGCGCGCTCGCCGCGTTCGGGCTTGCGGGCGATGATACGCCGCCGCTGACCGAGCCGCAGGACTATCCGCGCGCGATGCCGGGCCTGCCCGGCGCGGTGAGTGCGAGCGACCTTGCGCAGCCCTTTGCGCTGCTGCTGCATGACGAGGCGGCGCATCACGCCCCGCTTGGTCTGCCGGCCGAGCCCGCGCTGGTGATCGGTGCGCAGCGGGCAGAGGCGCGCTCTCCCGGTGCGATCGGCGCGCCGCTGCGCGTCTTTGCCGAAGGTGCGGTCGCCCACGGCATGGCCGAGGCGGCAGCGGCCTTTGGCTGCGCTGCGATGCAATGGCAGCCCGGCGCGCCGCTTGCCCCGCTGCTCGGCGCTGCTCGAGTGGAGCGGATCGCGGTGCCTTACCTGCCGACTGGCTGGACCCGCGATGCGCTGTGGCCCGAGCTTGCGCCGCTCGCCGCGCAGGGCCGCATCATCACGCTGCTGGGCGAGCTTGACCGGGTGACTTGGCCGCTGGCGAAGGCGGGGTTCTTCCCCGTGGGCAAGGCGGCGGGGACGCTGCTTGCCGAATGCGGGATCACCGGCAGGGCGTGAGAGGCGTCTCAACCCGGCCTTAACCTGCCAGCCCCTATGCCAAGGGCGGACCGATCATTTGCCGGGGCTCCCTCTCCCATGCTCTACCCCAACCGCATTCAGGCCGCGCTTCTGTTCGACCAGCCAGTCACGCAGCTGGCCACCATCGTCCGCGACTTTCAGCGGATCGAAGGGATGCGTTCGGGCGCGCAGTTCAATGTGCCAGAGGAAAATCCGGGCCGCTTCGTCCGCCTGTTCAACGGGGCGGAGGAACTGATGGTGACCTTCGAATATTGCGATTACCCGTGCGACACCGCTCTGTTCCGGCCCGCGCTGTCCTCGGCCTTTGTCGGGATCGCGACACCCGACATCCGCGAACGCATTGCCCGCAGCCGCAGCCACATCCTGATCGAAGTCTCGCACGGCGTGATGGCGGGGGTCGAGGACAATCCCGAGATCGCCGCGATGTTCGAAGCGATCGGCCGCCCGCGGGCGGGCGCGACCCAGGCGCAGTTCGAACGCCGGATCGCAATGCTTGCCCTGATGGGACGGATCGCGGCCGAACATGCCATGCCGCTCGCGGTGCACTGGACCCAGTCCGACATGCTGTTGGGGGGCGACCTGTTCGATGCGCTTGCGGGGAATGATGCGGTGCCCGGAGCGCTCCACATCCACCCCTTCCTGTTCGGCCCGCACCCCGCGCCGGGTGAGGATGCACTGGTCGGCATCCGCACATTCGGCGCGCGCCACTGGCTGGGGCGCGAGGTCATCGTCCAGCCGAGCGCCTTGCCCTGGGCGACCAACCTCGAGACGATCTTCGCCTTCCTCAAGATCGCGACCATGCCGGGCGGCTATGTCATTCCCGATGGCGACAGCTTCGGCCCCGAGGACCGCAGCCTGTCCTACCGCGTGCGCCACCACGACGAAGGGGCCGATATCGGTTACGCCGAGCCCGAGCCGGCCGATGTGCCGTTCTACGAGCTGATCCCGCTCAGGCATGTCGCGCACGGCTTTACCGCGCCCGATCATGTCCCCGACGCCAACGCCTTCGACGACCGCGCCTTCCCGGTGGCGGTGATGCCGCCCGATCAGGACGAGCGCATGACGCTCGCCAACGAATGGGCGGGCAAGCGGCGGATGGCCGAAGCGATCGGCGGGCGCTTCGAAGTCCGCAAGGCTGGCCTTGCCGCGCCTGCTGCGCCGCCCTCCCCACCGCCGGCGGGAGGCCCCCCGCGCACCGCGCCGCCGACGATCGGCGGGCACGGGCCGCGCGGAAGGGTGTTCGGGCGCAAGGGTTTGTAGCGCCCCCGCGCCCGGGATGTCAGATCACCTTGTCGGGCGAAGGATTGCGCCGGCCGCGTTCGGCCCTTCCCAGCACCCGGCCAAGCCGTTCTGCCATCGTGCCGGCCGCGATCCGCGCCGCAGCGTCGACATCGGCGGCCTTGCCCGTCACCCCGATCGGGCGCGCGCCGCGGGGGCGGACCTCGATCGTGCAATGCTTGTCGTCCGCGCCGTGCTTGCGTCCGTTGACGTCCGAGACATGCACCTCGATCCGCGTCAAGCGGTCCGCAAACCGTGCCAGCCGCTGGCGCACCTGCGCCTCGATCCGCTGGGCCACATCGCGGGTTCCCATCACCGAGCTGTCGGTGTTGAACTGGAACTGCATCGTGCTCATGGCATCGTCTCCTTTGGGTTCAGTAGCCTGTTGCCCAAGGGAAATATGGCGATCCCGATCCCCGCGTTCCAGCGCAATCGGGTGAAGCGTTCACGAGGCGAGGCTTTCTGCCGCGCGGCGTTCGGCGCGGGCGATATCGGCTTTCTCGCGCTCGGCAACGGTCTTGCGCGCCTGTTCGGCGAGGCCCCGCCAGGTCTTTTCGGAACGCAATTCGCGGTCGCGCACATTGTCGAGCGTTGCCTTGGCGGCAAGCGCGGCGGCTTCGTCAGCACGCTCGCAGTAGAATTCGTAGGTCTGGGCCATGTTCGGTGTCCTGCCGCGGGAGAGAGGGGGAGGCGGGATTCGGTAGGCGTCGTCGTGGGGCAGTCTTGTCCCCGAAATGAGAGCGGCGGGGCGCGCCGGAACGCACCCCGCCGCAATCGGCGCGATTACGCGGCCGAAAGGTTTACGGCGCTTTCCTTGCCGTTGCGACCGCGCTCGAGCTCGAAGCTCAGACGCTGGTCCTTGTCGAGGGTCTGCATGCCGGCTGCCTGAACGGCAGTGATGTGGACGAAGCTGTCCGACGAACCGTCGTCGGGCTGAATGAAGCCATAGCCCTTGTCGGTGTTGAAGAACTTCACGGTGCCGGTCTTGGTAGTCATAGTCTGTTCCTTTCAAGAACATCGTAAATTCCCGCCGCAACGCGCAGCGGTTTTCGTGCGTTATCGTCCGATGAAAGGAAGTCGTCGTCTGGTTTACGCCGGGGGCCAAAGGGTTGAATACCAAAAGGCCAGGCGGCGGAGCGCAAATTTCGAAGTCCGTCGCAAATTTCGACGTCAGCAAGCACCTTCTAACACAGCTTTGCCCGTTCACCTAATCGCGCCGCGCAAGGCTTGCTTTGGGACATCGGCGAGGGCGCGCGTGCTTCCCCGTTTGCCGGGCGCAACCGGATCGGGCAGACGGCCCAGGAAAGTTGACGAAAGTGACACCGTGTCACTTTGCCTTTCTCCACCCATACTCCTGTAATGTCTGCATGATTTCATCGTCCGACCAGCCGGACGGACACGGGTTTTCGCGCGCGCCATCGTCCGATCGGCCGAATTCGTCGGGGTCTTCGGGAGTCAGCGCCCCGGTGTCCACCCCCGCCCCGCTGGCGATCTTGGCCAGCAGCCCCTCGAAATCGCGCGCGTGCCGCTCCGCCATCGGTTTCAGCCGCCCGAACACCGGATTGCCGGCGAAGGTGCTCGACCGCAGCAGCGCCAGCGTCAGGCTCTCGTCGAAGCGGCGATAGGAGCCGACCTGTTCGCCCTTGTAGAACACCGGCCGCTCGACCCCGTTCAGCGCGCGTTCGAGCGCGGCGTGGGCGAGCACGTCATAGGAATGATGAAACGCCACCTCCCACGCGAGATCGAAGGGCTGGCCCTTCAATCGCGAACGCAAGCGATAGGCCGACTGCCGCGACCGCCCCACCGACTTCGCCGCCTCGCTCACCGAATGCGTCGCCGAGAGCGCGCGCAGGAACGCGGTCTGCCGTTCGAGATCCCAGCCATCGACGCGGGTGGTCTGGTGTGGAGGCTCGGCGTGAGCCCCGGCGGCGGGTCCGGGGACGGAGCGGAGCTTTGCGCGGGTTGCGGGGTGGGGCGAGCGGGGTTTCTGGGCGCGGGTCATCGCGGGAGAATGACTTAGGGTGGGGGGTGTAGGAAAGGGGGCAACTATCGTGAATGACAGTGCTTAAACTTCTTCCCTGAGCCACACGGACATTTTTCGTTACGTCCGATTTTTCTAACCCCGCCCTCTGACAAATGAGGTGCAGGAAACTCTGAAGCCCTTATTTTTTTGACCTTTCCAATCTTGAAAAACTTGAATTCTTCATTAACTTTTTCATATGATTTCTTGATTGAATTATTCCATTTTGAAAAATCCATAATCATGAAATCCTCGGAATTAGAGGCAGCATATTTGGGTGCGTCGATTGCAATTCCCACGATTTTTTGCAATCGCGGGAACTTTATTTTTGCCGAAGCGCATGCAATTTCTAGGATTTTTGTTCTAATCATTCTGTATTCATTTAGGTTCTGATCCTTTAGATCAGACTTCAATTGGAGGAAAACATATCCAAGTCGATCATAAAACGATGGCAAAAGAGTGACATTACGCGTGGTCGGGGCATCATTCTCCGGAAACGCCTTGATAGCCGCTTCAATTCGTTCTGAAATAACCCTACGGATAAATCGCGGCTCCTTCGCCATATAATGCATCGGATTTTCAGTACTAAATGGATCAGAATCTCCCAATAGAGCCCCTGACAATGCATTTTCTGCCGTCATTTGTATAAGATTATCCCAGGTCCGCGATTTCTCATTTGCCAATTTTCGTCGTCGATATGCTTCGGTCCCCCTAAAATCTTCGTATTCACCCTCTCTAATATGGACAAAGTCAAAATCAGGTCCGACACCAATTATGTGGCGCCCAGCTTTTTTGTCGTAATTTAAAAGATAGTGGGCAACCAAATCCTCTTCACCGCAATACGTGATTGCAGTATAGCGTTCAATAGCATCCAACTTTGCATTTAAGTACCAAATAAAATCTGATATTGTATCGAGTTCATTTAGTACTATTCCAAGATTCTCAGAGTCAAATACATGAAATGGATCGCGCTTGTCTATGGAAACAAAAAAGGGTGGATCAAAATTCTTATCATTGAACGGCGAATAGGCGACTGCTAAACTTCCAGTTACATTAGCGCCACTGTAGCGCTTGCACGCCTCCTTAGCGCCATGTGCGACAATAATTTTATGAACCCTCGCTGTTGGAGATATCTTTATCGGCAGCGGAATCTTTGCTTCAAGATCCAAGAACACACCACGGCCAGCTTTCAGATAGCGAGCAGCGCCAGAAGCATTCTTAGATTGTTTATCAATTACTTCTTTCCGCCATCGCGGCCATTCCACCTCGATCTTGGCATCGGTGCTTTTTAGCCGGTTACTCTCTCGGTCAAAGAAAACTAGAACGTCATTCTCAAAAACAACCAAGAGATCACAAAGCTCCTTTCCGTCATATTTCCAAGGGTTTGGGTAACTCCACAGCTTAAGGAAGCTACGCTCACAGAGTTTTGCAAGGAACTCTTCAGTGGGCGTAACGCCCGGAGATTTAGTGATTTCCATAGCGCCAATTAATTACCGAATTTCTTTGTTATTTCAATGGGATTTTCGTGTCATTCTCGATCAATGCGCCAATCACCTCTTAGTCATTGATCGTTGCACAGCACTTCGACCACTTCTTGGATGCACGCGCTTGACGACTTGTCGCAAGCGCCCTCCGCGCCTCTGTTGAATCTAAGTCTCTACGTAAAACCTTGCTAGAATGAGGGCGCACACCCCTCTCGCCCTTACGCCCCCCGCCCCACTCCGCTAAACCGTCCCCATGCCCCCCATAACCATCCTGATTGACGCCGATGCCTGTCCGGTGAAGGACGAGATCTACCGCGTCGCGGAGCGCTATCGCGCCGAGGTTCGCGTGGTCAGCAACGCGCCTTTCCGCATCCCCGACAGCCCGCGGGTGAAGCGTGTGGTCGTCTCGGACAGCTTCGATGCGGCGGATGACTGGATCGCGGAGGCGGCGGATGCGCGGAGCGTCGTCGTCACCGGCGACATCCTGCTCGCGGAACGCTGCCTCAAGGCGGGCGCGCGGGTGCTGAAGCACAATGGCGAGGAGTTCACCCCCGCCAGCATCGGCGGCGCGATTGCGACCCGCGCGATTCTGGCCGACCTGCGCGCCGGGATGGATGGTATCGGGGGCGGCCCTGCCCCGTTCGGCAAGGCGGATCGCTCACGATTCTTGCAGGCGCTCGACCGGGTGATGGTAGGAATGCGGCACCGGGCGTCCTGATCGGTCAGGGGGCGGCTCGCCTCAGTCCTGCCTGCTCTCTCCCACCACGAAGCGGTCCGTATCCACGTCCGCACCGCCAGCCTTGCGCATGCTGCGGATGCGGGACGCAAGGGCTGCGATCGACCCGCGGTAGGCAGCGCGGCGAATCAGTGTGGTCTCGCGGGACTTGCCGACGAGGGCGATCTGGTGGGCGCGCAGCAGTGCGTTCATGTCCATGGCGGAGGCCTTTGCGATTTGCGATGGGGGGCGGTTCGGGGGCGGACATGACCATGGGCTCCCGGTGGGTCCGGAAGCCCATGATGCAGCGTCAGGCCGGTGCGTCAGCTCTGCTGTTTGGCCGAGCTGTCACTGGTGCCGGCTTCCATCTGGAGATTGACGGCGTGCGCCTTGCCGCCATCGATCTGCCGGGTGTCGTAGCCGTAACGCTGGTCAGCGCGCGGCTCCTGCGCCTGCTGTTGCAGGTCGGACTTGTTGAACGACAGCGCATCGCCGCCCTTTTCGGGTGTGATCATCCCAGCGCCCTTGGCGCTGTCGTAGGACTTGATCTTGCCATAATGGGTCATGATGGTGCTTCCTTTCGTGTCCGCGCGGGCAGCCGGATATGGTCACTTGTGCACGGGGCCAAGAGTCGGACTGAAATAGCGCACCAATTTTACTTGGATGCATCGAATTTCTGTTTGACCGGTAGCCATACTGATGTGGGCATGAATTGACGATCTACAATGCAATTCTCAAACCGATTGTCGTATTTATTTCAGATTTATTGACTGCCGTTGTTATTTGATGCAGGCCAGCATCGGGCATCTCGCCCGATGGAGACATCCGATGGCCAAGGGCCAACAGAAGAAAAGCCGCGAAGCGCGCAAGCCCAAGGCGGACAAGGGACCCAAACAGAACGCCAGCCAGCCGAGCCTCAAGCCCGGCGGGATCAAGGGGTTGGAGAACATGAAGAACGCCTGACACACGAAGGGGCAGGGGTGCATCATGCACCGCCCGCCCCTCCGCGTGCTGCGAATGGCCCCCTCCCCCGGACGAGCCGGGGAAGGATCGCGCCTCAATCGTGTTCGCGGTCGCCTGCGCCGACGTAAAGCTGGTTGCCGACCTCGCGGAACTTCTCGCTCATTTCCGCCATGCCGGCCTCGGCTTCTGCCTCGGATGCGACGAAGGTTTCGATCCCGGCGTTCTGCTTCGCGGCGAAATCGCGCACTTCCTGCGTGATCTTCATCGAGCAGAACTTGGGCCCGCACATCGAGCAGAAATGCGCCGACTTCGCGCCTTCGGCGGGAAGCGTCTGGTCGTGGTATTGCTCGGCGGTTTCGGGGTCGAGGCTGAGGTTGAACTGGTCTCGCCAGCGGAACTCGAAGCGCGCCTTGGAGAGCGCATCGTCGCGCACCTGAGCGGCCGGGTGGCCCTTCGCCAAGTCGGCGGCGTGGGCGGCGAGCTTGTAGGTGACCACGCCGACCTTCACATCGTCCCGGTCGGGCAGGCCCAAGTGCTCCTTGGGCGTCACGTAGCAGAGCATCGCCGTGCCATACCACCCGATCTGCGCTGCGCCGATGCCGCTGGTGATGTGGTCGTATCCCGGCGCGATGTCGGTGACGAGCGGCCCGAGGGTATAGAACGGCGCCTCGCCGCAGGCCTGGAGCTGCTTTTCCATGTTCTGCTTGATCTTGTGCATCGGCACGTGGCCCGGCCCTTCGATCATCACCTGCACGTCCTGCTCCCAGGCGCGCTTGGTGAGTTCGCCCAGCGTGTAGAGCTCGGCGAACTGCGCTTCGTCATTGGCGTCGCGGATCGATCCGGGGCGCAGGCCATCGCCGAGGCTGTAGGCGATGTCATAGGCCTTCATGATCTCGGTGATCTCGTCGAAATGCTCGTAGAGGAAGCTCTCCTTGTGGTGGGCGAGGCACCACTTGGCCATGATCGAGCCGCCGCGGCTGACGATCCCGGTGACGCGCTTGGCGGTCAAGGGGATGTAGGGCAGGCGCACGCCGGCGTGGATGGTGAAATAGTCGACGCCCTGTTCTGCCTGCTCGATCAGCGTGTCGCGGAAGATTTCCCAGGTCAGCTCCTCGGCGATGCCGCCGACCTTCTCCAAGGCCTGATAGATCGGCACGGTGCCGATCGGCACGGGGCTGTTGCGCAGGATCCATTCGCGCGTGTCGTGGATGTTGCGCCCGGTCGAGAGGTCCATGATCGTGTCCGCGCCCCAGCGGGTCGCCCAGACCATCTTGTCGACTTCCTGCGCCACGTCGGAGGCCACGGCGGAGTTGCCGATATTGGCGTTGATCTTGACGAGGAAGTTGCGCCCGATCGCCATCGGTTCGCTTTCGGGGTGATTGATGTTGCTGGGAATGATCGCCCGGCCGCGCGCGACTTCGCTGCGCACGAATTCCGGCGTGATGACATCGGGGATTTCCGCGCCCCAGCTTTCGCCATCGCGCAGGTAATCGGCGGCAAGTTCGCGACCCAAGTTCTCGCGTTCGGCGACATATTCCATCTCGGGCGTGATGATGCCGCGGCGGGCGTAGTGCATCTGGCTGACGTTCATCCCGGCACGCGCGCGCAGCGGGCGCTTCACGACATTGGGGAACTGCGGGACGCCGCCCGAACGGTCCGGACCGAGCTGGCCGTTGTCCTCGGGGCGGACCTCGCGGCCATCGTAAGCCTCGACATCGCCGCGCGCCATGATCCAGTCACGGCGCAGCGGGGCAAGACCGGCGCTGATGTCGATGCGCGCCGCGGGGTCGGTGTAGGGGCCCGACGTATCATAGACCCGCACGCTGGGCTCGTTGCCTTCCAGATCGATCTCGCGCATCGCGACACGGATGCCGCTGCCGGTGCGCGCGCCGACGTGGACCTTGCGGCTGCCGCGGATCGGGCCGGTGGTGACGCCGATTTCGACGGGGGAATTGATGTCGGCCATGTCGCACTCTCTCTTCCGTGATGACGGACGGAGTGCGGGCGCAGAAACGCGTGCGACCGGACCACTCCCTCCGCCTGTGTTAACAGGTTCAGGTTCGACGGGTCGTGGGGTGCTTACGCCCACCTCTCAGCCTCAGCAGGCTCCCCGGGGATGGCGCCGGATTAGGACAAGGCGGGAGCCAAGTCCAGTCCGGTCAGGCCACGCCGCCCGCGGCCTGCCATGCCGCAATCGCATCGAGCGGATAGACCAGCATGATGACATTGAGCGTGAGATTGTCGCGCACCATGTAGCCTGCGACCAGTTCGCCGATGATCGCCAGGGCCACCGTCAGCCGCACTGGCAGCCTGAGCGCGAGCCAGAAGCCCAAGCCCATCCACCCGATATCGGCGGCGGAGTTAATCACGCTATCGCCCGAATAGCCGAAATTGGCAGTCACCGCGCGGAACCGGGCGATCACCATCGGCGTGTTTTCGAGCACCTCCCAGCCCGCCTCCAGCAGCACCGCGAGCGGCAGGCCCCAGCATCCCCCCTGTGCCCCGCTCAGCCCGCGCCGGACGAACAGCCACCAGCCAAAGGCATAGAAGATCATCCCGTGGATGATGTGGCTGGGCGTGTACCAGTCGGCGAGATGCTGGCTGTTGCCCGCATCGTTGATCTGGCCGTGCCACAGCTTGACATAACCGCATTCGCAGATCGGGGTGCGGCCCATTGCGAGCAGCACGAGGATCGCGGCCGCAGTTATCGCACCGGCCACCAGCCACGCCCGGCGATCGGGGACGAGCGCGCCCGTCCCCGCAAACCGCAGCCTCACTCGATCACGCGCCCGCGCACCATCACGAAATCGACCTTTTCGAGCACGGTGACATCGGCGAGCGGATTGCCGTCGACCGCGATGATGTCGGCCGAAAAGCCGGCGGCGAGCTTGCCGATCTGGTTTTCCATGCCGAGCACGCGCGCCGCGCCCGTGGTCGCGCTGGCGAGGACTTCGCGGTCGGTCATGCCCTGCTTTTTCATCAGGCCCAGTTCCTCGGCATTGCGGCCGTGCTGATAGACGCCCGCATCGGTGCCGAAGGCGACCGTGACGCCGAACTGCCGCGCGCGGGCCACAAGCGAGTTCATCAGCGGCTGCACCGCCCGGATCTTGGTTTCGACCACGGGGGTATAGACACCCTTGCCCAGCCCTTCGCTGACGCCCTCCAATGCCATCAGCGTGGGCACCAGCACCGTCCCGCGCGCCTTCATCGCCTTTGCCGCGGCCTCGTCGAGATAGGTGCCGTGTTCGATCGTGTCGATCCCGGCTTCGGCGGCCTGCTGTATACCGCGTGCGCCGTGCGCGTGGGCCATGACCTTCAGGCCGAGGCTGTGCGCGGTGTCGGCGATCGCCTTCATCTCCTCGGGCGAGAAATGCGCTTCGAGCCCGCGGCCCTGCTGTGACAGCACCCCGCCGGTCGCGGTGATCTTGATCACATCGGCCCCGTTCTGGCTGGCGAGCCGCACCTTGGCCGCGCATTCGATCACGCCGGTGCAATTGAACCCGGTATCGAGCAGCGCGTTGACTTCGGGGCGGAAGCCGTTGGTGTCGCCGTGCCCGCCGATGATCGCCAGCGCAGGGCCGGCCGCGATGATCCGCGGCCCGGGAATGATCCCTTCGGCGGTCCCGCGCCGCAGCGAAAAGGCGGTTTCCTGTCCGCTGCCCGCTTCGCGCACGGTGGTGAAGCCTGCCAGCGCGGTGACGCGCGCGTTCTTGGCCCCAACGACCACACCCCATTCGTCGGGTTCGACCGCTTCCTTCCAGAAATCGCCCCCCGGATCGCCGGTGAGATGGGTGTGCAGGTCGATCAGTCCGGGCAGCACGGTCTTGGCCCTGAGGTCGATCTCGCGGTCGGCGGTGATTGCGCCATGGCCGGGCGTGATGCTGGTGATCGTGCCATCGGTGACGAGGATCGTCGCCGGCCCGGTCGGATTGGCACCGGCATCGGTGATGACGCTGCCCGCGCGGATCGCCACAGTCTCGGCCATGGCGGGCGCGCCGATGGCAGCCAGCAGCGAAGCGCCGGCCATCAGACGCTTGCAGAAATGCTTCATGGTGTCTCTCCCCTCGTGTCTCTCGCGACACCTGATGGCGCGCGCGCGAACCCAAGGCAAGGGCGCGCAGCCTCAGAAGGTGTAGGCGACCCCCGTGCCGAGGATGAACTGGGTCGCATCGCCGCGCGCGGCGGTGAAGGGCGTGCGCGCGCTGTCCCCGATCAGGCGCGACACCCCGCCGATCCCGGTCAGCGACCAGCCGCCGTTCAAGGGGTTGCGGTCGAGATCATAGGCGAGGATTGCGGTGGAGCCGACGCGGTTCAGCCCGCCATCGGCGCGGAACTGCGGCAGACCCGTCGCCAAGGCCTGATCCGGGTTCACCGAGAAATAGTAACCGGCAAATTTGTCGTCGACGAACTCGGCGCTTGCATGCGCTTGCAAGGTGATGCCCTTGCCCACCAGCGCGCGGTAGCCCACCTGCGGTTCGACGATCAGCCCGTCATGCGCGCCCAGCACGTCGCGGCGCGCCTGCACGCCCACACTCAGCGCATCGAAGGGCTTGAACACCCCGGAAAAGCTGACCGCGACATTCGCGCCGATTTCCAGCGCGGGATCGAGCCTGCCTGCGCGCGCCACCACTTCGTCGCGGATGCGGTTGTTGCGATCGTTGCGGAAGCGGAAGGCGGGACCAAAGGCGAGCCGCGGGCCCTTGCGCGGCGCGAACGACGGCGCGGGCGAGTTGAGATCGAGCACGAAGCCCGGCCCGTTGGGGCTGATCCCCACCCCGCCGATCCGTCCCACGATCAGCGGCAAGGGGAAGGCAATGTAATCATCCGATCCGGCATAGCTCGGCACCATCGCCGCGCCGATGCCGATGGTGGCCCAGGTGCGGTCGAACACCGGCTTGGCAAAGGCGAAAGCCGCGGGCGGGGTTGCTGCCGGCGCGTCCTCGCGCGCGATTTGCGGTTCTGCCTCCCCGGCCAGTGCGGGGGCTGCGAGCGGGCCAAGGGTCAGGGCGAGCGCCAGTGATGCAAGCGTTGTGCGAAAAGGCATGGCAATCTGGTCCTGCAATCGGGGGATGATGGGGCGAAACCCGCGGGCGCCTTAAAGTTTCCGCGTGATGTTGCAACATCGCAAAACATGCCGGATTGGTGCATTCGATTGCCGTTCGTGTATGCCTCGCCTAGGGCATTGATGATGGTCGATTCACCTCCCGTTTCCGGCGCGCCAGACGCGGCACCCTTCGATGTGGTGATCGTTGGCGGCGGGCTGGCGGGCGGCTTGATCGCGCTGGCGCTGCACCGCCATGCGCCGGGCTGCCGCTTCGTTGTCGTGGAGGCGGGGCGCACGCTTGGCGGGCATCACCGCTGGAGCTGGTTCGAGACGGACATTCCGAAAGCCCAACGCGCGCTGGTCGCCGGGTTCAAGGTCAACGGCTGGGACGAAGGCTATGACATCGCCTTCCCGCGCCTTGGCCGCACGCTGCCGACCGCCTATCGTTCGCTCGCCAGCGCCGAATTTCACCGCGCGCTGACCGATGAACTGCCGCCCGAGCGGGTGATGCTGGGAACGAAGGCCGTCAGCCTCGATGAAAGCGGGGTGACGCTGTCCGATGGCACGTGCATCTCTGCGCGCCGGGTGATCGATTGCCGCCCGTTCGCACCATCGCGCCATCTATCGGGCGGCTGGCAGGTGTTCCTCGGCCAGCATTTCAAGTGCGAACAGCCGCACGGCCTCACCCGCCCGATCATCATGGATGCGGGCGTCGACCAGCTTGCCCCCCACGGCAACGGCGAAGCCTACCGTTTCGTCTATGTCCTGCCATTGTCGCCGGACGAGGTGTTCATCGAGGACACCTATTACGCCGACCAGCCGAAGATGGACGCCGCGGTGCTCAAGGGCCGCGTTGGCGAATATGCCCACCGCATGGGGTGGAAGGGCGAAGTGATCGATCAGGAGGCGGGCATCCTGCCGGTCGTTTCGGGCGGCGATTTTGCCGCGGCGAGCGCCGAGGTCGCGATCCCCGGCGTTGCGCTGGCCGGTGCGCGCGGGGGCTTCTCGCATCCGCTCACCAGCTACACCATTCCCTTTGCGGTCGCCAATGCGCTCGCCATCGCGAAACTGCTCGCCCGCCGGCCCGACATCTCAGGGGCCGAGCTTGCCGCCTTCTGCAGCGCGCGGGCCAGACGCCACTGGCGCGCGACCGCCTATTACCGCATGCTCAGCCGGATGCTGTTCGATGCTGCGGAACCAGGCAGGCGCGTAATCGTTTTCGAACACTTCTATGCGCTCAAAGGCAATCTCGTCGAACGCTTCTATGCGGGTCGTTCCACCTGGCCCGACCGGCTGCGCATCCTCACCGGGAAACCCCCCGTAGCTATCCCGCGCGCCATCCGGGCGCTGTTTTCACGCGGCACGCCGCTCGACACCAAACCCCTGGACACCAAGCTTCTCAACATGGAGACCCCGGCATGAACGCCGATGCGAAACTCAATCTTTCGGGTGCCAAGGGCGTGAACGCCGCGCTCGCCGCCCGCTATGACGGCCGCACCGCCTGCGTGATCGGCGCAGGGTTCGGCGGCATGGCGCTCGCCATCCGGCTGCAATCGGCGGGCATCGCCACCACCGTGATCGAAAGCCGCGACAAGCCCGGCGGGCGCGCCTATTTCTGGGAAAAGGACGGCTTCACCTTCGACGCCGGCCCCACCGTCATCACCGATCCCGATTGTCTGAAGGAACTATGGGGTCTCACCGGCCACGACATCGCCGACGATGTCGAGCTGATGAAGGTCATGCCCTTCTACCGCCTCAACTGGCCCGACGGCACGAACTTCGACTATTCGAACGACGAAGCGCAACTGAACGCCGAAATCGCCAAGCTGAACCCGGCGGACGTGGCGGGCTACGCGCGGTTCCTCGAATATTCCGAGCGGGTGTACAAGGAAGGCTACCTTAAGCTCGGCACCAAGCCGTTCCTCGATTTCAAGTCGATGCTCAAGGCCGCGCCCGCGCTGATCAAGGAACAGGCGTGGCGTTCCGTGTACTCGATGGTGTCGAGCTACGTCGAGAACGAGAAGCTGCGCGAGGCTCTGTCGTTCCACACGCTGCTGGTCGGCGGCAACCCGATGAACACCTCGTCGATCTACGCCCTCATCCACAAGCTGGAGAAGGACGGCGGCGTGTGGTGGGCGCGCGGCGGGACCAACCGGCTGATCGCCGGAATGGTGCGCCATTTCGAGCGGCTGGGCGGCACGATGCGCGTCGGCGATCCGGTGGTGCAGGTGCACACGCTGGGCACCCGCGCAACCGAGGTCGAAACCAAGTCCGGCTTCCGCCAGCGCTTCGATGCGGTCGCATCCAATGCCGACATCATGCATTCCTACAAGGAATTGCTGTCGGGCAGCGACCGCGGCAAGCAGATGGCCAAGAGCCTCAATCGCAAGAGCTACAGCCCATCGCTGTTCGTGGTGCATTTCGGGCTGGAGGGCACCTGGCCCGGCATCCCGCACCACATGATCCTGTTCGCCAAGCGCTACAAGGGCCTGCTCGACGACATCTACAAGAACGGCGTGGTGCCCGAGGATTTCGCGATCTACCTCCACCACCCTACCGTCACCGACCCGTCGATGGCGCCCGCGGGCCAGAGCACATTCTACGCGCTCGTCCCCGTCAGCCACATGGGCAAGATGCCGCTCGACTGGGATGAGGTCGGCCCGCGTCTGGAAAAGATGATTTTGGACGAGCTGGAGCGGCGCCTGATCCCCGACATCCACAGCCGGATCGTCACCAAGTTCAGCTATGCGCCCAAGGACTTCAAGCAGGACTTGAACGCACACATGGGCAGTGCCTTCAGCCTTGAACCCGTGCTGTGGCAGAGCGCCTGGCTGCGCGGCCACAACCGCGATGACGTGATCGACAATTACTATCTGGTCGGCGCAGGCACGCATCCCGGCGCCGGCATCCCCGGCGTTGTCGGCAGCGCGAAAGCGACTGCCGGGCTGATGCTGGAGGATCTGGCGAAGGTGCCTGCGTGAGCCTCGTCGAGGCGGTCAATGAAGGCTGGGGATGGACCGGCCTGACCGCCAAGCGGGTGGTCGCTCAGAGCCCCATGGGTCATCTTGTTGTCAGCGACGCCGACGGCGGATTCTTCTATGTCGATCCCGATGGCATGGCGATTATCGCCCTGGGCACGGAGGCCGAAGCGCAAGCACATCTCGCAAGCGACGAAGCAAAGGAACTGTGGAGTGGCGGCGCATTGGTCGAGGAGGCGAAAAGGCGTTTTGGCGAGCCGCCCGCAGGTTCGGTCTTTACAATCAAGCCCCATGCCATGATCGAGGGTCGATACGAACCGGAGAACCTTTGCCTAATGTCGCTCGTTGAACTCATTCGGTTCACCGGCGATATCGCGCAACAGATCAAGGACCTTCCGGACGGGTCGCAAATCCAGCTTAAAGTGACCGACTGATATGAAACGTCTTGCAGTCTATTGCGGCTCGGCCTCGCCCGAGGACGCGCGCTATGTCCAACTGGGTTACGATGTCGGCGCCGAATTGGCGCGCCGCGGGATCGGGGTGGTCTATGGCGGGGGCAAACTGGGCCTCATGGGCGCAGTGGCCAAGGGCGCGAAGGACAATGGCGGCGAGGTGATCGGGATCATCCCCGAAAGCCTGGTGCGCGCCGAGGTTGCCAACCACGATTGCGACGAGCTCGTCACCGTGTCGGGCATGCACGAGCGCAAGCAGCGCTTCACCGATCTGTCGGACGGGTTCGTCACCATCCCCGGCGGAGTGGGCACGATGGACGAATTGTGGGAAGCGATGAGCTGGTCGCAGCTGGGCTATCATTCCAAGCCCGTGGGCATTCTCAATGCTTTCGGGTTCTACGACGATCTGCTCGCCTTCAACGCGAAGATGGCGGCAGTCGGATTCGTCCGTCCGGCGCACCAGAACATCCTGATCGCGGCCGATGCCCTGCCCGAGCTTCTGGCGAAGATGGAGGCCTATGTGCCGCACACCCCGATCTTCAGCATGAAGTCCGAGGACCTCTAGGACGCTTCGCGATGGCGGTCGATCCAGCCACTCGCGCCGCGCTGGTCGAACATGCGCGGCTGACGATCAAGCAGGGTTCGCAGAGCTTTTCTGCCGCCTCGCAATTGTTCGACAACGAAACCCGCGAGCGCGCCTGGCTGCTCTATGCCTGGTGCCGCCGCGCGGATGACATTGCCGACAATCAGGAACTGGGCGGCGAACTCGGCGCGCAGACCGATCTTGCGGGCCGCCTTGCGCATATCCGGCGGCTGACCGCGCTTGCCTTTGACGGCGTGCCGACGGGCGACCCTGCCTTCGATGCGCTCGGCGTGGTGGCGGCCGAAGTCGGCCTGACCCCGGAAATGGCCGAGGACGTGATCGCGGGCTTCCAACTGGATGCGGAAGACTGGCGCCCGCGCACCGAGGCCGACATGCTGCGCTACTGCTATCACGTGGCAGGCGCGGTCGGCGTGATGATGGCGGTGGTGATGGGCGTCGATCCGAAGGATCAGGAAACGCTCGACCGGGCGAACGATCTGGGCCTTGCGTTCCAGCTGTCGAACATCGCGCGCGATATCGTCGAGGATGACGCCGCAGGGCGCTGTTATCTGCCGATCGAATGGCTGGTCGAACAGGATATCGAGCCCGGCCAGCACACCAAGCCGCACCACCGCGCCGAGCTTGCCGAAATGGCCGCAAGGCTGGTCGCGCTGGTCGAAAAGCACGAGGCCGCCGCGCGCGTGGGGGCAGCAAAGCTCCCGTTCCGCAGCCGCTGGGCGGTGCTGTCCGCCGCACGGATCTATGGCGCGATCGGGCGCAAGGTGCGCGCCCGCGGAGCCGATGCCTGGGCCAGCCGCACCTATGTGCCGCGCAGCGAAAAGGCGCTCTACGGCGTGCGCGCGTTTCTTTCTGCCGTGCTCAACCGCGAAAAGATGCCCGCTGGCGGGATCACTTGGGGTATCGCGGATTACCGCCCTGCCGTGCGGCCTCCGGCCTGAGCCTTTCGCACTTTCGCCGAGACGGTTTCCTTTGCAACCAAGTGGAGCTAATCCGGCGCGCATGATTACCAAGCTTCTGATCGCCAATCGCGGCGAAATCGCCTGCCGGATCATGCGCACCGCCCGCGCCATGGGTGTGGCGACGGTCGCGGTCTATTCCGATGCCGATGCCAAGGCATTGCATGTGCGAAGCGCCGACGAGGCGGTGCATATCGGCCCCTCGCCCGCTGCCGAAAGCTATCTGGTGGGCGAGAAGATCATCGCGGCGGCCAAGCAGACGGGCGCGGATGCGATCCACCCGGGCTATGGATTCCTCTCCGAGAACGCCGATTTCGCACAGGCCGTGATCGACGCAGGGCTGATTTGGGTCGGCCCCAAGCCTGCGAGCATCCGTGCGATGGGTCTGAAGGACGCGGCCAAGCAGCTGATGCGCGCCGCCGGCGTGCCGGTGACGCCGGGCTATGACGGGTCGGACCAGTCCGTCGAGCGGCTGACCAAGGAGGCCGAGGCGATCGGCTATCCCGTCCTCATCAAGGCGGTCGCGGGCGGGGGCGGCAAGGGGATGCGCAAGGTCGATGCGCCCGAGGATTTCGTGGCCGCGCTGGAGAGCTGCCGCCGCGAGGCCAAGGCGAGCTTTGGCAATGACGAAGTGCTGCTGGAAAAGTGGATCACCTCGCCCCGCCATATCGAGGTGCAGGTGTTCGGCGATGCCCACGGCAACGTCGTCCACCTGTTCGAGCGTGACTGCTCGCTCCAGCGCCGCCACCAGAAGGTGATCGAGGAAGCCCCCGCCCCTGGTATGGACGAAGCCACCCGCGAAGCGATCTGCGCCGCCGCCGTGCGCGCGGCACAAGCGGTCGATTACGAGGGCGCAGGCACGATCGAATTCATCGCCGACGCCAGCGAAGGCCTGCGCGCGGATCGCATCTTTTTCATGGAGATGAACACCCGCCTTCAGGTGGAGCATCCGGTCACCGAGGAGATCACCGGGGTCGATCTGGTCGAATGGCAACTGCGCGTGGCGAGCGGCGAGCCGCTGCCCAAGCGGCAGGAAGAACTGTCGATCAACGGCCACGCCATCGAAGCGCGGCTCTATGCCGAGGACCCGGCGAAGGGGTTTTTGCCGAGCCCCGGCCCAATTCACACCTTGTCGTTCATGCAACCATCACTGCCTGTCACCGACCCGGCCTCCTACGATTTCGAGAAACCCGCGCGCATCGAAACCGCGGTGGAAGAAGGCGACGTCGTGTCCGCGTTCTACGACCCGATGATCGCCAAGATCATCACCTATGGCGATGACCGAGAAGCGGCGCGGCGCAATCTGCTTTGGGCGCTCGATGCCATCTACGTTCTGCCAATCACAACCAACAAGCCGTTCTTGTACGAGTGCCTGTCGCTTACCGACTTTGCCGACGCCCGGCTCGATACAGGCCTGATCGCACGCCACGAAACCGAACTGACAGAGCCGCGCCCGATCACTGCGGTAGGCGGCGCCGTCGCGGCGAACACAGTATGGATGAACCGGTGGACTTACGGAGAAGCGCATTCGCACGCGCTTCAGGGGCTGACCCGCGACATGTTCGGGCTGCGTCTCAACGCGCCGCCGCGTCGAACTATCACGCTTTACGAAGGTGCCAAAGCAGTTACCGCCTCCCCCTTCGATGAGGATCGCGACGGGGGCGGTCATGCTGCACCGATGGGCGATGCCCCGAGCGATGCCGTGGTCGTAACCGAACGAGGGCGCACCTTCGTCCTGTCGTTGCGCGCCGACGGCACCGGCCAAGCCTCCGCCGCCGATGGCGCGATCATCGCGCCGATGCCGGGCAAGGTCATCGCGGTCGATGTGAGCGAAGGCCAGGCCGTCACCGCCGGGCAGCGGCTGATGGTGCTCGAGGCGATGAAGATGGAACACGCCCTCACCGCGCCCTTCGATGGCAGGGTCGAGGGGCTCAGCGTCAGCGCGGGGAGCCAAGTGCAAGTCGATGCGGTGCTCGCCAAGGTGGTACCACTCTCAGAATAGCCACTGCGTCACCCTGAACTTGTTTCAGGGTCCATTTCGCCCCACACACCTTGGCATAAAGCCGAGAGATGGATGCTGGACCAGGTTCAGCATGACGGGAGTGGGTTGTGAGCTGGGCCAAGGAACTCGAAGAACTGCGCCGCCGCGAAACATTCGCCGAGCAGATGGGCGGCGTGGACAAGGTCGCGCGGCAGCACGGGCGGGGCAAGATGGACGCCCGCGCGCGGCTCGCGGCCCTGTGCGACACCGGTTCCTTCCGCGAGATCGGCAAGATCGCAGGGTCCGCCAGATATGACGCGAGCGGCGACCTTGCGCACGTCACCCCCGCCCCTTTCCTGTTCGGCAAGGCGCTGATCAACGGCCGCCCGGTGGTCGCCACCGCGGACGACTTCACCATTCGCGGCGGCGCGGCGGACGCTGGCATCGCGCGCAAGATGGTGCAGGCCGAGCGCATGGCGCACGAGCTGAAGCTTCCGATCATCCGCATGATCGACGGCACGGGCGGCGGCGGTTCCGTCAAAACGCTCGAACAGATCGGCGCGACTTACATTCCTGCCGTGCCCGGCTGGGGCGATGTGGTGACAAACCTCGACACCGTGCCGGTGGTCGCGCTGGCATTGGGGCCGACGGCGGGCCTCGGCGCGGCGCGGACGGTGGCGAGCCACTATTCGATCATGGTCAAGGGCCTCAGCCAGATCTTCGCCGCTGGCCCCGCCGTGGTCGATGGCTTGGGCGATGCCTACAAGGGGGCTGCAGCCAATCACGAGGAAGCCAAGGAAGCCCTCGGCGGCTCTGCGATCCACACCCGTAACGGGGTGGTCGACGACGAAGTGGGAAGCGAGGCCGAGGCCTTCGCCCGCGCGCGGCATTTCCTGAGCTTCATGCCCGAATATGTCGGCCAGCCCGCGCGCCGCATCGCAACCGGCGACCCGGCGGACCGGCGCGAGGAGGCGCTGCTCAGCCTCGTGCCGCGCGAGGAGAAGCAGGTCTATTCGATGCGCCGCTGTCTCGATCATGTTTTCGACCACGGCACCGTCTTCGAAATCGGCCGCCACTGGGGCCGCGCGGCGATCACCGCATTGGCGCGGCTCGATGGCTGGCCGGTGTTCGTCATCGCCTCCGATCCCAGCTACCTTGGCGGATCGTGGGAGGCCAAGACGTCCGAGAAGGTCGAGCGGTTCGTGCGCCTCGCCGACCAGTTCCGGCTGCCCATCGTCCACCTCGTCGACAACCCCGGCTTCATGATCGGGCGCGAGGCGGAGATGGCGGGGACGATCCGCTACGGCGTCGACGCGATGAACGCGATCTATCGCGCGACGGTGCCGCTGGCGTCGGTCGTGCTCAGGCGCGCCTATGGCATCGCGGGGAGCGCGATGAGCAACGCCGAGCGGTATCAATACCGTTATTGCTGGCCGTCGGGCGACTGGGGCAGCCTGCCGATCGCGGGCGGGCTCGAGGTCGCCTACAAGTCCGAGCTGGAAGCCTCGGATGATCCGGCGGCGTTGCTTGAGGACATCCGCGAACGCCTCGCCAAGGTTACCTCGCCGTTCCGCTCAGCCGAACGGTTCAATGTCGAGGACATCATCGACCCGCGCGACACGCGCCCGCTCTTGTGCGAATTTGCCGGATTGGCGTGGCGCCGGCTCGGCGCGGATCAGGATGGTTTGCGGCGGTAGAGTTCGGCCGGGCGGAAGTTCGACACTGCCTCGCGCGTGCCGGTCGCCTCGATCCAGCCAGTGTCGATCATCCGGCGACGGAAGGCGGGCTTGTTGAGGCTTTTGCCGAGGATCGCCTCGTGCACGCCTTGCAGGTCGCGCAAGGTGAAGGCATCGGGGAGCAGCGCGAGCGCGACGGGGGTGTAATCGAGCTTGCCGCGCAGCCGGTCCTGCGCCGCACAGAGGATCGCGGCGTGATCGAAGGCGAGCGGTTCGGGCAGATCGCCCACCGGTGCCAGCATCAGATCATCGGCATCACCCACGGCGCTCGCCAGCCGCTCTTCGGGCAGCAGCGCGAAATAGGCGACGCTCACCGTGCGCATGCGTGGATCGCGTGCCGGATCGCCGAAAGTGTAAAGCTGTTCGAGCCAGCCGCCCTCGCCCGGCGCAAATCCCGCCTTGGCTGCCAGCACGCGGCGCGCGGCGGCATCGAGCGGTTCGTCAATACCGACAAACCCGCCCGGCAGCGCGAGGTGCCCGGCAAAAGGTTCCTCCGCCCGGCGTTGCAACAGCACTGCAAGGCCGGACCCAGTCACGGTCATCAGCACGAGGTCAACAGTCACGGCGAAAGGCGGGTGGCTCATGCCACTATCCATATAGCTTGACTGCTTATATGCAAATTGAATATAAGACATTCAGCGAGTCGGGGAGTCCGGTTCGCGCAATCATTTCGGGGGAGCCTCGAAGCCATGACAACCATCGATTTCGGCGTCTTTATCGGACGTTTCCAGCCGCTCCACATCGGCCACGAACATGTCATCGCCCGCGCGCTCGAACAGGTGGAACGCCTGATCGTGCTGGTCGGTTCGGCCAATGTCGCGCGCGATCCGCGCAATCCCTTCACCTATGCCGAACGCGAAGCGATGCTGCGCGGCGCCTTCCGCCATGAAGTCGCGCAAGGACGGCTGATCATCGCGCCGCTCGACGATCACCCCTATTCGGACACCGCCTGGACCGCGCAGGTCCAGCGGCAGGTTCGCGCGCTGGTGCTCGATCACGGCAACGCCCACGGCTTCCAGAACCACGGGCTGGCCGATTTCCGCATCGCGCTCGCCGGCTTCGGCAAGGACGCATCGAGCTATTATCTCAAGCTCTTCCCCGAATGGGAAAACCTGCAGATCGCCAGCCAATATGGCACCTTTTCCTCCAGCGACGTGCGAGCGGGCTATTTCCAGCGCATTGCGCAAGTGCCCGAAACGATCCTGTCGCCCGGCGTTGCTGCCTTCCTACGTGAATTTGCGCTGGGCGAGGTGTTCAAGGGATTGCTGGAAGAGGCAGAATATCTTGCCGCCTACCCCGCGCAGTGGGGGCCGGGGCCGTTCGTCACCGCCGATGCGGTGGTGGTGCAGGCCGGGCACATCCTGCTGGTGACACGCGGCTCGGCGCCGGGCAAGGGGCTGCTCGCGCTGCCCGGCGGCTTCGTCAACCCGGCCGAGCGCATCCGCGACGCCGCAATCCGCGAACTGCGCGAGGAAACCGCGATCAGCGACGGCAAGGGCCAGATCCCGCCCGCGATGCTCGCCAGTTTCATCGAGGATGCACGCACCCGCGTTTTCGATGCGCCGTCGCGCTCGCTCAGGGGCCGGATCATCACCCACGCCTTCCTGTTCCGCCTGCCCGAACGGCGCAAGCTGTTCAGCGTCAAGGGCGGCGACGATGCCGCGCATGCCCGCTGGTATCGCCTGGGCGATCTCAGCCCCGACATGCTGTTCGAGGATCACTGGGCGATCATCACCGCGATGGCCGATCTTTGATTTTCACACCTTTGCAAGGGGAGCCCTTGCAAGGCCGCACCAACCCCTGTGAGGAGTTCACAGCCATGACCGACAACCTGATCCTTGCGACCGACAGCTACAAACAAAGCCACTTCCTGCAATACCCGCCCGAAGCGCGCGCGATCAGCGCCTATGTCGAGGCCCGGCCCAACGATTTTGCGGACGAATTGCTGTTCTTCGGCTTGCAACCCTTCCTGCTGGAACGGCTCGGCAAGCCGATCGCCCTAGCAGATATCGACGAGGCCGAAGCGATCTGCACCGCGCACGGCGTTCCGTTCAACCGCGCGGGCTGGCAAATCGTGCTGGACGATCACGGCGGGTTCCTGCCGCTCGAAATCCGCAGCCTGCCCGAAGGCATGATCGTGCCGACCGGGGTGCCGCTGATTGAGGTCGAGACCACCGATCCGCGCCTGCCCTGGCTTGCTACCTTCATCGAAACCGCGCTGCTGCGCGCGGTGTGGTATCCCACCACCGTCGCGACGCTCAGCCGCCAGTGCCGGTTGATCATAGCCGCCGGGCTTGAGCAGAGCAGCGACGATCCGGCAGGCCAGCTGCCCTTCAAGCTCCACGATTTCGGTGCGCGCGGTGTGTCGAGCGGCCAGAGCGCAGGGATCGGCGGGATGGCGCACCTCGTCAACTTCATGGGCACCGACACGATGGAGGCGTTGGTTGCGGCACAGCGGTTCTATGGCGCGGAAATGGCGGGCTTTTCGATCCCCGCAGCCGAACACAGCACGATGACCAGCTGGGGCCGCGCGCGCGAGACCGCGGCGTATGAGAACATGCTCGATGCCTTCGAGGGCGAGGGGCGCATGGTCGCGGTGGTATCGGACAGCTATGATCTCGACGCGGCGCTGACCGGCATCTGGGGCGGCACCTTGCGGGACAAGGTGCTGGGCCGAAAGGGTACATTGGTGGTGCGCCCCGACAGCGGCGATCCGGTCGAAACGCCTTTGCGGGCGGTGAAGGTGCTGTGGGAGGCATTCGGTGGCACCGTCAACGCCAAGGGTTTCCGCGTGCTCGACCCCCATGTCCGCGTGATCCAAGGCGACGGCATGACGCCGGCCACCATCGCACGGCTGGTCGAACGGATGATCGCGGAAGGCTTTGCGATCGACAACATCGCCTTCGGGATGGGCGGCGGGCTATTGCAGCAGGTCAACCGCGATACGTTGCGCTTCGCGATGAAAGCCAATGCGATGCGCGACGACAAAGGCGTGTGGCACGACGTGTCGAAAGCGCCGCTGACCGATCCCGGCAAGGCAAGCAAGGCCGGGCGCCAAGCGGTGGTGCGCGAAGCCGGGCGGCTGGTGGCACGGCGGCGCGATGCGGTCGCGGACGGCGAGGATCTGCTCGTGCCGGTGTGGCGAAACGGAGAATTGCTGGTGCGCCGCACCTTCGATGAGATCAGGGCACGAGCTGCCTAGGCAATCACCGGGGGCGGCTGGGGTTCAGTCGCTCCCGGTGCCGAGCCGTTCGTCCGCATCCGACGGGCCGAACAGCTTGCCCTTCTCGCTCCACAGCACCAGCGCCAGACAGACAAGCCCGCTGGCCAGCAGGGCAAGCGCCAGCGGACGCGCGGTGCCATCATAGGCATAGCCGATTGCTCCGCCCAGCAGCGCGGCGGTGGTCATCCGCACGAAGCCGTGCGCCGAACTTGCCGCACCCGCGATGGCGAAGAACGGGTTCATCGCGATTGCGCCGAAATTGCTGCCGATGAAGCCCAGGAGCGCCATGTTGATCGCCATCAGCGGGACGAAGTGCCACAGCTTTTCCTCGCCCTGAAACGCGAACATCACTTGCAATGCCGCGACCACGATGAAGGCGAACAGGGCGGTGTGGCTTACCCGGCGCGCGCCGAAGCGTTCGACGATGCGCGAATTCGACCAGCTGGCGATTGCCATCGATCCGGCACAGATCCCGAACACCAGCGGGAAGATATCGCCCGCGCCAAAGGTCTGCGTGATCAGCTGCTGCGAGGAATTGATGAAGCCGAACAGGGCGCCGAACACCAGTGCCGAGCCGATGACATAGCCCGATACGCTCGGCAGCGTCAGTGCGCGCAGCATGTTGCCCGCGATCGCACGGGGCACGATCGGCTGGCGGTTTTCTTCCGTGAGGCTTTCGGGCAGGCGGACGAAGACCCAGGCCCCCATCACCACGCCCAGCACCGCCATCACGCCGAAGATCGCGCGCCAGCTGCCGAAAGTTTGCAGGATGCCTTCCCCGATGGTGGGCGCAACCGCAGGCACCATCAGGAAGATCACGAAGATCAGGCTCATCATCCGCGCCATCTTGTCGCCGCCCACGCGGTCGCGGATGATCGCCGGCGGAAGCGCGACAATCCCTGCGGCGAAGAAGCCCTGCGCCGCGCGGACCGCGATCAGCGCGTTGTAGGTGGGTGCCAGCGCGGAAAGCACAGAGAGCACGATATAAACGGCCACCGCGCCCAGCAGGATCGGCCGTCGCCCGAACCGGTCGGCCAGCGCGCCGGGCGTCAATGATCCGAGGCCGCCGGCGAGCAGATAGACGCCGATCACGAATTGCCGGTCGTTGCCGGGAACAGAAAGGTCGGCGGCAAGCGCATCGAGCGCGGGCAGGATCGCGTCGATCCCGAAGGCGTTCAGCGCCATCAGCATCGCCATCATCCACATCAGCTCGCGCTCGCCCAGCGCCTTGCGGGCGGGCGATGCGGCGACGGGAGAAGATGATGCGGGAGAGGTAGCCATCGCGGGGCCCTTGCCTCCTGCCTCACCCGATGACCACTGTTCATTTCGCATGTGCACAAAATGGCAGCGGGCGTGAAATGTTCCAGCAACAGTTCCTTCGGGCGCTGCAAACAACTATTTGCCGGACATGACCCGAACGGATGCGCCAGACGATCATGCCCCGCCCGGCGCGGACGAGCCTGGCCTGCGCAAGATCATCCATGTCGACATGGACGCCTTCTTCGCCAGCGTCGAACAACGCGACAATCCCGATCTCAAGGGCAAGCCGGTTGCAGTCGGCGGATCGGGCGGGCGCGGCGTGGTCGCGGCGGCGAGCTACGAAGCGCGGGTGTTCGGGGTGCGCAGCGCAATGCCGTCGGTCACCGCCAGCAGGTTGTGCCCCGACCTTATCTTCGTGCGCCCGCGGTTCGATGCCTACAAGGAAGCCAGCCGCCAGATCCGGCGGGTGTTCGAACACTATACGCCTGTCATCGAACCCTTGAGCCTCGATGAAGCCTATCTCGATGTCACCGAGGACCGTCTGGGGATCGGCAGCGCGACCCGCATCGCCACGCTGATCCGGCAGGAAATCCGCGCCAAGACCCGGCTGACCGCGAGCGCGGGGGTCAGCTACAACAAGTTCTTGGCCAAGCTGGCAAGCGACCAGAACAAGCCCGACGGGCTGTGCGTGATCCGTCCGGGGCAAGGCGCGCAGTTCGTTGCAGGCCTGCCGATCCGGCGGTTCCACGGGGTCGGCCCCAAGGCGGAAAGCCGGATGCAGGCCCTCGGCATTGCCACCGGCGCGGACCTTGCGGCAAAGGACATCGCCTTTTTGCGCCAGCATTTCGGCAGCATGGCCGATTACCTGTTTCGTGCCGCGCGCGGGATCGACCTGCGCCCTGTCGCCGCGCATCGCGTGCGCAAGTCGGTCGGCGGCGAGAGAACGTTCTCCGAAGACATCGGCAGCGGCGCCGCCTTGCGCGAAACGCTGGGGAATATCGTCGATATCGTCTGGGACCGGATCGAGGCCGCGGGCGCACGCGGTCGGACGGTGACGCTGAAGCTGAAATTCACCGATTTCCAGATCATCACCCGCGCAGCGTCATCGCCCGACGTCGTTGCCTCGAAGGAGGCTTTCGCGAGGATCGCGCGCGCGCTGCTAGAAGCCGAATTGCCCTTGCGCGGCCCGATCAGGCTGATGGGATTGACGCTGTCCGCGCTTGAAGGGGCAGAAAGCGCGAAGCCCGCACGCGATACGGCGCAGTTGCGGCTGCTTTAGACCGCCCCGCCCTATTCCATCCCGCGCGCGCGCCAGGCAGCGATCCGCGCGCGCGTGGTGCGCCCGAGCGGTTCGGGCAGCGAATGCGAGGGAAAGAAGCGCGCCTCGATCACTTCGCGCCGGTCGGGTGCGGGCTGGCGGTCGCACACCGCGGCAAAGACATGCGCGGTGTGCGGCGATCCTGACAGGACCTCGTCCAGCCGCGCAACGGGGTCGATCCTCGCAAGCTCGACGCCAATCTCCTCGAACACCTCGCGGCGCGCCGCCGCGACCGGATCTTCGCCGCGCGCGAGCCCGCCGCCCGGCAGGCTCCAGACATCGGGGCCATAGGAATGCTTGAGCAGCAGAACGTCGCCCGTCAGGTTGGTGACGATCACGCTCACCCCCGCGATCGGGCGTTTGCGCCAGCGCCGCCAGCGATGGCGCAGCGCATGGGCCAGCGGCATCAGCGCGCGGTGAACGGGAGCGGGAATAAGCCCGAGCATCGCGTCAGGCAAAGACGGTCACGGGAACACCGCGTGCGCGCGCTGCGCGGAGCAGACGCGCCACGGGCAGATCGTTTTGCCCGGCCATCGCGGCCTCGAACACCGCGCGCTTGTCGTCTGCGCCGCCCATCGTGAAGACCAGTGCATCGGTGTTGACCAATGCAGGGATCGTCAGCGTGATGCGGTCGAACGGGGCGTGCGCGGGCAGCGGGTCGGGGGTCAGCCTGCGCACCGACTGCGGATCATTGGCCGAAGGATCGGTGTTGGGAAACAGCGAGGCGATATGGCCATCGGGCCCCATCCCGAGCCACGCTACCGCAAAATGCGGCACGTCCGCGTGCTCGGCCAGCGTCACGATCCGCGCGCCTGCCGGTTCGAGCAGCGCGCGGATCTTGCCGGTGTTCGAGGCGTCGTGGTCTTCGGGAACGATCCGGTCGTCGTTGGGCCAGATTTCGCGATCCCGCCAGTCGACAGCACCTTCGTCGATCAGCGCCGACAGGATCGGGAACGGGGTCGACCCGCCGGGTATCGTGATGGCGCCGGGTGCGGCAAGCAGACCGCGCAACGCGGCCACAATCGCACCGCGGTCGGCGCCTTCGATCATCGTGATTTGCGACATGCCCCCTTTATAGCGAGAGCGCCGCCCCCCGCAAAGGAGGGCGGCGCTCGATTGGGCGCAAATCGCTAGGATAAATCAGGCCTTGACCTGTTCGCCCAGGATCGAGGTCAGGAACCACACGCGCTCTTCGGCGGCATCGGTCCAGTCGTCGACGAGGCCGTCGGTGGCGTTGTCGCCGGCATTTTCGGTCAGTTCCTTCATCGCCTTCAGACGGTCGACCATCTTCTGGTTATCGTCGCGCAGTTCGGTGACCATCTCGTCGGGAGAGAGATCGGTCTTGTCCTGATCCTTGATCTGCGTGTGCTTGGCGATCGCGCCGGTCGAAGTGAGCGTCTTGCCGCCCTGCTTGCGCACGCGTTCGCCGATCACGTCGATCTGGGTGCGGATTTCGGTGGCCTGATCGTCGAACAAGAGGTGCAGATCGCGGAAACGCGGCCCGGTGATGTGCCAGTGGAAGCTCTTGGTCTTGGTGTAGAGCGCGAAGTGATCGGCCAGCAGACCGTTCAGTTCGTCGATCAGCGCGGCTTTGGCGTTGGCTTTCTTGTCGGCCATGAAACATCTCCTTGTGGGGGCGGCGCGGGGATACGCGCCTGCCTTGCGGTGTCGCCGATACAACTGGCGAGCGTCAGGTTTGTTTCATCGGATTTGCGCGCGCGGTGATCGGCGCAGGCGATCAGCCGATGGCGAAGCGTGCGCCAAGCCCGACGAACAGTGCAGCCGTGCCGAGACATACGGCAAGCCCGATCCGAACGGTTCGCAACGGCAGACGCGCCAGCCGCGCCGCGCCCGCACCCCATCCCATCCCCAACGCTGCCGCGCCGCCCAAGGCGCCGCCAAGCCCGGCCATCGCCGGCCACAGGCTCCATGCGGCGAGTGCGAACACCGCAAATCGCGCGCCGTCACTCAGCTGCCGCGCCAGCAGCACCGCGCCCAATGCGCCGATCGAACGGGTCGGCTCGTGCAAGGGCTTGGCCCGCACGGGCAGCGCCAATTCCACCGCGGCCACCGCCAGCGCAAAGGCGACCAGCATCTGGCCTGCGCGGCGCGGCAGCAGGGCGGCAAATTCCGCGCCGATCCACGCCATTGCCCCGGCGCTGAGCGCGGCGCACAGCACCGCGATCGCCAGCAATTGCGCGCTTGCGCCGAGAACGCTGGACCATTGCGCCACCAGCATCTGATCGCGCCCGCCCATCGCCAGCGCGAACACCAGCATCAATGCCAGAAGAAACCCGTCCACGCTTAACGCGTCACGCGGCCCACGGCCCGGTGATCGCCAGCGTCGCCGCCGGACTGTAGGCGTTGACGAACAGCGTTCTGCCATCGGGCGAGAAACACCCGCCCGCCAGTTCGGTCTGCGCTTTCAGCCGCGCCAGCGTATAGGCCTCGCCCGCAGGCGTGATCCCGCGAATATGGTTGTCGACCAGCAGCGTGTACTGGTCCTCGCAGACGATCAAATGGCCATTGGGCGCGACGGTGAGATTGTCGCCGTAATCGAACTGGTCCTTGCTTTCGCTCTCGAAGAACAGCGCAAGCGTGTCGGGCTGGCCGTTCTGGCCGATGGTCAGCCGCATGATCTGGCCCAGCTGCCTGGCTCCGCCGCTGGTGCAACAGGCAAAGACCTCGGATTGCCCGCGATCCCGGCCCATGTGCAGCCCCTCGCCGCGCGCGATCAGCGTCGCCCCCTTGGCCGCAGCGCGAAGTCGCAGATCGTCCTTGGGTGCCTCGGGCTGATCGAGGTCGATCCAGGTCACGGGATAGGTCTTGCGCAGCGACATCGCACTGCCGTTCCAGTTGCGCGAATCCGGCAGGCCTTCGATCATCAGCGCCTGCAACCGCCCGCCTTCGGCAAGTCTGCCCGGAACGCGCGGCACGAACCGGTAAAGCACGCCGTCGTCGCGGTCTTCGGTCATGTAGACGATCCCGGTCGCCGGATCGACCGCGGCGGCCTCGTGGTTGAACCGGCCCATCGCCGTCAAGGGCACGGGATCGATCAGCCCGCGCGCGGCGGCGGGCACTTCGAACACCCAGCCGTGATCGCGTTCGAGCCCGTCGCCATAGGGCTGCCCCGGGCCGGTGGGGGCCTCTTCGCAGGTCAGCCAGCTGCCCCACGGGGTTACCCCGCCCGAACAATTGCGGATCGTCCCGCCAAGGCTGCGGAACTGGCGCTTGACGCCAAGCGTGGCGGCATCGAGCACGATCGTGGTGGTCCCACCGGGGACGAATTGCCCGTCGCGCTTGCCGAAGCCCTTGGCGATCGGGCCGCCGGCATCGTGGCGCGGTTGCAGTTCGTGGTTGCGCACCAGCGCGATTTCACCGTTGCCGAGATCGAAGCAGCCCATCCCGTCCGCGCGGTCGGGCACGGTGCCGCCATCGTCCATCGCATCGCCGCGGCGCGAAATCACGCGGTAGGAAAAGCCCGTAGGCAGATCGAGCAGGCCCGCCGGATCGCTCTGCAGCGCGCCATACCCGGCAAAGCCGCCTGTTGCCGCCGTGCCGCCCGTGGGTGCCTGCGCTCTTCGGCTTGTGCGGCTGCTCATGCACCCGCTCGCTGCCAGCGCGGCAAAGGCGGTGGCAGTGGCGGCGGCGCCTGCGCCAAGGAAGCGGCGGCGGTCGGGGGTCAGGATCGGCTGGCTCATTGCTCAGCGGATTACTGGCCCTCCCCCAATGCGGCAAGGATTTCGTCCCAGCGGACGTATTTGAAATTCTGCGCGCGCGGCGCGTTCACGCCGTCCTGCGCGATGAACAGCCCGCCCGCGAAGTCGGGGCCGAAATTGCGGTGGTCGAGCGCGATCCCGTCGGTTTCCTCGACGCTGCCGAATGCGCCTTGAGCAATGCGGAAACGGCCCACCGGGGTCACGCCCGGCAGCCGGAACACGGCATAGGCATTGTCGCCTTGGCTGGAGGCGACAAGATAACCGCCGTCCTTGCCTTGCGGCGCGATGGCGAGGCCCTCGACATCGGCGACCAGCGCGCGGTTGTCGATCGTTGCCACAAGCCTCTTGGCCCCGGTCGCGATGTCGATCGCCCAGATCCCGGCGTCTTCCTCGCCGATATAGAGCGTGCCGGTGCGCGGGTCGGCGATGCAGCCTTCGGTCTGGGTCGGGATCTGTGCCAGCGTGGTCGTGCTGCCGGTGAACCTGCCGCCTGCCGCGGTGATGACAGTGCGGTAGATCGTGCCTTCCTTGGGCGCGCTGAAAGCAACGATCTCGCCCGCGCGCGGCCCCGCGATCATGCAGATGCCGTATCCTTCGCCCGGCCCCGCCACGATCTTACCCGCGGGCGTGAGCGTTCCGGTGTCGGTGTCGAGCAGCGCGAGGAACAGTTGCACCTTCGTCAGATCGCTGCGGTCGCTCGCCGCGACCAGCACGCGGCCATCCGGCAGATCGATCAGATCGACATTGTTAAGCCCCGGTGCGGCAAGGAAATGCCTTTGCGCACCTTTCAGATCATAGACGTAAAGCCCGCCCTTCTTGTCGGTGCCGACGACAAGGCTTGCGGCCGGATCGGCAGGATTGCGCCAGATTGCCGGATCGTCCGCCGCATCCTCGCGCGCGGTGCCCACCGGCGGGGTTTCGGCGCGTGCGCTGACAGTGACTGCGGGGTCACCTGTGATCGCAGGCACGGTGGCGCAGGCCGCGGCGAGCATCAGCGGCGCGATTGCGGCTGCGGTGCGGGAAAATCGGATCATGGCTCGGCCCCCTTGGGATGAATAGGCGCCGCCCCTAGGACCCGCGCATGACAATCGCGCGACCAAACATTGCTGCATTTTCGCCATCTGGCGCAGCGCTTCCGAAAGGCTTAGCCTCGGCCCGAAAACACGACAGGAGAGAGACGCGCATGAAACTGGAAAGCGGCATGGCCGTTGTGGTGACCGGCGGGGCCAGCGGACTGGGCAAGGCAAGCGCGCGGGCCTTTGCCGATGCGGGTCTGAAGGTTGCGATCTTCGATATCAACGACGAGGCTGGCGAAGCCCACGCAAAGGCGATCGGCGGCACCTTCCACCATGTCGACATCATGGACGAGGCATCCGTCGAGGCCGGCTTTGCCGCGGCGCGCGCCGCGCACGGGCAGGAACGCGTGACGCTGCACTGCGCGATGGCGAGCCGGCGCGGAAAGACGCTGGGCTGGGACAAGGAGAGCGGGCAATACAAGCGCCTCCCGACCGAGGATTATGCGTTCGGTGCAAACGGCATTCTCGTCGCTAGCTACCGCGTCGCCAGCATCTCCGCGCTGGGGATGGCCAATGCCGATCCGGTCAACGCCGATGGCGAGCGCGGCTGCATCATCCTCACCGCCAGTGTCGCCGCGCAGGACGGGCAGATCGGCCAAGTGATCTATGGCAGCTGCAAGGCCGGAGTGAACGGCCTCGTCCTGCCGATGGCGCGCGATCTGATGGATCTGGGCATTCGCGTCAATTCGGTGATGCCGGGCATTTTCGCGACCCCGCTGATGCTGGGGATGAAGGATCGCAACCCGCCGATGTGGGCGCAATTGAACGCCAGCGTGCCCTTCCCCAAACGCCTCGGTGAGCCGGAGGAATTCGCTTCGCTGGTGCTGGAGATCGCGCGCAATTCCTATATCAACGGCCACCAGTTCCGGCTGGACGGAGCCATTCGCATGCCGCCTAAATGATCGCTCGCGGCCAGTTGGCTGCGCCAACGCCCCCGCGGGGGCGGCCTACCGGCCGGCGCGCGGTCGCGCTTGCGAACCTTTCAGGTTCGATCAGCGCACCAAGGAAAGGAATGCCCGATGACCAGTTCCACCAACGAATACCCCACCAAAGCCTATGGTGCGACCGCGCCCGACAGCGGCGTCGGCCCGATGGAGATCACGCGGCGGGGGCTGCGCCACGATGATGTGCTGATCGAGATCAGCCATTGCGGCATCTGCCATTCTGACCTCCACTCGGCGAGGAACGACTGGGGCTTCACCACCTATCCGATCGTGCCGGGTCACGAGATCGTCGGCACCGTGGCAGCGGTGGGCGAGAGCGTTACCCGGCACAAGATCGGCGACCGCGTGGCGATCGGCTGCATGGTCGATTCCTGCCTCGAATGCGCGCATTGCGAGGCGGATCTCGAACAATATTGCCTCGAAGGAAACACCGGCACCTATAACGGCAAGGACCGCCGCGATGGCAGCCTGACCTTCGGCGGCTATTCGACACGGATCGTCTGCCGCGAGGAATTCGTGCTCAAGGTGCCCGAAGGGATGCCAATGGCCGAAGCCGCGCCGCTGCTCTGCGCCGGGATCACCACCTACAGCCCGCTGCGCACCTGGAAGGTCGGACCGGGCAGCAAGGTCGCAGTCGCAGGGCTCGGGGGCCTCGGTCACATGGGGGTGAAACTCGCCGCGGCGATGGGCGCCGAGGTTACCGTGCTGTCACGCAGCGAAAGCAAGCGCGGCGACGCCGAAAAACTGGGCGCGCACGCCTTTCTCAACACGTCGGACAAGGCGGCAATGAAAGCAAAGCGCGGCTATTTCGACCTGGTGCTGAACACGATCCCGGTGCGACACGACGTCGTGCCCTATCTCCATCTGCTCAGGATCGACGGGGTGCAGGTGCTGGTGGGCCTGATCGGGCCGATGCCCGAGATTCACACCGGGGTCTTGCTGGGCCGCAAGATCCTGACCGGCAGCGGGATCGGCGGGCTCGCCGAAACGCAGGAAATGCTCGACTTCTGCGCGGCGAACACCATCCTCCCCGAAATCGAGATGATCGCGATGCAGGACATCGAGACCGCCTATGAACGGATGGAGGCGAGCGACATCAAGTATCGTTTCGTGATCGACATGGAGAGCCTGCGCGCGGCGCCGTAATCGCGGGCAGCAGGCAATGCGCAATGTTACGTGGGTGTTGCCCGAAAGCAACGCAACAACCGAATACGAAAAAGGCGCATCACATAGTCTTTGTGCGCCGCAATATCTTTTGAGACTATGACAACGGCATGACGGGAACCCGATTCGTCGGATAAAACATCCTGCATGCCGCGCAGGTGGAACGATCCAAACCTCTTCATGGAGCGTTCCTTATGTTCATCCGTTTCGCATCAGCCGCCTCGGCTGTCGCCCTGTCCGCCTGTTTTGCCGCTCCCGCACTTGCCGGGGAAGCAGATGCCGCAATCGTCGGGCCGGCCGCTGAAACCGAAATCATGATTTCCGAAACCGCTGCCGATACCGCTGCGGGCACCCCGGCCCGCGCACCGATCAACCTCGACGAAGCCACCGGCCAGGATGATGCTGCACCGGCGCTGACCGTGTCGGGTTCGGCCACGCTTGCCTCCGATTACCGTTTCCGCGGCGTTTCGCAGACCGACGAAGGCATGGCCGTGCAGGGCGGCGTCACGCTGTCGCATTCAAGCGGCTTTTACTTCGGTGCATGGGGCTCCAACCTTGCCGGATGGGGCACCTTTGGCGGGGCCAACATGGAACTCGACCTGTTTGCCGGTTTCAAGGTCCCGGTGGGCGAAGGCACGCTCGATCTGGGCGGCACCTGGTACATGTATCCCAGCGGCGCGGACGAAACCGACTTCGCCGAACTGTACGCCAAGCTTTCGGGCACCGCCGGCCCGCTCGGGCTGACCGCCACGGTCGCCTATGCGCCCAAGCAGGAAGCGCTCGGCAATGCCTTCCCCGTCGGTCTTCCGGCCGATCCGGGCGACAAGGAAGACAACCTCTATCTCGCCGGTGATGCGGTCTATGCCGTGGGCGACAGCCCGGTCAGCCTGAAGGCGCATATCGGCTATTCGGACGGCAACCCCGGCCTTGGCCCCAACGGCACCAGCATCGCCCCCACGGGCACCTATTTCGACTGGCTGGTCGGGATCGATTTCGTCGCCACCCCCGGCCTCACCTTCTCGGCCGCCTATGTCGATACCGACATTTCGGAAGCCGAAGCCAACCGTATCCGCCCCAACTTCGCCACGCTCGACGGAAATTCGATTTCGGATGCCACCGTGGTGCTGTCGGTCACCGCATCGTTCTGATGCGCGCCTGACCCGAACAAGCGGGCGTCCTGCCAAACGGCGGGGCGCCCCTTTTGTTTTGCCGGTTTCCTTTTGGCAGGCAGACCGATAGGTTTCTCCTGAAAACCCGAAACGGGTTGCAGGGAGAGCGATGATGACCCGGATTTCGGTTCTGGCGGCGGCAGCTGCCATTCTGGCGACGACTGCGCCGATAAGCGCGGCGCAGGCCGCAAAGCGCCTGTCGGCAAGCATCACCCGCACCACCTACGGCATCCCGCATATCACCGCGCGCGACTGGCGCAGCGTGGGGTACGGGGTCGCCTATGCCTATGCGCAGGACAATCTGTGCCTGCTGGCCGAAGAGTTCGCCACCGTGGCGGGCGAACGCTCGCTCCATTTCGGCGCGGATGGCAAGGCGACGCTGGGCTTCGAGGATGTCGACAATCTCTCCTCGGACGTGTTTTTCCGCACGGTGATCGATGTGCCGATGCTGCGCGCCGGCGCGGCCACCGCGCTCTCGCCGCGCGCGCGCGATCTGATGACGGGCTATGTCGCGGGCTATAACCGCTTTCTGAAGGATGCGGGCCCCGATGGCATCCCCGCCGAATGCCGCGACAAGCCGTGGGTGCGCCCGATCACCGCCGACGATATGCTGCGGCTCAACGAAAAGCAGATGCTGCTGGCAAGCTCGCTCAACCTTGCCGCGGCGATTGCCAACGCCGCCCCGCCGGGCGTGCCCGCCTCCGCGCCCAAGGTCGCGATCTCCATGCCCGATCCGAAGAACCTCGGCATCGGCAGCAACGGCTGGGCGTTCGGCAGCGATGTGACCGCCGATGGATCGGGCATGGTGATCGGCAATCCGCACTTCCCGTGGAAAGGCCCCAATCGGTTCTGGCAGATGCATGTGAAGGGTCCGGGCGGCTACGAGGTGATGGGCGTGGGCCTTGCCGGAACGCCGATGCCGACGCTGGGCTTCAACAAGGATGTCGCCTGGACGCACACCGTCACCGAGGCGCGGCATTTCACGCTCTATCAACTCGCGCTCGATCCTGCCGATCCCACGCGCTATCTGGTCGACGGGCAGAGCGAGCCGATGACCAAGCGCACCGTCAGCGTGCCGATGCCCGGCGGCGCCGCGCCTGTCACGCGCACGATGTATTCCACCCGCTGGGGCCCGGTCTTCGTCATCCCCTCACGCGGCATCACGTGGACCGGCGCGAGCGCGTTTGCCGTCAAGGACGCGAACCGCGGCAACCAGCGCGGGATCGAGACCTGGTTGCGGATCGGCGAGGCAAAGACCGTGGCCGAAGTGCAGGCCGCGGTCAGCGAGACACTGGGCATTCCGTGGGTCAACACCATCGCTGCCGATCGCTATGGCAATGCACTCCACGCCGATGTCACCGCGGTGCCCAACGTGTCGGCGGACAAGGCGCGCAACTGCGCCACGCCGATCGCGCCGCTGTTTGCCGAACTGGCGATCCTGCTCGATGGCAGCAAGGCGGCGTGCGACTGGGATGTGGCTGCCGGCACGCCCGTTCCCGGCCTGATGCCCGCGCGCGATCAGGCCGCGACCACGGTAAAAACGTGGCTCACCAATTCGAACGATAGCTACTGGATCAGCAATCCGGCACTGCCGCACCGCGAATTGTCGCCGGTGCTGGGCAAATATGCGACCGCGCGGTCGCTGCGGACGCGTTCGAACTTTATCGAAACCGCCGCGCTGGTGGCCGGCGGCAAGGTCGACCATCCGCGCGCCATGGCACATGCCTTTGCCAACAAGAGCCTCGCCGCCGACATGGCGATGGACGAGATCGCGGTGCTGTGCGGCAGCAGCGCGGCGATGGCCGAGGGTGCCAAGCGCGGCTGCACGGCTCTTGGCCATTGGGATCGACGCTTCGAGGCGACGAGCCGCGGCGCAGCGCTGTTCCGCGCCTTCTGGCCCAGGGCCGCGCGCCTGCCGGGCCTGTGGGCAGTACCGTTCAATGCGAACGACCCGGTCGGCACCCCGCGCGATCTGGCGACCGAGGGGGCAAAGGGCGAAAAACTGCTCGCCGCTCTGGCCGAAGCCGTGGCGGAACTCGACAGCGCCGGCATCGCGCTCGATGCGCCGTGGGGCGATGTCCAGCAGGTGATCGCGGATGGCGGCGTGATCCCGATCCACGGCGGTCCGGGAACGCTGGGCATCCTCAACATGCAGGAATCCGTGCCCACCCCCACCGGCCTCACCCCGCGGCACGGGACGAGCTACATCCAGATCGTCAGCTTCGACAAAACCGGCCCGGTCGCCGATGCGATCCTGAGCTATTCGCAGTCGACCAACCCCGCATCCCCCCACGCCGCCGACCAGACCCGCGCCTACGCCGAAAAACGCTGGCACCGGCTGCCCTTCGGCAAGAAGGCCATCGCCGCAGAGACGATCGGCAAGACGATCCGCATTTCGGAAAGCACCCGCTGATGGGGTCGCCGGTTCTGCCCAAGGCGCTCGCCTTCGACGTGTTCGGCACCGTGGTCGACTGGCGCACCAGCATAGCGCGCGAATCGGCGGTATTTCTCGCCGAGATCGGCATGGGGGAGCGCGATCCCGCCGCCTTCGCCGATGCGTGGCGCGCGCAATATATCGCGGCGATGCAGGGGATGAAGGCATCGGGCCGCGATTTCGTGCCGCTCGACATTCTCCACCGCGAGATGCTCGAAAACACCCTGCGCGACTGGGGCGCGGACGTGGCGACGCTGGACGCAGCGATGCTCGCCGACTGGAACCATGCGTGGCACCGGCTCGATCCGTGGCCCGATGCGGTCGAGGGACTGACGCGGCTCAAGGCGCGGTTTCCGGTTGTCACCTTGTCCAACGGCAACGTCGCGCTGCTGCTCGACATGGCACGGGCTGCGGGCCTGCCGTGGGACGCGATCCTCGGCGCGGAGGTCAGCGGGTTCTACAAGCCCGACCGGCGCGCCTATCTGCGCACCGCCGAACTGCTCGCAATTGCACCGCACGACTTATGCCTCGTCGCCGCGCACCACGGCGATCTCGCCGCCGCGCGTGCTACCGGTCTGCAATGCGCCTATGTCGACCGCCCGCAGGAATACGGCGGCGCCCCCGCCCCCGACGCGCACCACGAACAGGCATGGGAATGGCGCGCGGACAGCATTATCGAACTGGCAGATCGGCTGGGCTGCTGATCACCACGACAAAAGCGCGGCGACTGGAGGGGGTTAAGGGAAGCCAAACATTGGCTTATTGAATTGAGATCAAAGCGTAATATTGGCTCTCCAGTTTTCTCTGGCCCCCAACCGACACCCCAAAATCGCTGAATGCATGTGGAAAACTTGGGACAGTCCGGATCGGATTCAAAGTTGGGAATCGTCGATCAGATTCGGATGGCTGAACTTGACAGAGTTGTTAAGCCTTTTCAGTGGTTTAGCGCCAAATTCGTCGAATCTTATTGGGCGGTCGGATTTGATTAAGAAGCTACCACACCCATTTTCGCCGTTTTCGGGTCTCAAATCAGAATGATATCATTGCGACCTGTCGCGTTCGGTGTGCCTATGTTTCGGACTTTTCAGCTAGAGCCCAGCCCCCAACTCGACGAGGAAATCGCAGCTTGGAAACTTGGACCCCGGAATCGCGCTGCGCAGTAGACCAGCAAGTCTGAATGGCAGGATATGAGACTAAGCTGTCGTTAACCGGCGCAAGGTGAGCGACTGCTGCTGACATTTGGTGTCGTTCGCGGAGCATGGCACACATGGCTCGAACAGGTCCGAGAGTTGGGGGAGACAGATTAGTCGTTTTTTGGCGGGGAATGCGCGATGACTGGCAGGCCAAAACATGTGCGCCCTTGCGTGAAGGATGACATCTACGCCCTTGACGACTGCCCATCACTCATCCGAACTCATCCCTTGCTGGGGATAGGTGATGTTGTTGCCCCTTTAATGGCAGCAGGGCATCGGAAGCGAGATTAAGCAGGAATGATCCGTCGAAAGAGACCGTCATGATAGGACTGCTTCCTGGCATTGTCAGTGGTTTCGTGGGCTTTGCTATAGGCCGCGGGTTAGGCTTCTTGTTGTCGTGCATATTTACCACGATTGCTGCAGCAATTCTGATATATGTTCCTTGGGGAATATGGATTGCAGAGTTCTGGCTTGAGGCAGCGCGCGAAGAAAAGGAAGTACCCGTGCTTGTGATGCTGGAGGACAGCTTAGACAACGTCTCAAAGGCGGAAAGAAGTTAAACTTCGCTACAGTTTCGCTGTTAATCTCGCCCGATTTGTAGGTGCCCATCGCCCCAAATACTGACTTATCCATCAGCGGCAGGTTTGGGGTAAAGCATGTATTCCAGTGCCATATGTGTGAAATCATCTGACTTCGTCGCCTGTTGCCGAAGTGAACGCCGCGTGGTGGGACCGAGCCGCCATTCCCCAAGTCCAATCCAAACGGCTGCTTTTAGCGAAATCGGCAAATCAAAAATTGCTCAGGCACGGAAGAATTGCGACCGAAAGCAAGGTGTTGGCGGATTGGTCGCCTCTTTCCAGCGTCGATAGCTTAAACGATCCAGGTCTGCTCGCCAAGTTCGCTCGTTATGGTTGCACAATTCGCCCTTCAGGCTGGCAACCATGGGCAATTCGATATCCCCGCAGAAGTCCACCTTTGCGGCGCGGCCCTTTGTGCACCAAAAACTCATCATGACGACTTCGAGCCTTTCCAGCGACCAGCGACCTGTCCGCTGGGCTGGACCCGCGCGCGCTCATCGTCTCTTTCCAAGTCTGCCTATCCGGCTCGATCAGCGGTGCCGCGCGTACGCTGGGCGTGTCAGCTCTCCGCTAGCTTTGCGTCTGCGTAAGCGGATCCTAAAAAGTTGAGTCCGCAAATCAGAAGGTTCGGCTTAAGGTGACGCGTCCCTGAATGTAAGTGTAGTCGGTGCTCTGCAAGGCGTTGTTGCCCGGGGTGTTGCTGTAGACCAGCTGTGCTCCGGCCCTCCAGGGGCCGCGCTGCGGGCTTCTTGCAGACAATTCGGCATAGTTCGCCTGCTGCCATGGCGATGCGGTGAAGCGCTGTGCACCGATTCCGCCGACCGCCAGCAGTTGCCATCCGCTCACGAAGCGGCGCACCTGAAGCACCGGCAGGGCCTGCACGAAGTCGCGCGGCGAGAAGTAGTCAAACTCCCGCGGCACGGTATTGTGGAAATATCGGCCTCGCAGTTGCGCGCTGACACCCGCTTCGGGGCTTACCACGTAGACGTAGTTGGCCCGCAGGTGGAGCCGTTCGTTGTCGCCTGAAAACTCCTGAAACCCGCCGAGCACGGTCAGGGTGTTGCGGTCGTTCAGGGGCAGGTCGATCGCGGCACCGCCGAAAGTCGAATAGAGGTGCCTCTGGAGACCAAGCGGAGTCTCGACGATGTCGCGCTCGACAAACAGCTCCTTGCGGAAGCGGGAGTCGTCGTAAACCGAAGCCGAACCGATCAGGTTGTCCCCGTCCGTCCCGACACGCGCCGCCCAAGTCCATTTCCCAGCGGTGTCGCCGGCTTGGAGAAACACGCGCTGGCGTTGCTCGGCGGACGCGCCGAGCAGTTCATACCAGACGTTCTCGAGCCGAACGCCGATACGCTTCGCGTCGCCATCGTTCCTGAGATCGAGATCGAGTGCCACGCGCGTGACTGTCGTCTCGTCGCTGTCGTTCGAGACCGTAATTTCCGTGCCGACAGCGGGCGTGCCCGCACCGGCCTGCTGGGCCTGAACAGCGGCAGGCAAGAAAAGTGCTCCGCCAAGGATCGTTGCTGCCATGCGGACGACGGGCTTCAGCCCCATTGCTTCTTCCTTCCGAAAAATTCCGACATGTAGCCCCAGACGGAAACAGGTTGCATGACCAGCGTGTAAGCGAACGCGTAGACGAGGAAACCGAGCGCGCTTTTGGCGTAGGTGATCCCCTCCTTCTTCAGCATGCGAGACTGAATGCGATAGATGATGATGTTCCAAAGCGCGGCGATCGGCAGCACGAGCAGCGTGATCGGGCCCGCAAGCCAGTAGATGCCGAGCGCCGCAAGCACCAGCCCCGGCAAGAAAGCAAAGGTGAAAGCAACGTCGATGGCGATGAACAGCAGGTTCCAGTGAATGAACATGGTGCCGATCCTGGGCTTGAGCAGCAGGCTCTTGTGCAGGTTGAGCGCCTCGATCATTCCGCGCGCCCAGCGGCGCCTTTGCTTGGCAAGTTGCGAAAACCCCTCGGGTGCATGAGTCCAAGCGACCGCGTCTTCTGCATGGCGGACCCGGTAACCTTCGCGCAGTAATGACCAGGTCAGGACAATGTCTTCGCCCACCATGTCGGGCCAGCCGCCGACCGCGGTAAGTGCCGCCTTGCGGTAGAGCGAGAAGGCCCCTTGCGCCACAAGGGTGGAATTGAACATGCCCTGCATCCGCTTCACCGCGGCGATGCCGTGGAAATAGTCCCACTGTTGCACCTTGGTCGTGAGGGTCGCCATGGCGTTGGCGACAAGCACCGAACCGGCGACGGCAGCAGTCTGAGGAGGGGCGGCGTAAAGGTGTTCCACCACCGATCTTAGGGCGTCCGGATCGAGCAGGGTATCGGCATCGATCGTGACGATAAGCTCGTGGCTGGCCCCTTTCAGCCCGTGATTGAGCGCTGCGGCCTTGCCGCCATTGCGCGCCATCCGCACCACTTTCAGGCCGAATTGCGTCTGGCCTGCAAAGAGACTTGCGCAGGATTCGGCGATTGCGAATGTCCGGTCGCGGGAGCCATCATCGATGACGATGACTTCGACCGGCCCGGCGTAGTCGAGTTGGCTGAGCGATTGCAGCGTTGCCGCAATCGTCGCCTCTTCGTTGTAAGCCGCGACGAGCACGCTCACGCCCGGCCATTCGATCGGCGTCTCTCTGAGCGAGCTCGGCCGCAGCACCAGACTGGACAGAAGAAACGCGTTCATGAAGCCGGGCAGGTACGCGATGAAAGTCAGAACTGCGAGGGCGAGCAACGGATGGGTCAGGTTTCCCAGATCCGTCAGCCACGGCAGCGACAGCCATACCGAAAACACCATCCAAGCGAGGCCGAAAAGCAGGCTTGCGACAAAGATCGCGTTCCGGCGGCGCGCGCGCTTGACCCAATACGGGCGGCCGCGGCGCAGGCCAAAATATCGCCGCTCGACCATGGGAGCGGCTCGGGGGGAGGCTGTGGTCGCTGTCAACGTCACTTCGGCGATTTCTCTCGATTGTCGCCGATCTATGGTGACCAACGCGTTAGGAGTGTCTGATAAAGGGTTTCTAAGAAAACTGTCGGAAAAGGCCTCCCGGTCAGGAGTGCAATCCCATGTTTTCAGATGGTTTGAGCAGAGCAATTGATTTCGCGTTGCTCGCCGGCGTGTTCGCTACCAAGGCAGCCTTGGGGCTCATGATCGTTTGACCAGTGACGCGTAGAATTCCGGGCCAGGGGGCGCATCGATCCAGCCCGACGCGATCGAATAGGTAAGCGCCGCCTCGATTCCAGCTAGCAGCAGCACAGCGCTCAATGCGCTCAATACCCCCATCGCTATCACAGAGATCTGGCTGTTTGCCGCGAACCTGTATTCCTCGTGCGGGTGCTGCACGGATGAAAATGCTACAAGTTCCTCGTCCTGCAAGTCATCTGCTGACGCGCTTTCCCTATGCATTTGAATGTCCTGATTTCAAGGACGGCGACAATTTTTCCCGCCGCCGGGTTACGCAGAAATTCGGGCATCCTGCCACTGGCCGCGCATCAGCACCAATCCGCCCGTTGTTTGAGCCATCCCATATAGGCACACCATATTGCGCACAAATGTGTCTTTTGCACCGTTACCTGTAACTGCTGCTGCCCACTTTTCGATATGCACCAACCTTGTGCTTGCGCCGCAGCGGGAAAACGGATTGCGCTTGCGGCGATCCCCTGATCGTTGCTGTGGTCAATGACCGGGTTACGCTGATACGGCGGCGGGCAAACGTGCTTGATGTTTAAAGGCAGGCACTGCGCGGCTCGATCGTGGATTGCGGCTTTTCCTTGCGCGTCGGTCAGCGGGTGACTTTGGTGCGGCGCCATCAGATCTTAGATAAGCCGGCATTCGCTTAGCCACCCATCTGCAGTCATTAGCAGAGCTTACTCGTGATCTCAAAACCGGAATTGCAGCCTCTAGGCAAAGCAGTCATTGATCATCGCGACCGAGAATGACCGGGTCTGGGTCGATCGATGCCGCAGCATTTTCAATCTTCAGGCCAGCAGACATCCTTCCGGCGGCCATTTTGGTCACTGGAGAACGATCATGGAAACACCTGAAAACGAAACAACCAAAAGTCAGCGCCCAGTCTGGAACGCAGGGAGGACCGTTGGCGCGAAGGGCGCGCTAAAGCCGAGGCAGATATGTCAAATCCGATTTTACCTCAACGAACGCGGCCTCTTGCGTGATCGTGCGCTGTTTGACCTTGCCATAGACAGCAAACTGCGCGGCTGCGACCTTGTGCGAATGAAGATCGGCGACATTGTCGACGGAAGGCCAACCCGAACGCGCGCAATCATGATGCAGCAAAAAACAACTCGTCCTGTCCAGTTCGAGATTTTGCCGGATGCCCGCGCCAGTTTGCTGGCCTGGCTTGAGCGCAGGGGCGGCAGCGTGGACGATTACGTCTTCCCAAGCCGTGTTGATCGCACCGGGCACCTCAGCACACGACAATACGCCCGGCTTGTCGATGAATGGGTGTCCGGGATTGGCTCGATGCGAAGCGAATATGGCACCCACTCCCTTAGGCGAACCAAGGCTTCGATCATCTACAGGGCTACCGGCAATCTGCGTGCCGTCCAAATTCTTCTCGGTCACAGTAAGATCGAGAACACGGTTCGCTATCTAAGAATCGACGTCGAAGACGCGCTGGCACTCGCCGAAAACACCGAGATATGATTGGCCTGCTCCTCGCTGACGACGAGGAGCAGACGACACCATAATCAGAATGGTCGGAGACCATTCTGTTTTACTTACGTTGTGCCAACGTCCTCGTCCTGCCTCTGGCCCTGAAGCCGCGCCCGAAGGCGACGGAGCAGATCCATTCCCAGGCCCAACACCGCCATGAAGCCGATGAGGGCTATGGCGAACACGCCCACGATCACGTTCTGCGCGAGGCGTCCGACGGGGAACAGGAAGTTCCACTTGTGGATGAAGCTGAACACGAGGCGTTCGGGCTTCTCCCCGTCCGCTACCCGGTCGACCAGCACGCCCGTGCCGGTAGCGACGAACAGGCTGGCCTTGACCGGCGCGCCGTAATCGACCCGCCAGACCGGCAGGCGCTTGTTGCGGAAGTCGTATTCGTGGCTGAAGCGGGTGACGAGCTGCACCCCCCGTCACCGTGCTGTCGGGCGCACCGGTGAAGCGGCGGGCGATGGCAAGGGCAAGGTCCTTGTCGCCGGAATTCACCACGTTACCGGTGGCGGCATCGAGGTAGATCGCCGGGCCATCAAGCTTGATCCCGGCAAAGCGCGCCTCGCGGATTTCGGCGTCGGTGGTGGGGGCCTTGGCCTGTGCCGCCATCATCGCCGCGTGGTCGTGGCCTGCCATGCCATGATCCGCCGCTGCCGTCTTGGCGGGGGTGTGGTCATGCTCGCCGCCACCCATCGGGCCTTTTGGCGCAAGGCCGACGCGGTAGAACGGCTGACCCTCGGCCCCCTCGACCAGCGCGACCGAGGCGATGTCCCGCCCCTTGGCGATCAGCGCCCAGTCGGCCTCGACGGGCCATTTGCCGCTCGCGACATTGACGGGCTTGCCCATCTTAAGCTGGCTGACGGGCGGTGCCAGCGCCGACTGGATCAGATGGTAGATGCCCGAGGCCGAGAACATGATCAGCGGCAGGGCCAGCGCATAGCCAGCCATCCGATGCCACCCCCGCGCTCCCGGCAGCTGCTTCTTGCGCCGCACCGTCACGAGCATCGCCGCGCCGGTCAGGCCAAGCGCCAGCAAGCTCCCCACCATTAGCGGGATCACCACGACACGCAGCCTGTCCATCCCCGGCGGCACCCATTCCCAGGTGTGCAGCGCTCTGAACATCGATGGCAGGCGGGTCTTGGTGGTATTGTTGACGCCCGCGAGACTGGAGGTTTCGGTGTGGACATAGGCGGTGAGGCCGTCGTCCCCCGCAAACTCCAGCTTCCACACCGGCAGCAAGCGGTTGACCCAAGGGTAGTCGGCATCGAATTTGGTCTGGAGCCGTGCCGCAGTGATCGGCCGGTCAGTTGCGAGGTAGTGGCGGGCGAGGAATTCGGCCTGCGCCCGGTCACCGCCGGTTACTTCGCTGCCGTCTGCGGGGCGGAAGTAGCGCCGCGCGCCGTCTGCTGCCGCGGTAACCTGCCACAGCACCCCGCCGCCGGGCGCGGGGACGGTCTTCACCGCTACCGCCCCGGCGATGCCCTGTTCTGCAAGGGTCTGCGCAATCGGCCGCGCCCCTTCGAGCGCGACCGTGGCCGCAGGCGGCATGAACGCCGCCTGCTGCGGGCCGAACAGCACCATGGCAATATGGGTGAGGCCGGAGAGGCCCCACACCAGCAGACTGACTCCGCCGATCAGCCCCAGCCATTGATGCTTGGAATAGGACCAGCGCGCGGTCTTGGTCTTCATGCTCATCGCTGCCTCCCTCAGAACCGCGCGCGCAGGCCGCCAAAGACAGCGCGGCCCTGCCCGGGGGTGTAGATCGCCTCGTTGGTGAGGCGCTGGTTGGCGTTGGTGGTGACGTTGGAGATGAACACCTCGTCGAACAGGTTCTCGACCGATCCGAACAGCTCGATCCCCTCGGTCAGCGTGACCCCGGCGGTGATCTGGACAGTTTCGTAGCCGGGAGCCCTCTCGGTGTTGGCATAGTCCGCCAACGGGCCATCAGGGATCCAGCGCAGGGTGGTGGAGAGGTAGAACCTGTCCACTTGATCGAACCGCGCCTCGGCGATCAGCACATGGCGCGGCACCCCGGCAAGCTGGTTATCGCCATAGACCGCGTCATCATCGAAGGCGAAGTCGTTGAAGGTATAGGCCGCGCTCAGCCGCAGGGCCTGACCGTTCTTCTCCAGCGTCGCCTTGAAGGGCCGCACATCGAGCCCGAATTCGAGCCCCTGATGCACGGTCTTGTCGGCATTGGCCGTCACCGTCACCAGTCCGCGCGCGCCCGGCACGGCGAGGTCGAGAAACTCGTTCTCCAGCTCCGCCCGGTAAAGCGCGACGTCCCACGAGACGATCCCCGCCTGCCCGCGCGTGCCCACTTCGAACACGGTCGCTCGCTGGGGGTCCAATGGCGCGAAGGGGAAGGCTCCGCCACTGGTGAGATCGGCAAGGCTGGGCGCTTCGAAGCTGCGGCTGATGTTGCCGAAGAACTGGATGTCCTCGGCTGCATCCACCAGCAGGCCGACGCGCGGGTTGAACTGGTCATACTCGCCCCGGCCCGTCACCGCATTGAGGATTGCGGTCACATCGCGGGTGGCGCGGGCATATTGTCCGCCTGCAATCAGAGTGACGGCGTCGGTCGGCCCGAGATCGGCCTGGCCATAGACCGTCAGCGTGTCCGAATCCTGATCCGAGCGCGTCCGTAGCGCGCCGCGCGCGCCCGAATTGTTGGCGGAGGTCTTCGCGTCATTGCTGGAGAAGGCATAGATCGCCCCCACCTGCCAACGAGTCTGGTCGGCGAGGAAAGGGAGACTGCCGGAGAGGCGCGTCGAGACACCAACCTCATCCTTGCCCTGCACGATGATCCCGGCAAAGCGGGTGATCGCGTGGTCGAGATTGCTGCGTGTATACCATGCGCCGAACTCAAGATCAGTGCTGCCCAAGTCGATAATGGTCAGATTCGACACGCAGTAGACATCGAGGTTGCGATCCCAGTCATCCACGACCGGGCCGGGGTCGAGCACGGTCACCAGCCCGCCGGGGAAGAACGGCCCCGCCGTCACCGGGCGGCCTGCCGCGTGTGGATTTGCGAGCGCGTCTGCAAGGCGCAAGCTGCCTGCCAGCTCGAAATTGTCCGACAGCGCGGTGACGTAGAAGCGGGTCTCGATATTGTCCGACACCCGCCATCCGAGGTTGCCGTGGCCATAGAGGCTGCGCACCTCGCTGTGCTCGCGGTAGCCATCGCTGGTCAGCCCGGTGAGCCCGCCCCAGTAATCGACATCGCCGCTCTTGCCCGAGAGCGAGGCATTGCCGCGGAAGGTGGAGAAGCTGCCACCCTCGGCACGCAGGGCAATCGGCGCGCGGGCGGTGCGCCCGGTCGGGCTGACGATATTGACCGCCCCGCCCAGCGATGCCGCCCCGTAGCGCAGCCCGTTGGCGCCCTTGAACACCTCCATGTAGCGCACCGTCAGCGGATCGACCTCCTGAAACTCGGTCGCGCCCGATGCGCGGCTGATCGGCACCCCGTCGCGCAGCACGGTGAGGCCGCGCCGTTCGAAGCTGGAATTGAGGCCCGACCCACGGATCGAGATACGGCTTTCACGCGGGGCACTGGTGTCGGCGAAGACACCGGGGGTTAGCTCCAGCGCATCCCCGATCGACTGAGCGAATATGTCGGCAAAGCCCTCGTCCTTCACTAGGCCGCGCGGACTCTGTCGCTGTCGCCGTGGGCCAATGCCCGCTGAATTGCGTCGGGGTGCCACTTGCCACTTTCGTTGAGGAGGGTTGAGGCCATGGCGCGGAAGCCGTGGGCGGTCATCTCGTCGGTGGAGTAGCCCAATCGGCGCAGGCCTGCGTTGATCGTGTTGTCGCTCATCGGGCGCTTGCGGGAGCGGATCGAGGGGAAGACGTAGCCGTCGGGACCGGTCAGGGCACGGAGGCCCTCCAGGATCGCAATCGACTGGCGTGAGAGCGGGACGAGGTGATCCTTGCGCATCTTGGTCTTGCCCGCCGGGATGGTCCACAGCGCCCCTTCGAGATCGAATTCGTTCCATTCTGCGTGGCGCAGCTCGCCGGGGCGAACGAAGACATGCGGGGCCAGTTGCATCGCCAGCTTGGTGATCGGCTGACCTTCGTAACCGTCGATGGCGCGCAGCAGTTCGCCCGCGCGCGCCGGATCGATGATCGCGCCGTAGTGGGTGACCGTCGGCGCGGTCAGCGCACCGCGCAGGTCGCGGGTTGGATCAGACTTGAGGCGGGCGGTTGCCACTGCATAGCGGAACACCGCTCCAGCCAGTTGCAGGGTGCGGCGGGCACTTTCTAACTGGCCCTTGCGCTCAATCTTGCGAACGGCAATCAAGACGTCAGCGGGTTCAATATCCGTGATGGGTAGCTTGCCGATCGATCCCTTGAGCAACGACAGCAAATACTCGCATCGCGTCGCCGTGCTGACCGCTCAGGCCTTTTGACCATCACGCCTGCGCTTTTGGCAGAATTCGGCGGCGATGGCGTCAAAGGTAGTTTCGGCCTAGATGCGCGACCGCACTTTCTCGCGCTGCTTCTCGCGGCCGGGATCCTTGCCGACAGCGACCAACTCGCGGGCGGCATCACGCTTGCGCCGCGCCTCCGCGAGACCAACCTGAGGATAGATGCTGATCGCCAGCTTCTTCTCTTTGCCGTCGATGCGATATTTGACCCGCCAAAGCTTGCCGCCGGACGGCTGCACCAGCAGGAACAGGCCGAGAGTGTCGCCCACCTTGTAGGGCCTATCGCGCGGTTTGGCGTTCCGGATCGCAACGTCTGTCAGCGGCATGGCCCTCGGTCCTTTCCCAGCTCGTGGTCCCCACGTGGGGGCCAGTCCAAATGCCCGAAATGCCTTGGCCCCGCGATGTGGCCCCCAAGGGCCCCGGATGCAGCAGGAAGAATAGGGACATTCTCGGACGACCGAGGGTCCAAATCCCTCGGATTTTCAAGGGTTTTATAGACTTTCTGGGGCTGTTTGGGAAGGGAGGGCTGGAGCGGGTGAAGGGATTCCAATCCTCATTTCAACCCACCTGAAAACCTCAGAAAACCAAGGGTTTTTGGTGCCTGTGAGAGGGAATGTATCCTGCTGTGTGAGAAGGTCAAGGACCAGCTTTTTACACCCGGTTCGATTCCGGATTTTCGTTTCGCAACGCGACCAAGCCGCCGTCAGCCTGGCCCCCGGCGCATCGAATATGAGCCCGTCTGCCAAGAAGACCCGGCCAACCGACAAGAGCCCTTCTGATGCGAGCTACTTCGGGGTGTTGCATGGGCGAATTGGCGGGTGGTGGGACAAAGCCGTCGTAAGTACGCAACCTCTCGAACGGCAGCTCCGGTCCGCAACGGACATTCGACGAACATCCGCTCTCGTTGAAAGAGCATCGGAACTGGGCCGGTAGCAGGACGGCAGTGTTCAGGCGGTCGAGTGAGGAAAGTGGCGGGGATTAGGCTTGGAGCCGTGATCACCCAGTAAGTAGTCCGATCACAATCCTTTTGGCTGGCCTCCTGTTAAACTTCTCTGACGACGCCACTGGCAGTCCTTTGTCTGCCCATCACGCCGATGAAGTCATATGCTTCACCCGACTTAGGAACGAACCAGTAGACTGCCAAAAGCGAGTTCTGTCCTCCCTGTTCGAATGCGCTTTTCGCTGCGTATTGGAGGTTAGCCTCGAACTGCTCAGGCGAGTCGGGCGCACCGACACTCACGGAGATAGTGTCGAGCCGGAACCTAGATCCGAACGACACTCCGGAAGTGAAGAACTTGCCAGGATCCCGAGAGACTGCCTGCATGCCCTTTTGGTATAGGCGCTCGACACGGCGCTGGACGTTCACATTGGCGTTGAGCAGTCGATGCCCAAGACGGATCCAGCCCACCTCCCGCTTCTGCTCGAGCGACACGAGCATACCTGTCCAGAAGCCGGTCCGCTGCATCTGAACAGAAAGTGTCCCCTCTGCCCTACGGGCCGAATATTCCGGGGTAAGCCTAAGCGAAGCCCCATACCATTCGAGGCGGGTGCCGTCGAATTCGGCCTCACCAATGTTAAATTGATGTTCTTGATAAACCGCGAGGAGGTCGAGCTCATCAGCCGTGTAAACGGCGTTGCGCTCCAATTCGGCGCGACGGGCGAGATAATGACAGCGCTCGATCTCGAGTGAAAGCGTCTCGAACACGGTTTCAAGGTCGAAGACGGTCATTGAGGGTGCGATGTCGAGCTCGGCCGGCACGAAACCCGCGCGGGCAAGCTGCGGCCAGTGCGAGGAGAGCGGCCCGACAGGATCCTGCAAGATGTTTACTCGGATGACCGCCCGTATGGCGCCTGCATCAATCGTGAAGGGGCCTTGGGCAGTGTCGAATTGGAGCGGATCGTCTGCGTTGTTGACCCGCGCTTTGAAGCGCAGCGACTGGCGTGACGGCTTGACTACAAGCTCCTTTAGGGCGTCTTTCAGGCTGTTGACGGCGCCTCGACGCGCCGCCGAGCTGATCTTCGCCGATTTGGCCTCGAACACTAGGACGGTCTTGTCGATCACTGCAACAAGGTCGGACTCCCAAGTTGTGATCCCGCCATCCTCGCTCCACTTCACCTTCTCGCGCACTTGGGCGCTTGGCAGGAAGCGTCGGACGACATCCGCGAGTTGCTCTTCGAGCAGGTCCGCTCTCGCCTTCTCGGCCTTTTCTTTAAGCGTTAAGTTAATGCCGCACAAATCCTCGAGAATCTCGCTCATCTGGACGCCAAGAATATGAGGCACTGGGCAAAAGAAGCTTTTGGCGTCGAGCTCGATGAACGGCCTCATGCGCACGGGATTGTCGAGATGGAGGCGTTCAAGCGCCGAGTTGTCAACCTCACCGAACCGCAGGGCGCATCGGCGTAGGAGGCAGATCAGAGCATCCCGTTCTTTCGTCGGTGTCTCGCCGACCAAGTCCTCATAGCGCAGCGTAAACGCGCCGCTAAGCCGTTGCTCGAACCGGTTTATCAGCAGCGCGGTGACGTGATCACGATCATAGCGATACGGCATAGCAGCCGTCGAGATCTCGGCAGCCATTGTGTCGTCTAGACCCTCAACGAAGGCGTGGATCATTGCGATGCCAGATTTCTTGCGAACCCAGCGGCGGAGGGATGCGCGCTCGGCTTGGAGACGTTCCTCTACAAGATCGTAGAATCGTCCGATCGCCTGAACCCAACTGGTAGCCGTGCAGCCATGATGATGGTGGAAGGAAGCATCCACGATCTTTGCAAGCGCAAAGGCGTAGCGACGTGTTTGGAATTCATGCCGAGCGCCGCGAACCGCTAGCGTCCAGCTCTGTATCAGTGCGAGCAGGCGTGTGCGCTCATCATGCGCTTGGTCGCCGTTCAGTTTCAGCTTGGTGCGATCACGATACGCAGCCACATTGCGCCCGATCAGGTTGAGCACCCTGGACGTGATCGCCGGATAGTCGGTGTCGGCCTCTCCTCCGCCCCGCGCCGTCGACAGTGCAAGCGCCTGGATCAGTTCGAGGTGGGAAAGTTCAACACCTTCCTTCCCGACCTGTTCGGGGCGGTCGGGACCGCGCATAAGCAGGTGAAAGCCGGCACGGGCTAAGACCTCTACGGCATCGGCGGCCACTATCGACTCGACGAGCTCCCGCAGGGTTTCATCAAATGTCTCGGCGGCGATTTTGCCATCGCGATGCGCGCGCGCGAGTTCTTCGGCGCTGGTGATGTTCGTAGCCATGCCAGGAAGCTAATAGATCGGGTTCCCCCTCGCCACATGCGAATGCAGCGATTCGGGCCATCGACACAAGCAGCGTATCTCTCAACGGATCTGGCGGAGCGAGACCTTCCGCAATGGCGGCTCGTTACCCACATCATGCGCATGACGACGATCTACATCGATGAGTCCGGCTACACGGGCGACGACCTATACAATCCCGACCAACCGTTCTTCACTATCGCATCGTCGCTGATCGACGACGAAGAAGCCGCAGCTATCCTGCGCCGGTGCTTCCCGCGCTACCAAGGGGCGGAGTTCAAGTTCGGCAACATCTGGAAGCGCGACACCCATCGGAACGGCCTGCGCTCACTGTCAGGCGAGATCCCGGCCATCGCCGACCGGCTGTTCCTCTACATCATCGACAAGCGCTTCTCGTTGATCGTCAAGATGTTCGACTATCTGCTGGAACCCATTTTCACCGCAGGTGGCTACGACTATTACGGCAACGGCTATGCCCGCCGATACATGAACACGATCCACCGCGATCTCCGCCGCTTCGGCGGGGAGTCGCTATACGACGAGACAGCCAGCCGCTGGGATGCGTTCGCTCGCGCGCCCAAGCGAGATACCATGAATGCACTGCGCACGCACCTCACGCAGACTGCGAACAGTACCAAGCACCCGATATCGACGGTCTTCACTATGCTCGCTGAGGCCGCTAGGACGTTCGAGATCTCCAATCCCGACCTGGAGACGTTCAAGGACAGCAGCGAAATCCAACTCACCGCAGTCGTGTCAACCGTCGTGCACTGGCGGCAGCAGAGGCCCGAAGACTTCCACGTCGTGCATGACGAATCCAGCAACTTCCTTCGGCAACGCGATGTGTGGGAGACGATCCTGCGCGACGAATGCGAACCCGGCCCCGTGATAATGGGCGACGGGACGAGTGTCGAATTCCCGCTCCGCGTGCGCTCCACCACCGCCGTGCGGTCGCATGACTCTGCGGCGGTTCAGCTGTGTGACGTAATCGCCGGTCTCGGCGCAAAGGCGGCGCTGTCTTTCGACGAGCGCGGCAAGGACCCGTTCGTGATGGAGCTGATCCAGCTCGGCGCCGGTGAACTTACGCACAACGGTGTGCGCCCGCACCAAGACTATGCCGACGAACCTATGCCACGCCGGACTGGACCAGACATGCTCGATCAAATGGTCAGCCTGCTGGAGCCCCTGCATCGGCGCCGCGGCAACTGATCACCGTTGCGCTTTTGACGATCAACGCCGTAGAGGTATATCGCTGATCTCGACTAGCTGATCCCAACGCCCAACGCCCTGACGCTTCAGCTCGCGCTCGAGGGCGTCCTTGATCGTCTCGGGTATCAACGCGGCTGCGATCAACGCCGATGCGGACTGACGTAGCGGGCATCAGCCTTGATGGTCGTGGCGAGTAATGAGCATTTGCGCAGCTGCCCATAGTCCGCTTGCGGCGTGAGCTGTCGTTCCGATTACGTCGTCGGAACGGCGTATGTTGGGTCGGGAGGCGCCGCTCCCTAAGTTGGCCTACACTTCAGAGGAACGCTGCAGAACCTGCACACTGTCGAAGCTGAGCCCGAACCGCGCGAGATACTTGCGCAGGCGATCGGCGTCGTTGGTCGAGCTGCGGCGCTGGCGCGAGGCGGCGAACAAAGTGCGTCCTGCCTCCGACAGGCTCGCGCTCCGGCGGCAAACGCGCACGACCGCCAGGAGCTGCGCGCGGTCGAATGGATCGAGGCTCGCCAGTTCCGCAGTGCCGAGGACGTCAGCAAGGACGTCGGGCTCGCCCGATGCGCCCTTCGACCACAGCAGCCTGAGCCGCGCGATTTCCTGATCGACGGTCGCCATGTCGATCCGTCCTGCAGGCGCGAGAGTCGCCATGCGCGTGACGCTCGCTGACAGGTCACGGAAATTGCCCCGCCAAAGGGCGGCAGGGCTGGTGGCGAAGGCGAGATAGGCTTCGCGCGCCTCCTTGTTGAAGGTAACCCGCAGGTCCTGCGCCGCGGCGAAGCGCTCCATCTCGTATTCGAGGTTGGGTTCGATATCCTCGGGCCGTTCGGCCAAGCTGGGCAGGCGGAAGGTCCAGAGGTTGAGGCGCGCGAAGAGGTCCTCGCGAAAACGCCCCGCCGTGACCTCGGCGAGCACCTCGCGGTTGGTCCCGGCGATAAGTTGGAAGCGGCTCGTCACCTCCTTGTCGGCGCCCAGGGGCAGGAAGCGCCCCTCCTCGACCGCGCGCAGGATCATCGCCTGTTCGTCGAGGCCGAGCTCGCCGATCTCGTCGAGGAACAGCATTCCGCCGTCCGCGCTGCGCAGCAGCCCTGGGCGATCGGCCATTGCGCCGGTGAAAGCGCCCTTGCGGTGCCCGAACAGCGCCGACATCGCGCTGTCGCCTTTGAGCGTTGCGCAGTTCACCTCCACGAACGGGCCGGACAGGCGATGGCGGCTGGCCTTCAATTCGTAGATGCGCCGCGCGAGCTGGCTCTTGCCCGCGCCGGTCGGCCCCATCAGCAGCATGGGCGCGGCGCTGCGCGAGGCGACCTGTTCGATCTCGGCAATCATACTGTTGAAGGCGGCGTTGCGCGTCGCGATCCCGCTCTTTAGCAGGGAGGCGCTGTCCTGCTGGGCTTCGGCAAAGCGGCGCGCGATGCTGTCGTAGCGCGACAGGTTTAGGTCGATAGCGTTCCAAGTCCCCACCGGATCGGGCATTCCGCGCGTCGGCTGGGTTTGGAGCAGCTTGCCGGGGATGAAGCGCGCTTCGGCCAGCAGGAACAGGCAGATCTGCGCGACGTGTGTGCCGGTGGTGATGTGAACGAGGTAATCCTCCGCCTCCGGGTCGAAGGCAAAGCCTTGCGCGAAATCGAGAAGCCCAGTGTAGACCTCCTCGAAGTCCCATGCGTCGTCGAAGTGGACGAGGTGCGGTTCGACCTTCGTCTCGGGCGAAACCGAGGCGATGTCGGCGGTGATAAAGCGGGCGAGGTCTGAGTGTTTCGCACCGTGCAGCAGCACGAGGCGATCGACCCTCAAATCCTGATGCATGCACAGGCCCACGGTGGGGCGCCACTTGTGCCAGCGCGAGGAATCGCGCTTGCTGGCGTCAAGCGTGCTGCCGAGGAAGCCGATCACTGTGGTGCGTGCCATTGCTATCCTATAGGATAAATGCTGATAGAATGCGATAGGAATTCGCGACAGGCCGGAAAGAAGTCCGCATCGGGAATTTCGCTAAAAAATGTTCTATGTCAGAGATATAGACGACAATTTGCAGCCACTCAGTGGTTTGGCACGCGCGCTGCTATGTCATGAGCGCCGGGTCGGTCGAACAGCCCGGCAGCGACGAGGCCGGGGTGGCCGGAATGGGCCGGCCACCCCAAGACCTCTGCCACAAGGATTGGAACAATGACCGGATACGAACTGCACGAAGTCGAAGGCGGCGCGCCGATCAAGGCGTGGACTCGCGGCGTTCCGGTTGACGACAAGGCGCGCGCCCAGCTCGCCCGGGCGGCGCAAATGCCCTTCATCTTCAAGCACGTCGCGGCCATGCCGGACGTGCATGTCGGGATCGGGGCGACCGTCGGATCGGTGATCCCCACCAAGGGCGCCGTGATCCCCGCCGCCGTCGGTGTCGACATCGGCTGCGGGATGATGGCCGCGCGCACCTCGCTTATGGCGAGCGACCTGCCGGACAACCTCGAAGGTATCCGCTCGGCGATCGAGCGCGCGGTGCCGCATGGGCGCTCCTCGGGGCGCGGTGGACGTGACAAGGGTGCCTGGGGCGATCCGCCGTCCGAGGTGATCGAAGCCTGGGCAACGCTGGTGCGCCGGTTCGACCGCATCGTGGCGAAATATCCGCGGCTCGAACGCACCAACCATCTGGTGCATTTGGGCACGCTCGGGACGGGCAACCACTTCATCGAACTGTGCCTCGACGAGGCGCAAGCTGTGTGGGTGATGCTCCATTCCGGCAGCCGCGGGGTGGGGAACGCCATCGGGACGTTCTTCATCGAGCTTGCCAAGCAGGACATGCGCAAGTGGCACATCAACCTGCCCGACGCGGACCTCGCCTACTTCCCGGAAGGGACCGACCACTTCGACGACTATGTTGAGGCGGTCGAGTGGGCGCAAGACTTCGCGCGGCTGAACCGCCAGGTGATGATGACCCACGTCATAGCCGCCCTGCGGTCGCAGATCGCCAAGCCCTTCGAGGCGGCGTGCGAGGCGGTGAACTGCCACCACAACTACGTGACGCGCGAGAACCACTTCGGAGAGAACGTGCTCGTTACCCGCAAAGGGGCGGTGCGTGCGGCCAAGGGCACGCTGGGGATCATCCCGGGCTCGATGGGGGCGAAAAGCTTCATCGTGCGCGGGCTGGGCAACCCCGACAGCTTCGACAGCTGCTCGCACGGGGCGGGACGCATCATGTCGCGCACCGAAGCCAAGAAGCTGGTCACGCTCGACGAGCACATCGCCGACACGGCGGGCATCGCCTGCCGCAAGGACGAAGGCGTGATCGACGAAACACCGCGCGCCTACAAGCCGATCGAGAAAGTGATGGCCGCACAGGCCGATCTGGTCGAAATCGTGCATATGCTGAAGCAGGTGGTGTGCGTGAAGGGGTGATCCCCTTGACGCATGCGCCAGACCAAGAAGAACGAAAATGATCATCATCGACGGCTCCGAGGGCGAAGGCGGCGGGCAGGTGCTGCGCTATGCCTGCGCGCTTTCGCTCCTCACCGGAGAGCCTTTCACCATCGAGAAGATCCGCGCGGGCCGCGATCAGCCGGGGCTGATGCGCCAGCACATGACCGCGATCGAGGCCGCGTGCGCGGTCGGCGGTGCGCAGTGCGAGGGGCTGGAGCTCGGCTCAAACCGGATCACCTTCCGTCCCGGCTCGGTGCAGCCCGGCGAATACCGCTTTGCCGTGGGCACGGCGGGATCGACCGCGCTCGTCCTTCAGACGCTGCTGGTGCCCTTGGCTCTCGCTGGCGCCCCCTCGCATCTCGTGATCGAGGGCGGCACTCATGCGGCCATGGCACCGCCGTTCGAGTTCATGGCGCGCTGCTTCCTGCCGGTGTTCGAGCGGATGGGGCCGCGCGTCTCCGCGACCATCAAGCGCCACGGCTTCTTCCCGCGCGGGGGCGGCCGCATCGAGATCGAGATCGAACCCGCACCGCTTCGTCGCATCGAATGCCATGAACGCGGGGCACCGCTCGCGCAGTCCGGCACCGTGCTGTTCGCCTCGCTCGACGAAGGTATCGCTCAGCGCATCCGCAAGGCGGCGATGAAGGCGCTGCCCGGCTGGGAGCCCGACAGCATCACGCTGCGCCAGCTTCCTGCCGATCAGGGGCCTGGGGTGGCGATGCTGCTCGAGGCTCCCTTCGAGCACGTCACCGAGGTGGTCTCGGGCTTCGGCAAGCTTGGCCTGTCCGCCGAGAAGATCGGGGCGACCGCAGGCAAGCGCATGGCGGGCTACGAGGCATCAGGGGCCTTCGCCGGCCCCTACCTCCAGGACCAGCTCCTGCTGCCCATGGCGATCGCCGGAGGGGGCGCGTTCACCAGCGTGAAGATCAGCGATCACACGCGCACTGCGGCGACGCTCATCGAGCGGTTCACCGGCCGCACGACGATCTTCGTGCAAGACGAGCGTGGACGACATGTTGTCCGGGTGGGGTGACCATCTGTCCAAGCGCTTGAGGAACAAGCGCGGGGCCGCATACGGCCGTGCGCCCCTACATCGTCCCGACCCTTCTGCGCTGGCACGCGACGAGGCCTTGGCAGCGCCCCTCTGGCAAGATTCGGAAGGCTTGATCGCTGGACGGATCCGAGCTTCCGCGTTCTTGATAGCTTTCCACCCAACTCCCGTCATAAGCGGCGCTATCGCTCGGACCAAAAGCGGACAATCATCTACACGATCGACGCGTCAATCGATCCCGTGTTCATCCGCAGCAATCGCAAATACCCGTGGTTGCCGAGACCGACATCATGTCCTTCCACACCATGGAAGAAACCGTCCGGCCACAACCGATCAAGTTGCGGGTTGCGCATCCGGCCTAGCACCAGGAACAGCCAGAACCGTGCCACGTGCTCCCGAGCCAAGGGCGATATCTGGGCCGCTTCGTCGTAGCCCAACACTTTCGACAGATGCACGTGTACCGCATGCTTCATGACCTCATAGGCCTGAACCGGATCACCGTTAGTCCCGTTCAGAACGGCAGGCCGCAAATGCGCAGGGCCCGTGCCCGCAGCATCCCATGCCGCCAAACTGCGCAGCTCCGCCTCGGTGGCTCCCACGATCTCGCCATACCGCGCCATCGACGCATAAGGCGGTAGCATCCCAGATATCGCGCCAGTGCCAGGCATTGCTAAGTCAAATGCATTATTCAACCGCGGCAAAATGCTGGAGGGGCCCCTCATCTGCACCAGCGCATAATCGCCGGCTACCGCCTCGTATCGCAGCCATGCCGCATCAGGAAGAACGCCATTGATCAGCGTGGCAATTGCCATGCTGTAACGGTCGCGCTCCTCGATGCGAGCCATGTATGAGTTATTAAGCGGAGAAGGCTCCCGCCGGTCGAACTGGCTGTACATTGCATCGAATCGAATCAAGTCTTCGAGACCGGCGATAACCGCGAGACAGTCCGGGCGGGCTTCATCAGGCTTGGGGTCGGTTGCCGTCTTTGCCCCAAAGTCACCAGCAAAGAATGCTTCGGCCATGCGTCCTGATGAAAGATCGCTCACGGCTGAGCCGCCGCTTGGAGACCACTCATCAGGCACAACGTCAGATGTGCCCTCGATCATCACCGCGGTTTCCGAATCCTCGTCAATCGGCACCTGCGAGTTCGCGTCTAGGTCACCGTCGTAGAACTCGCGGTCGATATTCGCTGCCAGCCTGTCACCTAGGCGGTCAAACATCTCGCTGGCGTTTTCGGGCGACTTTCCGTGCTGCTCGAGAACCTTTCTGATATCACGTACGATGTCCTTACCCTTCGATCTGATCGAAAGCCGATCGAAACCGGTGCTTTCAATCATTCGCGCTATTTCGAGCGTCCATTCAGGTGGCGATGCAATGGCCTTTTCCTCGAGCCGTCGAGCGGCTTCGAGGCGATCGACAATCTGCAGGTGAAGAGCCATTTGCTCGTCGATCTTGTCGATCATCCGCGTGATCATCTCACCTGAGAGCAACGCCATTTTCGCCAGCTCATCAGCATCGTTCGGTACGACGTCAAACAGCTCCGAAGTTATCTTCACACGCTGATTGATTTTGAGCCGGCTGCGAAACTCAGGGTAGGTGAAGCGGGGTAACGATCGAAGCTTGGCCTCAACCGTTTCCTTCATCCGCGTGAGGCGCTCTTCCGCAGTCGCACCCAGCAAAGCATGCTCGGATGGTATCTGCGACATTCGCATACGATGATAAAGCTCAATCGCCTCATCATCGTCCAGCCCGAGCCAAGCCATGAACCTCTCACGTTTCCTGGCATCCCTCGCATACTCGGACTTCGCCTTGGCCAAGCCAGAAAGCGAACCGTCATCGATGTCGTCAGCTGATGCAGCGGAGCCTGAAGCGTGATCGTCCCTCGTCGAATCTACCGGAGATGCGGAATTCGAGGCAGCATCGCGGTGCGAGCTATCCGGTGTCTCGGGAGTGGTCTCAGGTTCCATAGCTCGACTTTCCAAGGCTCAAATCCGAGTTCAGCTTATACCCTGAACCCCTACGTGAATGATGCGAGAAACGTGCAATCCGACCCATGTGCGGGGCAAAGGCGACCAATATCGGGGTCGGCTACGTTATCCAGCAACGGCATCAGCTCACAAATATGTGATGCTGAAAACGGATTTTGCCATAGCTTCTCATCACAAGTCCAACGATAAATGACGAATGATGCGAGAAACGTACATTTTGGGCTGTTTCGGCTTAAACGACCTTGAGGAATTACGCGTTAAACGTGCTGACCCGGTATTGGCCTACCGCTATTTTTGACAGAATGATGCAGGAAACGTGCGTGGAGTTATGGCGATTCTGAGCTCAAGCCGCGGTTTGAGAATGATGCCAATAACGTGCAAACTCGCCGTCTGAGGCATTTTCTGAAAATGATGCGGAAAACGTGTCTTCCGCTATTGATGGCTCGGATTCTTTATCAAGAACGATGCCGAAAGCGTGCATCCGGCGCAAATTTCGAACGCATCGAATTCAGAATGATCCAAGAAATCGACATTCTTAAGTCTGAAGCGGTCGCGCTCGGTCACGCCTACGGCTATAAAACCTCACATTTTGCATACGATGCGGAAAACGTGCAGGGCATTTTTTGCCCAAAACGTCCATTTTGTGGCTCCAATGCCCAAAATTTTTAGGCGCAATACCGCAAACACATCCGCAGGGGCAGATGTGTTTGCAGGCGCAATACCACAAAGGTGTATGCACTACTCGCATACACCTTTGTGGCGCCCCTTCGCAGGCTCCGGGGGTGTAGCCCCAGGCAGTGTCCGGCAGAGCCAGGACGTGGAGCGGCCTTCGCGAGGCCTTGGACGCTCCGCTAGGGTTGTCTGAAACTTCCGATAACGGCGCGACTGCCGAAGCAGCCAGCGTGGCAAGGCGCGCGACCGAGACCTCCGGCGCGCAAGGGTATGGTCGTCAGGGGAAGCAGGGCGGGTGATCCGCCCGGATGAGAGGAAAAGGTCCTTTCGCGTGGCGGGTCCACATCGAAAGGACAGAAGATGAATTTGAACCACCCTGAGGTCGCTCTGCATCGAGCCTTGGCTGCAGCCTTGGCAAAGTTGATGGGCCTACCGCCGGCTCCTGTCGGCACGCACTTTCGCATAGCGGCCATGCTGGTCGACGAAGGTGACGGAACCTTCAATAGCCTAGTGCGAGCTGCGGGCGCGGCCGGCGTCGACTATCTCGTTGCCGTGAGCGAGCGGCAGCGCAGTGGTGCGATCCGGCGCTATCTCTCTCTGATCACGACCGTCGGCAAGGTCACGATTGCACGGACGGTCGAGCCGGCCCGGTTTGGCCCCGGACAGGGGGTGGTCCTCGTATCAGCGGATCACCGTCACGGCTGGCGGCTCGAAAGCGGCAAGCTGATCACGGCGCCGCTGCCCGAGGAATGCGAGATCGAGCGTGGCATCGAAGCGGTGGTAGGCGAGGTTGATGACCTTCTCGCCGAGCTGGCACCATACTCCGCTGTGACACTGCCATCAGCAGTGCCGTCGTCCGCGGCGCACTGACCTCAACCACACCTTCGAAAATCTGCGGCGGTGCCCTCCGGGTGCCGCCGTTCTTGTATCTGGAGAATACCCATGAATACCTTTGACTTCCCACCAGCCGTCACCTGCGCGCTGTCCATCATCCGCGACTGCACAGAACTGGCGCCCGCCAGCCGAGCCGTTGCCGCCGGTGCCTTCGTCGTCACCGATGACGAGGAAGCCACCACCTTGGACGTCCGCACGGCCGTCGTCCTGCCCGCACTTTCGCGTCAGGCTGCGATCGAGCACATCGCGGCGATGATCCCGCCGGGCGCGCGGGTCATCATGCGGGCACCTCGACTGCCGCGCGGGCTTATTCGCCATCTGTCACGGGGGCGGCCCATGCCGGTACCCACCGATGCGCAGGTGCTGGCCGCCATCAGGCCAGATGCCGACGTACGTCCTGTCACGGTGCCCGAGGAAGCGATGGCAGCGGTGGCGAGGCAATATGGCATCCGGCGCGCGGGTAGGGACGACATCACGGCGGAGCAGGCCCGCTGCTGCGATGCGGAGGCGCAGGCCCTCTACCTCGTCCACCTTTTCTCGAGCCCAAACATGCACGAGCGAACCCGGATCGCCGCAGCTTATCAGGCATGGTCCGCATTGCAGCGCGCACGCCCTCTCGGCGCATTCGGCCCCACGGAGATGTTCTAATGACCGACCACACTTCCGATACTCTGCCTGCCGAGCACGATGCAAACCTTCGCCATCGGACAAATGCGCTTGGCGAAGAAGCCGCAATGTTCCTCGCCCATCGAGCCTGTGCCAGCCCATGGCAGCGCGTGATCATCTGCGATTTCGAGTATCTCTACGATACCGACGCGTTCAAGCGCTATCAGGTCGCGGAAAGCGATCCCACGCAAGGCTTCGTTCGGTGGCCGTTCCACCGCATCGTGGCAGGCGCATGGTGCATGCTGACGATCTCACCGGACATGGACCGGCCTGTCCTCACCCATGCCGAAGCAATCACGAACCGCCCCGAAGCGGACATCGTCAGCGCCTTCTTCACCATGTGTGCGACGTTCCAGGATGCCCGGCTCGTAAGCTGGGGCGGGGAAACCAAGGATTTCCTCTGCCTCAAGCGCGCCGCGATCGAGCGAGGGATGATCCTGCCTCCGCAGCTGCGCGATCCGGCACCGTTTGCACGCACGCGACTGGATCTGGCGAGCGCTGTGCGCTCGCTGGGTCACTACGTCCACCTGCCGGAGTTCTGCGAGGCGATCGGCGTGGTGTCGAAGCCCATGCCTTCCAAGGACATCTCACTCGCGATTCGGCACGGCGCATGGGACCATGTTGAGACCCAGGTGGTGGCCGACGTCTGCACAATCGCGCAGGTCGCATGGCGCTACTTCCTTGCGACCGGATCGGCGCCTGGCTTCCCGGATGCTGGTGACGAAGCGGTTGTCACCGCACTTGCCGAACGGTTTCCGACCAATGCTTGGCTCTCGAAGCTGACGAGACCGAAGCAATTGGCGGCATGACATGATGGACCCCGGCGAACGCGTCGGGGTCCACACCCCTCGGATAGAGCGGAGTGTTGTGTGTGCGACAGCTTGCGCCACTTCCGACGGATTATCACGGTATGCGTGCCTGCAGCTACGCCGCCGCCTCAAGTGCACCGCGCAATCAGTGTGCAAGCCGCTGTGCGTTGATGGGATAATTGATCCTGACCTGCTTCAGGATTTCGCGGCATAGCGTCTTTTCACGTGGCTATCCCAGCGGGTGCGTATCCGGGGCACAGGCGTCACGGCCTCGATAGGGGCAGCAAGCACGCCCGTGCTTCCATGCGCAAGGTGCTAATGCGTGAAATCCAGCGCATCTGGCCGAACGACGATGAACATTTCGGCCGAGATTGACCAAATCCCTCTCGTCTGGCGGACAACATCACACCTGGCTGAGAATGCCGTCCAGATTCGTCGCCGTTACAAATGGCACCTCAAGTGCGGCGAAATGCGCCTTGCCACAAGCGATTTGCGCCTTCTCAGCCTCTCGTAGCGTGTTCAAGTCACCCTTACTCTCACTCACCAGGTAGACGTCTTCCCGGTCCTCATACTCGCGCACGATCGCCCAGTCGGGGTTGTATGTGCCCAGAGGCGTCGTAACCTTGAAGCCCTGTGGAAGCTTGGCGAACACCTTGATCGCGCCGCTGATGTCGAGCGCCTGCGCAATCGCTGCTTCGATGTTCGAGTCAGTCACGATGTGGTCGAGCGGGGCATGGGCCACCTGCACCATGCGGTCGAGCGGAACCTCCTCCTCCTCGCGGAACAGGTCCTGTGCCCACCAGTCGTCCAACGGCTTGTAGACGATCCCGTCCGTCATCATCAGACGCTTTCCGGCCTGGATGATCGCAGCCGCGGCGTCGACGAAGGCCGACGGATTGATCGTCGCGTCTTCGAGCCGACCGGATTGAACAAGAATTTCCGCGATCACCTTGCGCGGCAGCTCTGTCCGGTTCTGCAGCTCGCCGAGCAGATCGGGCAGGTCGAGCTTGGCCGTGACAAGACGCTGCGGTGCCGACGTGCTCCGCTTCTCGCCGGTCACGCCCTCTCGGCCAATCAGCATGTCGGCCAATTCGAAGGTCACCCGGGCCTCACCCGGTCGAGGCATGTCCGCAAGCGCATTCGCACATCGCGCCACAAGGGCGGCATCGTCGAACTTGAGGCGGTAGGTCGTCTTCCGGCTGATCCGCTTCCACAGCTGCTGGAAGTCATGCCCCTCCAGCACGGCGAGATTGAATTTGACCTGCCCTTTCGCGCGCGCATCGCGGACGGGAAGCTTACGCGTGATCCGGGTCAGGCGTTCACGGACCAGCTTGCGAGCTTCTTCCGGCAGATCATCCGGCAGCGGGACGGTATTGGTTGCGAGCGCAGTTCGCAGCTCTTCCTTGGCCTTGCCGTTGTCCTCGATCAGCCCGGCCTTCAGCAGCCCCTCGAAGATGGCGCGGCTGTCGCGCACCTTGAGCGTGCCGACCTCGCCGCCCGGCATCGGGTAGGTCAGCCCGGCGAACAGGTCCTCGGTCACCAGCCCCAGCTTGACCTTCAGCTCCTTCTCCATCTCGCGCTGAAGCCCCTCGGCGTATTCGGAGAAGCTTTCCTGCGCCACCACGGTCAGGACATTCAGGCCCTCATCGCGCCGCCGTTGCCCGTGCTTGTCCACACAGAGCCGCAGCCCGCGGCCGATCGATTGCCGGCGCCGGGTCTCCGACGACATCTCCCGCAGGCTGCAGATCTGGAACACGTTCGGGTTGTCCCAGCCTTCCCGCAGGGCCGAGTGGGAGAACAGGAATCGCAGCGGCTCGGCCTCGTCGAGCAGCTTTTCCTTATCCTTCATGATCAGATCGAAGGTGCGCTCTGCCTCTTCCCGCGAGCGCGCGTTGGACAGCTCCCCGGCCTCATTCAACGACGGCTCGGTGAAGCGCCCGTTCTTGTCCTGTGAGAAGTAGCCCCCATGCGCGGTTGCGGCGTTCGCGGGCACCTTGGAGAACAGGGTCTGGTATTTCGGCAGGGCAGCGAGCTTCGCGTATTCTTCCTCGAATGCGATCGCCAGCGGGCCGGGCGAGGCATTGCCCTGCTCGTCATACAGGCGGTAGTCCTTCACCGCCTCCACGAAGAACAGGCTCAGCGTCTTGATGCCGAGCGGACCGTTCCGCAGCTCCTTGTCGAAATGATGCTCAATGGTCTGGCGGATCATCGCCCGTGCCAGGGACGCCTGGTCGACATCGCCCCAGCTTTCGCCGACCGCCAGCGTCTCCACGCCGTGGCCTGGCACCATCAGCTGCATCGTCCCTGCGCTGCGGCCCATCTTCTGGATGATGCCGATGCGGTAGTCGTTATAGATCGTGCGCCCGCCGGAGATGTGCGTGTCCGACAGCACGTCATTATCGCCGACCCATACCGACCTGCGCGAGACCGAACCCGCCTGCTGCCTGGCAATTTCGATTCGCGCGCGCGGGAGCTGGCCCTTGCGCACTTCGACCTCGAGCAGCCTCACATAGGGGCTGTTCTCCGCGTCCTGAATTCGGGCACCGTCGACCTCGATCGACTTCACCAGTCCCCGGTCGTGGGCGTCGAACGCGTCCAGGCGGTAGATGGGGTGGAAGGCGAATTCATGGGTCGCCGAATAACCGATGGTCGCCAGCGGCTCCATTGCCCGCATGATCTTGCGCCCGGCGCTGTCCGCTGTCCGCCCCGTCGATTGCGGTTCGTCCACGATCAGGATCGGGCGCGTGCTCTTCACCCATTCCACGCCCGGAATGTCGCGCGTCTGCTCGCGCGCCTGCTGGAATACCGCCGCCTTCGAACCCAGCGATTGCACCGTCGCGATCATCACCCGGATCGACGAGGACGAGGCGAAGTCGATGATGCGCGACAGGTCCGAGCTGTCATAGACGAAGCTTTCGAACGGCACCCCGTCATACAGCTGGCGGAAGTGGTCGCGGGTCTGCTGGATCGTCTTCTTCACCCCCTCGCGGATCGCGACCGAGGGCACCACGATCACGAACTTGGTGAAGCCATAGCGCCGGTTCAGCTCGAAGATCGTGCGCAGGTAGACATAGGTCTTGCCCGTCCCCGTCTCCATTTCGACGGTGAAGTCCATGCCATAGTCGCCCTCACCGCTGCGCTTGTCGCCCTTCACCTCGAGCTCGGGCGAGAGCGGCAGGGCGTTGCGCTCCTGCACCGCGTGGAGGTTCGCCAGCACCTGTTCGGGCAGCAGGTCGAAGCGGTTGGCGTAGCCGAGCAGCTTCTCGTTGTATTCGAGCTCGCCCGCGATCTGGCCGGGGGCGATGGTGAACAGCGACTGGCGCTCCTGCTGTCCGGCGAACAGGTCCACCACCGCGTCGATCGCGGCCTTCTGGTGCGCAAGGTCGGGTTCGAAGACGAACTTCATGGTGCTGGCCACGCCCTAGATGCTCGCGATCTTGGCGATGCGGTCGCCGTGACGCTGGCGCAGGATTGCGGCGAGATTGGCCTTGGTGGCCGAACGGTTGTTCTCCGTGCCGAGGCCCACATCCTTGAAATAGAGGGTGGTCTGGGTCGGATCGAGTTCGTCGAGCCAATCGGCCATGCCCTGTCCCAGCGCTTCGACATCATCGGGGCCGATATTGCCGAGGCACACCATCAGCGCCCCGCCGCCGAGCGCGTGGACGGTCTGCCCGGCGATCGTGCGCCGTTCTTCGGGCATGATGAGATCGATCCCGGTCTTGAGCAGCAGCTCGACCAGCAGGTCGTGTTCGGTGCGGTCGGGCAGGACATTGTCGACCGCATCGAGGATGCTGGCTTCGAGATTGTCCGGATCGGGCTGCCACGGCTTCAGGTTGGACGTGGCGAGCTTGTAGACGCGGAAGCCGGTATCGACCTTCGCATCGGGATGCTCGGCGAGGATTTTCTGCCCGGCGCGGCGGAGGCGTTCTTTGGTCAGCTCGGCGATGTTCCTCGGACGGCGAATAGCATCCGCAAAATCAGCGGCCAGCCTTTGCGATTTGTTCGCTGGGTCAAGGACTTCAGGCAACTGCACAATAATTGACCGAGCAGAGTTGCCGGTTTCTCTATTGAAATCCATCAGCGCATGAGCCGTGGTGCCCGACCCTGCGAAGAAATCTAGAATGATGTCATCGCCTTAAACATCAGCGGTTTGAAAAATACGCTTGAGCAATCTTATCGGCTTCGGAGTTTGGAATACGTCACTCTCAAGAAGTCTCTTAACTTCTTTTTTTGCTTCATCGTTATGTCCAGTCTCTGTATGCGGCCACCATCCTGAAATAACCACTCCCTGCTTGGTTTCCGATAGGAACCGTTTGACGCGCGGAACCCCTTTACCATCCGAGCCAAACCAAATGCGGTTCTCGGAAATCATACGCTCGATTTGTTCTTGAGGATGGCGCCAGCTTGTTCCTATTGGCGGCCGATGTGATTTGCCTGTGGGTCCAATTATTTCAAACTGATCCCGCTCTCTATATTCATTACGTAAAAGATCGCCCGAAGTCCAGGGCCCGCGCGGGTCATTGTCGGGATTGTTGTAAAGAGCTTCTTGCTTCTCGCTGCGGGGTAGAAGGCCAGGACAAAATTGATCTGATTTTTGAAGCGCTATGATGTAGTCCTGCATTAGGGGAATGCCCTTCGAGTCTGCGGAAACACCATATTTTTTCTGCCACGCTATCGTGGCAAGGAAATTTTCTTCACCAAATATTTCTTTACCGATGGAAGTCAAATTACTTACTTCTTCATCGCCAATATTAATGAATATTACACCGTCATTTCTAAGAAGTTCTTTTGCAATCAGCAGCCTGGTGAACATCATGTTCAACCAATCCGTGTGGTAGCGGCCTGAAGAGTCGGCATTTGATGTCGCAACTCCACCCTCAATGGCCACTTGTCCTGTTTTCTCAAGGTAGTTTTGAAGCGGCCTCTTGTAGGAGTCGCTGTAAACGAAATCATTGCCAGTATTATACGGCGGATCGATGTAGATCAGCTTTACCTTGCCAGCATAGGACCGGCGCAGCAGCTTCAGCACCTCGAGGTTGTCGCCCTCGATCATCAGGTTCTGGGTTGTGTCCCAGTCCACGCTGTCCTCGGGCGCCGGGCGCAGGGTGCCGAGGCTCGGGGTCATGGCGAAGGCCCGCGCCCGGCGCTTGCCCTTCCAGTTCAGCCCGTAACGCTCCTCGCCTTCCTCCACCTCGTCGCCGAGCAGCTGGCGCAGCACATCGAAATCGACCTTCCCGTCGGTCACGATCTGCGGGAACAGCGCCTTCAGCCGCTCCACATTCTCCCGCACCAGATCCCCGCTCCCCGCAGCCTCGTCATCGCGGGTAATCTTGGGGATGGCGCGCTCGCCATCGGAAGTGGTGTCGTTCATTATCGGTCCCGTCATTTCTGGCCGCTCCGCTCTAGCGGCAGGCCGTATTCTTTCAACACGCCGTTCAGCTCGGCGAGCGCGCTGTCGATCTGCTTCTGGTAGCCGTCACGCAATTGCTCCAGACCCTTGATGTGCAGCCGAAGCTTGCCGATGCGGCGTTCGTCGGCAGCGGACAGCTCCCGCTTGGGCTTTGCCAGCACAGGCTGCGGGGCGTATCGGCGCCGGTGCGTCCGCTTTCCGGCAGGCTTGGCGGCCGCTGCGCCGCTGTGATCATGCTTGGCGGCCTTCGCACTGGCCTTCATGGCCTCACCGACTTCCGGCTTGGGCTTCTTCTTCTTTTTGGGTCGCGGTTTCCCGAACCATCCGGGCGTATGCGGGCCGATGATCGTGCCGCCACCAATATAGCCCCCTTTGCCCATCAATCCTCCAGTTGCTGCAAGATTTCATCGACTTGGCTGCGCAATTGCCGCACCTCCGCGCCCAATGCAATCTGCTTGGCGAGGGCCTTTTCGCGTTTGGCCGCCGCCCGTGCCGCCAACCATGCCGCCTCCGCCTCACGATAGCGGGCGAGCGCCTCGCGGCGGGCGGCGGGATCATCAACAAGGCGGAAAGGCTGGCCGGTCAGCCGCGCAATCTCCAGCGCCTCGGCCCGCTCGACCAGTCCATCATAGAGGAGCCGCAGGTTGAGGCGGGGGAGCGCTGGCACGGCGAGGCTGGCAATGAAAGCGGCGGTCGCCGGTTCTGCCGCATCGGTGCAGTCAGGGGCGACGACCAGCCGCTCGACCACCATCTTGTCGCCAATCCGCTCGGCCCGGCGCAGGGGCGCGAATGAAACGCGCGTGCCTGCACCGCCCGGCAAAGCGGTCAGCAGGATGATCGGCACGGGAATGGCGCGGTGAATGATTGTGAGCAGCCGCTGGGTCGGCTCGGCCCGCGCAGTGAGGGCGAGCAGCTGGATGGCGGGAACGGGCCGGTCGTCATCAGCGGCCGCCGCAACGCCGATGGTGGTGGGCGAAAGCGTGGCCCACCAGTCCAGCCGCTCGATTGCCTTGTCGATCAGCTTGCGGTCGGCTGCGTGCGCGGCACCGTGCTCGGCCAGAACGTCCTTCGGCAGACGCCGGGCCGGATCGCCCCCGGGCGGCAGGGCCAGAGCCTCGCGGATGGTGTGCGGCGTGATGGTCATGGGGGCTATCGGGGGGGCAGGATGGCGAGCCAGGTGATGACTTCCCAATCATCAAGCCCGCTTTCCCCGCCCGCGCCCTCAACGCCGCCGGTGGTGAACAGGCTTTCGACGGCGCGTTCCTCGGCCTTGCCAGTCACGCCCCGGATCGCGGCGGCGAGCAGGCTCTGGTATTTGTCCATGCGGCTGCCCTCACGGGTCTCGGCATCGAATTGCTCCCACGCCTTGGCCTGAACCTCGGCGGGCGTGCTGGACGCGAGCCGCAGCAGGTCGAGCATCCGCTTGGGCTGACTGGGAGGCAGGATCACGCGCTCGTCCTCGCCGATGTAGATAAGCGCATGGGGGTAGAGCGGATCGCCCTTGGCCAGCGCACGTTCGGCGTTCGGTGTGGCGGCGCGGAGCAGGAACAGGGCGCCGGCCGGGAAATCGTCGGACGCCGGGATGGGCGAATAGGTGCCGATCATGCGGCGGGCGATGGCCTCCCGCTCCTCGGGCGACAGGCGGGCGAGATCGAGCCGGAGGTCGTTGAGCGTCAGATCGGTGATGGAAACGCCGGAGGACAGATCCTCCAGATCGATCACCCGCTCCTGCAGCGATTCGAGCTGGCGGCGGCGATACTCGAGGTCGTTCATGGCATCGCCTGCCTGCGCCTCGATCAGGTTCTCCTCCCCCGTAGCCGACACGTCGAGCAGCATCATCTTGCCGGATACGCTGCGTTGGAGGCCGATGTAGCTGTCGAGGTCCATGTTCGGCCAGAAATTGACGAGCTGGATGACGCTGTTCGGCGACCCGAGCCGATCGACGCGGCCGAACCGCTGGACGATGCGAACGGGGTTCCAGTGGATGTCGTAATTCACCACGCAGTCGCAGTCCTGAAGGTTCTGGCCCTCGGAGATGCAGTCGGTGGCGATGACGAGGTCGATTTCCGGCTCCTGCGCGAGCGCTTCTGGCCGCGAACGCGATCGCGGGGAGAACGCGGTGAGGATCGAGGCAAGATCGGCGCGCAGCTTCGGGTGGGTGGTCTTGTTCCGGCCGGACCCGGTGACCAGCGCCATCGGCCGGGGATAGGTCTCGGCCAGCTGCGCATAGAGGTATTTGGCTGTGTCCGCGAAGGCGGTGAACACGAGCAGTTTGACGTTGCTGTCATTGTAGGGGGCGGAGAGCTTCCGGGCGATCAGCTGCTTCAGGTCGGCAAGCTTGGCGTCCTGTGCCGGGCCAACCTGCTGGGCCTGACGCAGAAGCCGCTGCAGGCGTTCGCGGTCCTCGGCCAGATCCTGCCGCCAGCGCACTAGGTCGGCATCGGACAGCAGGACGCGGATGTTCTTGCCGACCCCCAATTGCTCGAGGGTGGGATCATCTTCTTCAAGGTCATCGATCGATGGCGCATCGACGCTCTCGTCATGCGCATCGATACGCCGGATCAATTCGTCAACCGCGGTGAGCTGCCGCTCGATCGTGAGCGCAAAGGCATGGACGGAACTCTCCATGCGCTTGAGCAAATTAATCCGCATGAGGGCGACCAGGCTCTCTTCACGGTCGAGCTGGCGGAATACGCTGGCGCCCGAACCGGTCTGCTGGCTGTATCGCCGGTCATAGGCCTCGCGCCGATCCTCCATGACGTATCGCAGGGGTGCGAAGGCGGCCAGCTTGAGGCGCCTGATCTCGTTGTTCACTTCGCCTATCGGAGGAAAGGCGCGAGCAAGGTCCACGTCCGAGTAGATGTTCTGCGGCTGGAGCCGCTCCGGGAAGGTGCCGGTTTCGGTGGTGCCGTAGTATTTCTCGATATGCTTCCGGCTCCGCGCGATGGTCAGCAGGTCGAGCAGACGGAAATAGTCGAAGCCCAGCATCTCGAGCAGCTTTGCCGGTGTGCGGTGTGCCTCCGGCAATTCCTGCCACCGGTTGAACTGGCCTTGCGCGATACGCACCGTGCCGGCGATGCTCGGCACTCCATGGCCGGCGAGAGCCTGGTCGTTGGCCTCGGTCGCGAAGGCGATCTGGTTCTTGAGGTCATTGAGCCGGTTGTTGACCGGCGTCGCCGACAGCATGAGAACCTTGGTTTTGACACCGGCTTTCACCACGGCGTTGAGCAGCTTGTCGTAGCGGCTCTCGCGCTCGCCTTTCCCGGCAGGGCGGTTCCGGAAATTGTGGCTCTCGTCGATGACCACGAGGTCGTAATTGCCCCAGTTGATGTGGCTGAGATCCATTTCACCGGACTGTCCCTGCTCGCGGGATAGGTCAGTGTGGTTCAGGACATCGAACGAGAACCGGTCGCCGACGAGCATGTTGCGCACGTCGTTCTGCGTCCAGAGCGTCCAATTCTCGCGAAGGCGCTTCGGAGCCAGAACGAGCACGCGGGCGTTCCGCAGCTCGAAATACTTGATGACCGCCAGCGCCTCGAATGTCTTCCCGAGACCGACACTGTCAGCGAGAATGCACCCCCCAAAGCGTTGCAGCTTGTCGATGGCACCTATTACGCCATCACGCTGGAAGCGGTAGAGCTTCGACCAGATCGTCGTGTCGCGAATCCCTGTTGCCGGATCAACGATCCGGTTTTCATCGGTTCCCTCTTCCATCTCGGCGAAGAGGTGGAACAGGGCCTGTAGATAGATGCCATTCGGCTCGTGCTGGCTAGCGCCGTCGCTCATAGCCGCGCGCAGGAAAGACACGCCGTCCCCATCGGGATCTGCCTGTCGCCACAGGTCCCGGAACCACTGTCTCAGACCCTCGATCTCGTCAGCGCCATCCGCGGCCTGAACCAGTCCGAGCGCATCTTGCGGTGCAATGCCCAGCCCGCCGGTGGTCAGGGGACAGTTCCCTAGCAGCGCAACATCGCCGCCAATGACGAGCGATTGGGTGAGCGGTAGACGTGTCTGCCGGACCTGAGCCTCAGCGATAACGCGCGCCAAGTTGTTGCAGAGCGCCCTTGCTTCAAGGCGATTACGCCGCCCGCGATCATTGGCGGTTCCAACCAGGTTCGCAACTGGGTGGGTTGCTCCGATCAGCAATCTATCCAGTTTCCTTTGCCCCTTTACGTCGAAGACGGCAGCAGCTCCGAAGATGGACAAATCACTGGTCATCGCGTCGAGAGGGGCAGAACCGCCGACGAGCCAGTCGATAGGTCGGTTGCGGCCTGTGGTATCGATTACCCGCAAGAAGGACTCCAGTCTCAAACAGCCTCGAGATGCCGATCTTACGGCTAACGTCGATTGATCAGCATGATCATCAGGAGCGCCGCAAGGTCAAACGATTATTGTACATGGCTTTCTTGGCACGCGCCCGCGCCCGTCATTCGCAGAATTTACGCTGCGCGTCGCGACCAGGCGCCGATCCGACGCGGGAACGATGCCGGATGTGCAGCAGCTGCACTTTCTTTTGTCGCGGGATGTGCGCAGTCACGATCGGCATTTCGCGCACCATGATAACGAGCCGCTCACGCAGCTCTTTGACTTCACCGAGTGCCAGCGCCCTACGGTCATATTTTTTGGGCCCAGTGCCCTCACGCGCGTGCCCCATGTGCATGGCTAGAAGCTTGTCCGCGACGTCTGGAGCAGCGAGAACGCTTTGATTATAGGTCCGCTGCGAATGAAAGTCGGCCTTTTTTCCGTCACGCGTTTCCGGCAGCGGCATCACGCCATGAGTGGCGTCGGCGATGTAACGCCACGCGATAGCATAGAAGCGCCTGCCGCCGAACGACGGAACCTTCTCACCACCACCATGATACTTGGCATCGTCGCACCAAAGCTCCGGGAAAACGGGAGTGCACAACCCGGGCACGTGTTTTTGCTCCCTGGCGATCGCCTCGACATACCTCTGCAGGCCCAGCTCGAGAAGCTCGGGATGGAGAGGCATCACCCGCGCGCGCGAATTGTTCTTCAATCGGCGTAGCTCGTTCTTTTTCACCACCAGGTAGGGCACCTCGCAGTCGAAATTGAAGTCATCGACTTCAAGCCCAGCCCCTTCCTCGCGACAGAGGCCCGTGTAGGTCGCGATAAGGGGGAGCCAGTAGGCGGCGTCCATATAGATTATCGGTCGCTTGCTAGGCTTGAGACGCGCGATGTTTCCCCCACCGCCCTGCCAGAGCGGCAGCGAATACAGGACTTTCAGGTGCTTCGGCGTCCACGGCATGCGATCGGGATCTTCCTGATCGTCTACAACCGTGATGGTGTATGCAAGGAAGTCGACCTCGATATCCTTGCTGTATTTCAGGCGCCAGTGGGTCTTGGCCAGCCGCCTAGATACGTTCTGGAGGATGCTCAGGTCGCGATTGATGGTGCGAGCGTTTCGCTCTTTACCCTCGTTCGAAGGGATGTCTTTCTCGTCGAACGGCACTGCCATTGCTCCGCTCACGCCGAGCTTCCCCCATTTGAAATCATTGGGGAACTTGGCAACGGTCTTGGCGAAATACTTCGCGTCGGCCGCACTCCAATCCCGCAGCGGCTTGTCACCACAAATCCAGGCCGCACGTTCACATACCGCCTCACGCTGGCCGTTGTCTTTTGCCCACCCCTTTTCTTCAGCCAGCTCAGCCAGAACCTTGTGCATCACCTCGCTGAAACGCAGATCGCTCGGGAACGCGTAGATGCTCTCTGGCATCGGGTGATTTCCAGGTGAAATCGTTGCCGCAGCGGTCTCCGGCACCGGCGGAGAAGGAGCTTGGGGCTTATTATGCGCTGCGCAAGCCCGGCCGATGATGGCGTCATCCAGAAGGGCCATAACGCCTCGCCCTGACGCATTAACCTCCTCGCTGTCGAGGAACGTGGAGCGGCGATGTGCCTCGGCATATCCGTGCAATATCTGCGAACGCGCCTCTCGGATGGCTCCCTCATTCAATGGGCCGCCGAGTTGCTCTATGGCCTCTTTCGCCTCGTTCTGACTGACGCTCATCGGCGTCACGAGCAGTTTGAGCGTCTTCCAGAGCAGAAGGGTTTCTTCACCCGTCCACGTCTCGTCGGTTTCCGCTTCGATCGTCTCGAACTGGATCGTGGCAGCATCATGTGGCACGCGGGCAACGATACGATAGGCCGCCTCCATGATCCGGTGCAGCCCGGCGTGCGGCTGTGCGGAACCCATCGGAGCCCTCACATGCGCAGTTGCCCGCGCGAGTTCATCCTCCAGCCCCTTGCGAAAGAGGGCCTCCTGTTCGTGGATGGTCAGATGACCTCGCTCAAAATTCGGCGCCATTAACACGTTCAAATCGTCCCATTTCACGGCCAACCGCCGAACGAGGCGACGTGCCTCGACAGGGTCGGATGTGCCCAGCGCAATGCTTATAGGACGACTACATTTGTAGACGGAAGGTGGTCTCCGCCGAAAGTGGTATCGGGCTCCGCGGCGCACGAGATAGCTGTGCTGGCCCATGTCAGCGCACCAGCGGACCGAACGCGTTCGGCCGGAGGGCTCCCTCGCCCGGCCTGTGAGAAGCCGTGTGAGAAGCTATGGGTGAAGGTGAACGCATTACCGCCTCCGGATTGGCGGTTTTCTGCGGCTATTTCACGATTGTGGAGCGGGTGAAGGGAATCGAACCCTCGTCGTAAGCTTGGGAAGCTTCTGCTCTACCATTGAGCTACACCCGCATCGCGCAGAAAGGGGCGGGATGGATTTTCCCGCGCCGCGACGGTTTTTACCGTGTCCGCAACAAGCGCTCGCCCATTGCCACGACGACATGGGATTGGTCAACACAGGTTTGGCGAATTCCCTGTGGGCCGCGCAGGCAAGGCGCATCGGTGTCTGCGATCCTGATTTCGCTCCCCAACCGACCTAGCGGCCAGCAGCAAGCCGGTAGCCCACGCCCGGCTCGTTGACGATCAGCCGGGGGGTGGCGGGATCGACTTCGAGCTTTCGCCTGAGCGCGCGCACGGCGACGCGCAGGTAGTTGAGATCGTGGCGGTGGGCCGGGCCCCAGACCGTCTCCAGCAGCCGTTCGTGCGTGACCACGCGCCCCGGCTTGTCGGCGAGCGTCCAGAGCAGGTCGAATTCGCGCGGGGTCAGTTCGGCAAGGCTCCCGCGCACCGTCACCGTGTGCGTTTCGCGGTCGATGTGCCCGTCCGCGAAATCCCGCGATGCACTGGCGGCGAGCGGCCCGGCCTTGCGCCGCAACGCCGAACGGATGCGCGCCAGCAGTTCCTCGCTGTCGAACGGCTTGGTAACGAAATCATCGGCACCAAGGTCGAGCGCGGTGACCTTTTCCTCCGTGGCATCGCGCGCAGTGAGAACGATCACCGACAGCCCCAGTGCGGCAAGTTGGGGCACGACTTCTAGCCCATCGCGATCGGGCAAACCGAGATCGAGCAGCACGACGAGCGGCGCGGGCACAGCCTGCGCGAGGCGCAAGGCATCGGCGGCGGTCGCCGCTTCGGCATGGGTGATGGCCGCACGGTCGAGCGCGCCGACTAGCAGGCGGCGGATCGCGGGCTCGTCATCGACGATGAGAACGTCCTTACGCATCTTCGGGCCTCCGTGCCGCGGAACCGAGCGGCAGGGCAATGGCAAAAGCCGCGCCGCCCCCTTCGCGGTTGCCCGCGTCGATCGTTCCGCCGAGCGCCTCGACGAGGTTCTTGGCAATCCAAAGGCCGAGGCCCGAACCGCCCACCCGGTCGCTGCCTTCGAGGCGTTTGAACCGCTCGAACAGCGCCCGGTGATCGGCCGGCAGACCCGGTCCGCGGTCGAGCACGCGGCAGATCGCGCGGTCTTCCTCGCAGGCGATCACCACTTCGACCCGGTCCCGTTCCGACGAGAACTTGAGCGCGTTGTCGATCACATTGATCAGCGCATGACGCAGCAGCACGGGATCGGTCGCAATCAGCGGGCAGTCAGGATCGACGCGGGTGACGACCCTGCTGCTGCTATCGGTCTGGCGCAGGTCGCGCAGCACCGCGGCGACGATGTCGGTGAGGTCGACGGTTTCGGGACGGGGTTCGATGCCACCATCCTCGATCCGCGAGGCTTCGAGCAGATCGCCGAGAAACCGCTGGAGCCGGCGGGCCTCGCTGCGCGCGATGCGCACTTCCTCGCCGTAATCGCCATGATCGGGGATGACCTCGGTCGCGGCGATCACCGCCGTCAGCGGCGTCTTCAGATCATGCGCGATGCTGCCGAGCAACGCCCCGCGCAGCCGGTCACGTTCGCGCAGCGTGCCGACCTGCCGCGCGTCCTCCTCCAGCACCAGCCGTTCGTGAGCGAGCGCGGTCTGATCGATCAGCGAGGCCAGCAGCGTCGCATCGTCGGCGCGGATCACCCTCCCCCGTGCGCTGCGAGCCAGACCCAGCGCGCCCATCAGGCCGAGCGAGGTCTGCAAAGGATGGAACTGCCAGTCGGAGGCATTGAGCGTGCCGGTGTCGCGCCCCGCGGGAACGGCCTGTTCGAGCGTCCAGCGCGCGGCGGCATCGCTGACCGTGTCCAGCACGGTGTAATTGTCGTTGCCGCGCAGGACGAGCCGATCGCCTTCGCGCGTGACGATCACCGCTTCGACATCGAGCAGCGCGCCGATCTCGCGGCAGGCAACGCGCGCGGTTTCATCGCGATCCGAAATCCCGCCGAGCAGGCCGGCATACCGCGCCAGCGAGCCATTGAGCCGCGCCACCCCGGCGCTGGTTTCCGCCTGCCGCCGGACGCGGCTGGCCAGCGCGCCGATGACCGTCGCCACCAGTGCCAGCAGGACAAAAGTCACAACGTTGGCGCTGTCGCTGATGAGAAGGCTGAAGCGGGGGGCGGTGAAGAAGTAATTGTAGGCAAGCGCAGCCCAAAGTGCCGCCCAAAGGCCCGCCGAAGTCCGCAGGAGGCCGGCCGCCGCGACCACGGGCACCAGCAACGCCATGTCGATCACGGGGGCGGGCACCAGACCTTCGAAGACCCACAGCAGCGCGACCGCTAGCGCGACCGGCAACAGCGCCAAGAGGGGCGCCTGCCACGGATTGGCCTCGCCGGTTTGGGCAGGCTTGTCGTCGGCCTCGTCGAGCGGGATCACATGCACCGCTGCACCGCGCGCCTTGCGGATCACGTCCTGCGCGACCGACCCGTGACGCCATTCGAACCAGCGGCTGCGGCGGCTCTTGCCGATCACGATCTGGCTGGCTCGCAGATTGCGCGCCTCGTCCACCAGCGCCTGCGCGACATCGGTCGCCGCCACGGTCAGCAGCGATGCCCCGAGCGAGGATGCCAGCGCCAAGTTCTCAGCCAGCTGCTCGCGCTGCCGCCCGGCGATGCTGCGCGCGCTGCCGCTTTCGACCACCACTGCGGTCCAGGGGGCATGGGCAAGATCGGCAAGCCGCTTGGCATGGCGCACCACCTGCGCCCCGCCCTTGCCCGTGCTGATCGCCACCAGCAGCCGTTCGCCTACGGCAAAGTCGCCGTCGGCCCCGCTCAGTTCGAGCTCGTCGCGCAGGTGGCGATCGACCGATCCGGCGGCAAAGCGCAGCGCCAGTTCGCGCAAGGCTGCAAGTTTGGGAAGCGTGAAGAAGTTCGCCAGCGCGCGGTCGGCGGTCTCGGGCAGGTAGACCTTGCCTGCCATCAGCCGCGCGATCAGCGCGTCGGGTGGAAGATCGACGAGAATGATCTCGGCAGCCGCGAGGATGCTGTCGGGCACCGTTTCATGCACCCGCACATGCGTAAAGCCGGCGATGACATCGTTGAGGCTTTCGATGTGCTGGATGTTGAGCGTGGTCGCCACGTCGATCCCGGAAACCAGCAGTTCGGCGACATCCTGCCAGCGTTTCGGATGGCGGCTGCCCGGCGCATTGCTGTGCGCAAGCTCGTCGACCAGAATGAGGCCGGGCCTTCGATCGAGCGCGGTGTCGATGTCGAATTCTTCGAGAACATGGCCTTCGTAGGCGATGCTCTTGCGCGCCATCACTTCGAACGGTTCGAGCAGCGCGGCGGTTTCGCTGCGCCCGTGGGTTTCGGCGATGCCGACCACCACGTCGGTGCCCTCGGCCCGCTTGCGCGCGGCTTCCTGTAGCATCCGGTAAGTCTTGCCGACCCCCGGTGCCATGCCGAGATAGACCGTCAGCTTCCCGCGCTCGCCGCGCTGGGCCAGCCGCAGGAAGCGATCGGCATTGGTGGCAGGGCGCGGGTCGATCATGCTGCCCTCTACCGTTCCAGCCGGTCCAGCGCCAGATTGAGCGCGAGGACATTGACGATCTTCTCAGGCGCGAGCGGGCCGGCGGTGCGGACGGCCTGTGTTTCAACCAGCCGGCTTACCGCACCCCGGGAAAGGCCGCGCGCGGCGGCCACCCGCTCGACCTGGTAACGCGCGCCGGCCAGCGTGATGTGGGGATCCAGCCCGCCGCCCGAGGCTGCCACCAGATCGGCGGGGATGGGATTGGCTGCGGTCGCACCGCCATAGGCTGCGATCGTTTCGCGTGCCCTTGCGGTCAGATCGGGGCTGGTCGGCGACTTGTTGCTGCCGGCCGCGCCCATCGCATTGTAATCGGGCGCGGACGGCCGTGGCCAGAAATAACCCGCGCTGGTAAACTTCTGCGCGACCAGCGCGCTGCCGACCGGGGTGGTGCCGGACATGATGATCGAACCATTGGCGCTGAAGGGCGCAAGGCTTTGCGCAAAGCCGAGGATCAGCGCCGTATAGAGCACGACGCAGACGAGGAAGGTGACCAGCCACAGCCGGATCGAAGGAAGGATGTATCGCATCGCAAGGGTGCTCCTTTAACGCATCAGCTGCACATGCTCGGCAATCGGGCCAAGCGCGGCGGCGGGGAAGAAAGTCAGCGCGCCGAAAATCAGGATGACGATGAACAGCATCACCCCAAAGGTCGGCCCTTCGACGCTGAGCGTGCCTGCACTTTCGGCGCTGCGACGCTTGGCCATCAGCGACCCGGCAATTGCGAGCGGCACGATGATCGGCAGGAAGCGCGCGATCAGCATGACGATGCCGGTGGCAATGTTCCAGGCCGGGGTGTTGTCACCCAACCCTTCGAACCCAGAACCGTTGTTGGCGGCCGCAGAGCTGAATTCGTAGAGAATCTCGGAAAAGCCGTGTGCGCCGGTGTTGTTGAGGGTGTCCGTCCCCCACGGGGTCGCGGCGAACAGCGCGGTGCCGCCAAGGATCAGCAGCGGGTGGCTGATCAGCGCGAGCACGACCAGCCGCATCTCGCGCCCCTCGATCCTGTGCCCGAGATATTCGGGCGTGCGGCCCACCATCATGCCCGCCACGAATACCGCAAGCGCGATGTAGAGGAACATGTTGATCATCCCGACGCCCGCGCCGCCGAACGTCTCGTTGAGCCACATCCCCGCCATCGGCACGAGCCCGGTGAGCGGGTTGAGACTGTCGTGCATCGCGCCGACCGAACCATTGCTGGTGGCGGTGGTCAGCACGGCCCAGAGCGGTCCGGTGATCGCGCCCAGACGCAGTTCCTTGCCTTCGAGATTGCCGATGTCCTGCTGGACCGGAAGGTCGGCAAAGGCCATGGTCGGCGCGCTTTCGAAGGTGACCGCGGCGGTCAGCTTGATCGCCAGCAGCCCGGCCATCACCGCGAAGATTACGGCCGCGTGGCGGGGACGGCCGATCATCCGGCCGAACATCCAGACACAGGCCATCGGCACGAGGATCAGCGAGGCCATCTCGACGAGGTTCGACCAGAAAGAGGGGTTTTCGAGCGGATGGGTGGAGTTCGGCCCGAAGAAGCCGCCGCCGTTGGTGCCAAGCTGCTTGATCGCGACGAAAGCGGCGACCGGCCCACGCGCGATGGTTTGCGCCGCGCCTTCCAGCGTCGTCACCTGCGCAGCGCCCTCGAGCGTCATCGGCACACCTGACAATGCCAGCCAGGCCGCCACGATGATCGCCAGCGGCAGCAGGATCAGGAAGCTCGCCCGCTGCACGTCGAGAAAGAAGTTCCCCATGCTGGCCTGTCCACCGATCCCCCGCGCCAGCGCGGCAAGCGCGGCAATCCCGGTCGCGGCAGAGACGAATTGCAGCCACATCAGCCCGCCAAGCTGGGCAAGGTAGCTAAATGTGCTCTCGCCCGAATAGTGCTGGAGGTTGGTGTTGGTGACGAAGCTCGCCGCCGTGTTGAAGATCAGGTGGAGGCTCGTTGCACCCTGCCCATCGGGATTGAGCGGCAGCAGGTGCTGGGTCGCCAGCAGTGCGAAGACGAAGGCGAACATCACCACGTTGAAGGCGGCCAGCGCGAGCGCATAGGACTTCCAGTCCTGCTCTCCCGCGCCTCCGGAGGCGGCGGTGAACAGCCGGTCGGCAGCAGCGAAGCGGCCCGAAAATAGCGCGGCCATGTATTTGCCGAGCGGCCAGGACAACAGCGCCGTGCCCCCGACGACGATGGTGATGGTGAGAATGCTGGAAAGCATGAAATTAAGTCCTTTCGCGGCTTACGCGAGGCCGAGGCCGGCGACGGCGAGATCGATGAGCTTGATGCCGATGAAGGGTGCGATCACGCCGCCAAGCCCGTAGATTGCAAGGTTGCGCAGCAACTGGCTGGCTGCGGGCATCGGGCGATAGGCGACGCCCTTCAGCGCCAGCGGCACCAGCACCGGGATGATCAGCGCGTTGAAGATGATCGCCGAAAGGATCGCGCTGTTCGGGCTTGCCAGCCCCATGACGTTGAGCGCGCCGAGCCCGGGATAGAGCACCACGAAGATCGCCGGCAGGATCGCGAAATACTTCGCGACATCGTTGGCGATCGAGAAGGTGGTCAACGCCCCGCGCGTCATCAGCAATTGCTTGCCGATGCCGACCACCTCGATAAGCTTGGTCGGATCGCTGTCGAGATCGACCATGTTGCCCGCCTCGCGCGCGGCCTGGGTGCCGGTGTTCATCGCAACGCCAACGTCCGACTGCGCGAGCGCGGGGGCATCGTTGGTGCCGTCGCCGCACATCGCGACGAGCTTGCCCTCGGCCTGTTCCTTGCGGATGTAGGCAAGCTTGTCTTCGGGCGTGGCTTCGGCGAGAAAATCGTCGACCCCGGCTTCGGCTGCGATCGCGGCGGCGGTCAATGGGTTGTCGCCGGTGATCATCACCGTGCGGATACCCATCCGGCGCAGCTCGACGAACCTTTCTCGGATGCCCGCCTTGACGATGTCTTTCAGATGCACCGCGCCGAGCAGCCGCCCGTTTTCGGTCACCGCCAGCGGCGTGCCGCCGGCCTGCGCGATGCGGTCGGTGATCTGGCGCAGTTCGCTTACCGCGCCATCGGGAAACGCCCCGAGCCGGAGCACGGCATCGACCGCACCCTTGCGGATGCTGCGACCCTGCTGGTCGATGCCGCTCACGCGGGTCTGGGCGGTGAAGCCCACCACCTCGGCATCCGCCGCAAGCGGATCGCCCGCGCCCGCCAGCATCACGATGGAGCGCCCCTCGGGCGTTTCGTCCGCAAGGCTGGCGAGGCGGGCGGCTGAAATCAGATCGCTTTCGGCAACCCCGGTCAGTGCCACAAACTCGCTCGCCTGCCGGTCGCCGATGGTAATCGTGCCGGTCTTGTCGAGCAGCAGCGTGCCAATGTCGCCCGCAGCCTCGACCGCGCGGCCCGATTTGGCGAGCACGTTGAAGCGGATCAACCGGTCCATCCCGGCAATGCCGATGGCAGACAGCAGCCCCGATATCGTGGTCGGGATCAGCGCCACGAACAGCGCGATCAGCACCGGCACGGCAATGCTGCCGCCCGCATAGACGGCAAAGGCGGGAAGCGTGCCGACCGCGATCAGGAACACCAGCGTCAGTCCCGTCAGCAGCACTGTCAGCGCGATCTCGTTGGGGGTCTTCTGGCGGCTCGCCCCCTCGACCAGCGCGATCATGCGGTCGAGGAAGCCGCTACCGGGCTCGGCCGTCACCTTGATGTGGAGCTGATCCGAAATCACCGTGGTCCCCGCCGTCACCGCCGAACGGTCGCCGCCAGCCTCGCGGATGACTGGCGCGCTTTCGCCGGTGATCGCGGCCTCGTTGACCGAGGCGACCCCGGAGACGACCTCGCCATCGGCGGGGATCTGCTGGCCAGCGACAACGACGACCACGTCGCCGCGCTTCAGCTGCGTTGCTGGGATTTCCTCGGCCGTCCCGCCCTTGCCGATACGCAAAGCGACAAGCTGGTCCTTCGTCGCCCTGAGCGAAGCGGCCTGCGCCTTGCCGCGCCCTTCGGCCAGCGCCTCGGCGAAGTTGCCGAACAATACGGTGACCCACAACCAGATCACCAGCTGCCCCTCGAACAGCAGGTCGCCCGTGCCCGTCGCCAGGTGGTGGAACAGGATCAGCGTCGCCGCCGCGGCGACCACGGCGGTCGCGAACATCACGGGGTTGCGGGCCAGCGTCCGCGGATCGAGCTTGACGAAGGCGTCACGCGCCGCGGGCGCCATCAGCGCGGGGTCGAACATACCGGAACGCGCCATCAGAACCGCTCCGGCCGCAAGAGGGCGAATGTCAGGTAAGCCAGCAGGCCAAGCGCCACCAGCGCGGCCAGAAGTAGATCGAAGGTCATGGGGACTCCCAATGCGCAGTCACAACGGGCTGCCGATGCCGCCGATCCGCGTGAAATATCGCCGCTCCAAACGGGCCTTGCGCATTAAATCTGCGTGAAATGCGCGCGCCGCTGCGGGCCAGCCGGGTGCCGCTTCACGCAGATTTCACGGCCCGCGCCGCTTTTCCGCATCGCGATTTCACGGCGCCCGGGACCATTGGCGTCGCTTCGGCGGCATCGAGATCGCCGCAATTTCTTAAGGGTCTGAATGATGAGAAAATCGAACCTGACGCTCACCGCAACCGCGCTGACGGCCTGCCTCGCGGCGGCGATGCCGGTCGCCGCAGAGGACGCGCAAGTGGCGGTCGGGGAGGACATGGCCGCATCCGGCCCCGGCCCGATCTGCACCGATCGCCCGGCCAAAGGCAACGCCGTATGCACCGTTCCCGAAGGCATGGTGCAGGTCGAGGCCGATCTGTTCAGCTGGACCCGGATCGCCGCTGGCGCGGCTGGGCGAACCGATGTGCTGCTTTATACCAATCCGACGCTCAAATATGGTCTTGGCCCCGACAGCGACATCCAGCTGAACCTCGCACCGCTGGTCGAGGTTCGCACCCGTGCGGGCGGGCAGACCGTCAGCCAGACCGGGGTGGGCGATCTGACGGTGCGTTTCAAGCAGCGCCTGACCGGCCCGGAAAGCGCGGTGCAGGCCGCCCTGCTGCCCTTCGTCAAGGCCCCCACCGCCGCGACCGGGATCGGCAATGGCGCGTGGGAGGGCGGCCTGATCGTGCCGGTGCAGATGCCGGTCGGCAAGGCCACGCTGACGCTCGTGCCGCAACTGAATCTGCTCGCCGATGTCCTCGCGCCGGACGATCGCCATCCGGAGTTCCAGGGCGTGGTCAACCTTGCCCACCCGATCGCGCCGCGCACCACGATCGCGGCCGAATTGTGGACATCGCAGAACTGGGACCCCGCCGGAACCGTGCGCCAGTATTCTGCCGACGCCGCCTTGGCCTATCTGCTGACGGACGAGCTCCAGCTCGATGTCGGGGGCAATTTCGGCCTTAATCAGGCGACCCCCGATGTGCAGATCTACGCCGGGATCTCGGCGCGGTTCTGACGGCATGATCCTTGGAGGGGTGCGGCCGCTGCCCCCTGTCCGGGCGCGCCATCGCACATCACGGGCAGACACGAACGCCATCGCGCGATATGGGCGCGCGATGGCCCGGCTGCTTCTGTTCAACAAACCTTTCGGCGTGCTGTCGCAGTTCACCGATCGCGGATCGCCGACCACGCGCGCGACGCTGTCGGATTTCATCACTGCCAAGGGCGTCTATCCCGCCGGACGGCTCGACCGTGACAGCGAGGGTCTGCTGCTGCTGACCGACGATGGCCGGCTTCAGGCGCGCATTTCCGAGCCGCGTTTCAAGCTGCCCAAGACCTATCTGGTGCAGGTCGAAGGCACGCCCGATGACGCTGCGCTTACGCAGTTGCGCCAAGGTGTCGCGCTCAACGATGGAATGACGCTGCCTGCTGAAGCGTTGCGGATCGACGCGCCCGATCTGTGGCTGCGCGATCCGCCGATCCGCGTGCGCAAATCGGTGCCCGACGCGTGGATCAGCCTGACCATCCGCGAAGGGCGCAACCGGCAGGTGCGGCGGATGACCGCCGCGGTCGGCTTGCCGACCTTGCGGCTGGTGCGCTGGTCGATCGGCGACTGGACGCTGGAGGGGCTGGCCCCGGGAACCTTCATGGAAATCGCCGTATGAACTATCGCCATTCGTTCCACGCGGGCAACAGCGCCGATGTGGTCAAGCACGCGGTGCTGATCGCGCTGGTCAAGGCGCTCCAGCGCAAACCCTCGGCGCTGACGCTGATCGATACCCACGCGGGCTGCGGATTGTACGATCTGGGCGGGCCGGACGCGCTGCGCACCGGCGAGGCGGCGCAGGGCGTGCTGCGCGCCCTGGCCGATGCCGACCCCCTGCTCGGCGATTACCGCGCGGCGGTTGCGAGCGTCAATGAAGGCCCGGAGGAACTGCGGCTCTATCCGGGCAGCCCGCGCATCCTGGCGCAGCTTTTGCGCGAACAGGACGTGCTGATCCTCAACGAAAAGCACCCCGAGGATGCGCAGGCGCTGCGCCGGGCGATGCGCGGGAGCAATGCTGCGGTGCATGAACGCGACGCCTATGAGCTGTGGCTTGCGATGCTGCCGACGCGCACCCCGCGCGGGGTAGTAGTGGTCGACCCGCCTTACGAGCAGACCGACGAACGCGCGCGGATTACTGCAACCCTTGCCGCCGCGCAGCGCAAATGGTCGCACGGCGTAACCGTGATCTGGTATCCGCTGAAAGACCGCGCCGCGCACCAGCGCTGGAAGGACAAGCTGCGCCAGCTTGGCATCCCCAAGTTCCTGAATATCGAACACTGGCTTTACGATGCCGATCAGCCGGGGATCTACAACGGCGCGGGGCTGTTCGTCGTCAACCCGCCCTATGCCTTTGCCCAGGGCCTGCCGCCGCTGCTCGAAGCCTTGCGCACCGCGCTGGCACCCGAAGGGCACCGCGGGACGATGACCGCCGCATGGCTGAACCCCTGACCGGCTCAGCGCGCTAGTCGCTCAGCCAGTGGCGCACGCTGAACCACGCCAGAACCGCCGCGCCGATTACCGCGCAGAATGCGACCACGCCCCAGAACGCCTGCGGGTGATCGGCAAAGGGAATGCCCTGCACATTCATTCCCAAGAGGCCGGTGACAAAGGTCAGCGGCAGGAAGATGAAGGCGGTCACCGCGATGCCCAGGCTGCGCTGATCGATCATTTCGGCGCGCAGATCGGTCAATTGTTCGTGGAGCAGCGCGGCGCGTTCGCGCACCGCCTCCAGTTCCTCGGCCATCCGCGCAAACCGGTCCGCCGCTTCGCGCAGGTGCAGGCGGTCGTCCTTGCTGATCCAGGCGAATTCGAGCTGCGCCATCTGGCCCAGCGCATCGCGATCGGGCGCGACGAACCGGCGCAGCACGATCGCCTGACTGCGGATCCATGCGATATTCCGGCGCAGTTCATAGATGTTGCCCCCGTCGAGCATGCCTTCGCAATCGTCGAGCTGGTCACCCAGATCGGCAACCTTGGGATCGAGCTCGACCGAAATCGCATGCGCCAGCGCGGCAACGAAATCGCCTCCGTCGACGATCCTTCCGCTGCGCGCCGCGGCCTCGACTTTGCCCAGCGCCGCCATGCTGTGACGGCTGACCGAGGTGACCCGGTGGTTTTCGACCCACACCCGGATCGAAACCAGCCCGTCGCTGTCTTGCATGGTGTCGGCGGCCGTGCCGCGCAGGTTGATCAGCACGCCGGCATCGACCGCATCGCAGCGCGGGCGCGTCTCGCTTGCGACCAACGCATTGGCCGCCATGTGCGGCACGTAATCGGGAACGTCCATCTCCTGCCGCTTGCCCGCGCCATCGACATGCAGCCAGACGAACCCAGGCCCGGCAAAGTCCGCGACGGTTTCGGGGCCGATTTCAGTGACGGTGCCGGCATCGACCAGCAAGGCGCGCACGGCGAGCGGGTGGGTTTGATCGTCCATCGGTGCAGGTGTTAGCCGCGCGCGCGCCGGTGCGGCAAGCCGCGGGACATGCATATCCGCGTTGCACGATGCAGCCGTTGGCACGCCCGGATCATCGCACGCCTACCCGGATGCCCCTGCAACGCTGCGATCAGGCACCGGTCGGCCCGGGGGCAAAACATAGCGAACCGCTTGATACCGGCGCAAGTCCCCGCCACTCTGCGCCCTCGGGTTCGGAAAGGGGTATGGGAATATGAAACGGCATTTCTTTGCTTTGGCAGCAGCCCTTGTGGCCCACCCCGCGCTTGCCGATGCGCCGCCAGCCTTGACCGATACGGAAACCGCGGCCCCCACGCTGCCTGAAATCCAGTCGCCGCGCGAACGTGCGACGCTCGAAAACCGGATCCTTGCCGAACGGCTCGACACGCTGATGCCGCAGATCATGCAAGCCGAAGGCGTGGACATGTGGTTGCTGGTGGCGCGCGAATATTTCGAGGAACCGGTGGTCGCCACCATGCTCGATGCCGAAAACATGCATGCGCGCCGCCGCACCATCCTGATCTTCTTCGATCCCGGGAACGGCAAGCCGGTCGAACGCTTGACGGTCAGCCGCTACGGGCTTGGCGGATTTTTCGCACCGGCGTGGGACCCCGACACGCAACCCGACCAATGGGCCGCGGTGGCCGAGATCATCGCGGCGCGCGACCCGCGCAGGATCGCGATCAATTCCTCCGATCTCTACCAGTTCGCCGACGGCATGACGCTGAGCCAGTATGACCGCATGATGGCGGCGCTGCCCGCTGCGCTGCACGAACGGGTCACCAGCGGCGAAGGGCTGGCGATCCGCTGGCTCGAAACCCGCACGCCTGCGGAAACGGAAATCTACCCCACAATCGTGCGGATCGCCCACGCGGTGATCGGCGAGGCGTTTTCGCGCCGCGTCATCACCCCCGGGGTCACCACCGCCGAACAGGTGCAATGGTGGTATCGCGACCGGTTGATGCAGCTTGGCCTTGACCCGTGGTTCCACCCTTCGGTGGCGATCCAGCGGCAGGGTGCAAAGGGCATGCTGGAAGGCGACGAGGTGATCCAGCCCGGCGATCTGCTCTGGACCGATTTCGGCATCACCTATCTGCGGCTCAACACCGATACCCAGCACCTTGCCTATGTCCTGAAGCCCGGCGAGACCGAGGCGCCTGCGGGGCTGCGCGCGGGTCTCGCTAACAGCAACAAGGTGCAGGATTTCCTGCGCGCGGCGTTCAAGCCGGGACGTTCGGGCAACGAAGCGCTGGCCGAGGCGCGCGCCAAGGCGATTGCCGCCGGGCTCGACCCGTCGATCTATTCGCACCCCATCGGTTATCACGGCCACGGCGCAGGGCCTGCGATCGGGTTCTGGGACAACCAGAACCCCGACCCGCGCGGCAGCGGGCCGATCCGGCCGAACACCGCGTGGTCGATCGAGCTGACCTCCTATGCCGCGGTTCCCGAATGGGGCGGGCAGAAAGTCGACTTCCGCACCGAGGAGGACGCGTTCTTCGATGGCAAGACCGTGCGTTTCATCGACGGGCGGCAGACCGCGATCACGCTCATCCCGTCCGGACAATAGGCAGCGGCCGCCGCACAATCGCCCGATTGTCGGCTTAGGCCCGCAGAATAGGCTGCAATCAAAGGATGACCCATGCCGCTTCTGCTGTGCCCCAACGACAACAGTTCGATGCAGACCGTCGACCGTGACGGGGTGCAATTCGACATGTGCCCGACCTGCCGCGGGGTGTGGCTCGACCGCGGCGAGCTGGAAAAGCTGATGTCGGCGGCGCAGGACAATGCCCCGCCGCCGGCAGCGCCGCAGCGCCCCGTTGCCCCGCCCCCGCCCCCGCCCCACCAGCCGCACGGCGGCTATCGCGGCTATGGCGAGGCGGGTGAATACGGCGAGCGCGGAGAATATGGCGAGCGCGGGGAATATGGTCATCGCCGCAAGCGCAGTTCGATTTTCGACATTTTCGATTGATCGCGCAGCGGTGCCGCGCAGCCTCGCGCTCAGCCCCCAAGGCCAGCACTTTTGAGGGGAGCGGCAAGGCTTGCAAGCCTGCCGCGCGGGGGGCATTGGGGCGGCAGAGACAGGAGATACCCCCCACATGACCCAGGCCCTGCGGCATATCGATCACTTCATCGTCGGCCAGTCCCCCGCGCCCACGCGCAAGCACGCTATCTGGAACCCCTCGACCGGCGAAGTGCAGGCCGAAGTTGCCCTCGGGGATGCCGCGCTGCTCGCCCGCGCGGTGGAAACCGCCAAGCGCGTCCAGCCCGCGTGGGCCGCGACCAACCCCCAGCGCCGTGCGCGGGTGATGTTCGCCTTCAAGGCGCTGGTCGAAGCGGAAATGCAATCGCTCGCCGAACTGCTTTCGAGCGAGCATGGCAAGACCGTTCCCGATGCCAAGGGCGATATCCAGCGCGGCCTCGAGGTGATCGAGTATGCCTGCGGGCTGCCGCAGATCATGAAAGGCGAATACACCCACGGCGCCGGGCCGGGGATCGATGTCTATTCGCTGCGCCAGCCGCTCGGCATCGGCGCCGGCATCACCCCATTCAATTTCCCCGCGATGATCCCGATGTGGATGTTCGGCATGGCCTGCGCGGCGGGCAATGCCTTCATCCTCAAGCCTTCCGAGCGTGATCCCAGCGTGCCGGTGCGGCTTGCCGAACTGTTCCTCGAAGCCGGCGCGCCCGAAGGGCTGCTTCAGGTCGTTCACGGCGACAAGGAAATGGTCGATGCGATCATCGACCACCCCGATATCGCCGCGATCAGCTTCGTCGGCAGCTCGGACATCGCGCAATATATCTACGGCCGCGGCGCTGCGAACAACAAGCGCGTGCAGGCCTTCGGCGGCGCCAAGAACCACGGGATCGTGCTGCCCGATGCCGATCTCGATCAGGTCGTCACCGATCTGACGGGAGCCGCCTTCGGCTCGGCGGGTGAACGCTGCATGGCGCTGCCCGTGGTGGTGCCGGTGGGCGAGGAAACCGCCGAGCGATTGAAGGAAAAGCTGCTGAAATCGATCGCGGCCCTGCGCATCGGCGTCTCGAACGATCCCGAAGCCGATTATGGCCCTGTCGTCACGCCCGAACACAAGGCGCGGATCGAACAGTGGATTACCACTGCTGAAGAAGAAGGCGCGGAGATCGTCGTCGACGGGCGCGGGTTCAGCCTTCAGGGCCATGAAAAGGGTTTCTTCGTCGGCCCCACGCTGATCGACCACGTCACCCCGCAGATGCGCTCGTATCAGGAAGAAATCTTCGGCCCCGTGCTGCAGATCGTGCGCGCGGCCGATTTCGAGGAAGCGGTGCGCCTGCCGTCTGAACACCAGTATGGCAACGGTGTCGCGATCTTCACCCGCAACGGCCACGCCGCGCGCGAATTCGCCGCGCGGGTGAACGTGGGCATGGTCGGCATCAACGTGCCGATCCCGGTGCCGGTCGCCTATCACAGCTTCGGCGGGTGGAAGCGTTCGGGCTTTGGCGACATCGACCAATACGGCACCGAGGGCCTCAGGTTCTGGACCAAGAACAAGAAGATCACCCAGCGCTGGCCCGATGGCGCGCAGGACGGATCGAACGCCTTCATCATTCCGACGATGGGATAAACGATATGAACCGGCTTACCCTTCTCGCCCCTGCGCTCACGCTCATGCTGGCTGCATGCGGCAGCGAAACCGCCGAGCCGCCCGCAGCCCCGGCGACCGCCGAGGTCGTCACCGCGGATACCGAAGGCACGCCGGGCGATATGGCCCCGGCCGCCCCGCCCGCAGCGACGCTGACCGCGATCCCGGCGGCATTCCACGGCGTATGGGATGCCGAAAGCGGCAGTTGCGAGCCGGCATCGGATATGCGGCTGGAAATCGCCACAGGCACGATCGGCTTCTATGAAAGCGAGGGCAAGGTCACCACAGTCACCCCGCAGGCCGATGGCAGCGCGGCGGTCGACCTCGCGATGACGGGCGAAGGCGAAAGCTGGAACATGGGCATGGTGCTGAGCGTGCGCGGCGACGGCGATGGCCGCCGCCTCACCGTTCGCGACACCGGCGCAGGGACGAGCGAGGCACGCACGCTGAAGCCCTGCCCTGCCTGATCGCAGAGCTGCATCGCGTGCGGCGGCGGACCGCCGCGCGCGATCCCGCTTGGCTAAACCCGCAATTTGCGGTTAAGGGCGCGATCATGCTTACCTCGCCCCTGCCCGCCTCGGCGCATCGCTGGGCCTGCGCCTGACACGCGATGCAGCGGGTTTTCGCCAATATGGGCTGGCTCTTGGGCGGGCGCGGGTTCAACGCGGTGCTCAGCCTCGTCTACCTCGCGATTGCCGCGCGCACGCTGGGAACGGTCGGCTTTGGCCAGATGGCGCTGATCATCGCGCTGGGCCAAGCGGTCACGGGTTTTTCGAGCTTCCAGACCTGGCAGTTCATCGTGCGTTGGGGCGCTGATCCCGACAATCCCGGGGTCGATATCGCCCGCGCACGCGAGGCAACGGGGTTCGCGGTCGCGCTCGATCTCGTGTCAATGATCGGCGGCACGATCGCGTCGGCGGCACTGGTGCTCAGCGCGCCGCTGTGGCTCGACGTGCCGCCCGATCTCATGTGGCTGACCTTCTGGTATTGCGTGATTTCGGTGATGACGATCCGCACCACGCCAACCGGCATGCTGCGGCTGCATAACGAATATGGCCGCGCGACCGGGGCCGAGGCGGTGCAGCCGATCATCCGCGCGGGCGGTGCGGGCCTTGCATGGTGGCTGATGCCCGATGTGACCGGCTTCATCCTCGCCTTTGCCGCGTCGGAAATCGGCACTGCGGTTTCGCTGTGGTGGGTGGCCGCGCGGGTGCAGCCCGTCAGCCTCGCCTCGGTCAGTTTGAAGGCGATCCCGGCGCGGTATGACGGGGTGTGGCGGTTCGTGCTTTCGACCAACCTGTCGGGCAGCCTTGCGGTCGCGGGCAAGCAGGTGATGATCCTGCTCGTCGGCACGTTTGGCGGGGCCTATCTGGCGGGCGGTTTCCGGATCGCCAACCAGCTCGGCGTGGCGCTGATCGCGCTGGCGCAGACGATCTCCAAGGCGATCCTGCCCGAACTGGTGCAGTCGCGCGACGGCGCGGTCGAGATGGCGCGGCGCATGGCCAACATCGCCGCGATTGCCGGGGTGACTGCGGTGATCACCGCGATCCTGTTCGGCCGTCCGGGCCTTGCGCTGATTGCCGGGCCGGAATTCACCGGGTTTTACTGGGCGATGATCATTCTCTCCATCGCCGGCGCGGTCGAGTTGGTGGGGGCGAGCCTTGAGAGCCTGCTGATTTCGGCGGGCAAGGCGCATGTCGCCTTCCTCGTCCGGCTGTTCCCCACGATCCTTGCGCTGGTCATGCTGCAAATGGCGATCGAGTGGAAAGGCGCGCAGGGCGCAGGCTTTGCGGTGCTGGGGTCAAGCCTGCTCGCGGTGGTCGGCTTCTATGTCGCGATCGTCAACCTGAAGCAGTTCAGGCTGGTGGTCGAACCCGAAGACAAAGGGGCGGACACACCGCCCGCCCCTCCCTTGCCGTAAACCTTCCGGTTGCCGCTTACCCCTCGTAAGCCAGCTTCGGCTTGCGCGCCGCGCCGGTTTCGTCGAGCCGGCGACGCGGCGAATAGTAAGGCGCCTGCTTCAGTGCCTCGTCCCCGCCGAGCGCACGCTCCACCACGGCGCGGAACGCGGTGATGAACTGGTCGATCGCGGCCTTGCTCTCGGTCTCGGTCGGCTCGACCAGCATCGCGCCGTGCACCACCAGCGGGAAATAGACCGTCATCGGGTGATAGCCCTCATCGATCAGTCCCTTGGCGACATCCAGCGTGGAAAGCCCGTTGGCGAAATCCTTGTCGCCAAACAGCGCCTCGTGCATGCACGGCCCGCTGGCACCGAACGGCGCGTGGAGAATGTCCTCCATGCTGCGCAGGATGTAATTGGCGTTGAGCACCGCGTCTTCGGCGACCTGCTTCAAGCCATCGGCCCCGTGGCTGAGGATATAGGTCAGCGCGCGGGTGAACATCCCCATCTGGCCGTGGAACGCGGTCATCCGGCCAAAGGTCGGGCCGCATTCATCGCCATGCTCTTCCTCGACCAGATAGAACGCGCCCGCATCGTCCTTGCGGACAAAGGGCAGCGGGGCATAGGGCGCGAGCGCTTCGGACAGCACCACCGGCCCCGAACCCGGTCCGCCGCCGCCGTGCGGGGTGGAGAAGGTCTTGTGGAGGTTGATGTGCATCGCATCGACGCCAAGGTCGCCGGGGCGCACCTTGCCGACGATGGCGTTGAAATTCGCCCCGTCGCAATAGACGTAGCCACCAGCTGCGTGAACCGCATCGGCGATTTCGCGGAAGTCCTTTTCGAACAATCCGCAGGTGTTGGGGTTGGTGATCATCACGCCGGCAACATCCGGCCCCAGACGGGCCTTCAAGGCGGCGACATCGACGCGGCCTTCGGGCGTCGCGGGGATATCTTCCACCCGGTAACCCGCGAAAGCTGCGGTCGCAGGGTTGGTGCCGTGCGCGCTTTCGGGCACCAGCACGACCTCGCGCGCATCGCCGCGGGCTTCGTGCGCCGCGCGGATCGCGAGGATGCCGCACAATTCGCCATGCGCGCCCGCCTTGGGGCTCATCGCGACCGCGGGCATCCCGGTCAGCGTGCACAGCCAGTGGCCCAGCTGATGCACGACTTCTAGCGCGCCCTGCACGCTCGACTGCGGGGCGAGCGGGTGGATGTCGGCAAAGCCGGGAAGCCGCGCCATCTTCTCGTTGAGCCGCGGGTTGTGCTTCATCGTGCAGCTTCCGAGCGGGAAGAAGCCGAGGTCGATGCCGTAGTTCTGCCGCGACAGCCGCGTGTAGTGGCGCACGGTCTCGGGTTCGGTCAGACCGACGAGGCCGATCGCGGCGCTGCGGGCAAGGCCGCCCAGCCGGGTCGGTGCGCTTGCATCGACCTCAGGCAGATCGACGCCGGTCACGTCCGCGCGGCCGATTTCGAACAACAAAGGTTCTTCGAGCATCAGCCCGCGATTGCCGGTGGTGGTGACCGGGCCGCCGTGGAACCCGTCGGCGGCGGCCTGCATCTCGGGCTTCCAGCCGCTCTTGTTGGGGGCGTTCACTGTGCAGTCTCCTTGATGGCGGCTTCAAGTTCGGCGGCGAGACGCTCGATGTCCTCTTCGGTGGTGGTTTCGGTCACCGCGACCAGCAGCCCGTGTTCGAGCGCTTCGACGCCCGGATAGAGCCGCCCGAGCGACACGCCGCCAAGCACGCCGCGATCCGCCAGATCGCGCACGATTGCGCGCGCGGGCTTGCCGCCGAGCATCACAGTAAATTCGTTGAAGAAGGCGCGGTTCAGCACCTCGACCCCCGGCACGCGTGCCAATCGGTCGGCGGCAAGGCAGGCGAGGCGGTGGTTTTCCGCCGCAAGCTGCCTCAGGCCCGTCTCACCCAGCAGCGTCATATGGACGCTGAAGGCGAGCGCACAGAGGCCGGAATTGGTGCAGATGTTGCTGGTCGCCTTTTCGCGGCGAATGTGCTGTTCGCGGGTCGAGAGCGTCAGCACGAAGCCGCGTTTGCCTTCCGCATCGGTCGTCTCGCCGCACAGCCGGCCCGGCATCTGGCGCACATGCTTGGGATCGCGCACGGCGAACAGGCCGAGGTAAGGCCCGCCGAATTGCAGGCCGACGCCCAGCGACTGGCCTTCGCCCACCACGATGTCGGCGCCCATTTCGCCAGGGCTCCGACAAGCGCCCAAAGCGACAGGCTCGGTGTTGACCACCACCAGCAGCGCGCCCTTGGCATGCGCGGCTTCGGCCAGCGGGGTCAGATCGCTGATCCGCCCCAGGATATCGGGATATTGCACCACGACGCAGGCGGTCTGATCGTCGATCCGCGCGATCAGCCCGTCGAAATCGGGCTCCGCGGTGATCGCGGGCAGCGCGTCGGCGATTTCGTCGCCGGTGAAGTGCGCCATGGTCTTCACCACCTGCGCATAATGCGGGTGCAGCGCGCCCGAAAGCACCGCGCGCTTGCGCTTGGTCACGCGGGTCGCCATCGCGACGGCCTCCCAGCACGCGGTCGAGCCGTCATAGAGCGAGGCATTCGCCACCGCGCAGCCATAGAGGCGCGCAACCTGCGTCTGGAACTCGAACAGCATCTGCAGCGTGCCCTGCGCGATTTCGGGCTGGTAGGGCGTGTAGGCGGTCAGAAACTCGCCGCGCTGGATGATGGTGTCGACGCTGGCCGGGACATGGTGGCGGTATGCGCCCGCGCCGATGAAGAAGGGCACGTCGCCCGCGACCAAGTTCTTTGCCGCCAGCGCCTTCATGTGGCGCTCGACCGCCATCTCGCTCGCATGCATCGGCAACCCCTGGATCGGGCCGTCGAGCCGGGCGACCTCGGGCACATCGACGAACAGGTCGTCGATCGCCGAAGCGCCGATTTTTGCCAGCATCGCTTGCCGGTCGGTATCGGTCAAAGGAAGGTAGCGCATGGGAGAGGGGTGTCCGTGGCTGGGAAGGTCAGGAAGGCGCGTGGCCGGGTCTTGCGGGCCGATCGGTGGACGTGCCGGCGGGGAAACCTGCGCCCCCGCCCGCGCCGTCTCTAGAGATCCTCGATGAAGGCCTTGTAGCCGTCTTCGTCCATCAACGCGTCAAGCTCGGCTTCGGCGGCGATGGTCATCTTGAAGAACCAGCCGCCGTCTTCGGGCGAGGTGTTGACCAGCGAAGGGTCTTCCTCAAGCGCGGGGTTCACTTCGGTGATCTCGCCCGTGATCGGGGCGTAGACGTCGCTCGCGGCCTTGACGCTTTCGACCACGGCGGCATCCTTGCCCTGTTCGATCATCGCGCCGACTTCGGGCAGTTCGACGAACACGATGTCGCCCAGCTGGCCTTGCGCATATTCGGTGATGCCGACCGTGGCGATATCGCCTTCAACGTCGATCCATTCGTGTTCATCGGTGTAGTAACGCATGGGTCAATTCCCCCTGTAGTAGCGGTGCGGGACAAATGGTGTGGGCGAAACGGTGGCGGCAAGGCGCTTGCCGCGCACTTCCACTTCGAGCGCGGTGCCGATGGCCGCATGTTCGGCAGCGACATAGGCCATTGCGATCGGCGCTTGCAGCGTGGGCGAAAAGCCGCCGCTGGTGACGATCCCGATCTTCTCGGCGCCGTTGAAGACTTCGGCGCCTTCGCGCGCGGGCAGGCGGCCTTCGATCCGGAGGCCGACCCACTTGCGGCCCGTGCCTTCGGCGATCTCGCGGTTGATCCGCGCGGCACCGGGGAAGCCGCCTTCACTGCGGCGGCGCTTGTTGATTCCGAAGGTGAGCCCCGCCTCGATCGGCGAAGTTTCGGGGGTCATGTCGTGGCCGTAAAGCGGCAGGCCTGCCTCAAGCCGCAGCGAATCGCGCGCGCCGAGCCCGATCGGCTCGACTTCGGGTTCGGCGCAGAGCAGATCCGCGATTTCGGCGGCAGCTTCGGCGGGCAGCGAGATCTCGAACCCGTCCTCGCCGGTATAGCCCGCGCGCGCAATGGTGACATCGTGGCCTGCAAGCTGGAACCGGCCGAACTTCATGAAGGTCAGCGCCGACAGCGGATGCTCGCCGGTCGCGTGGCGGGCCAGCGCTTCGGCGGCCTTGGGGCCCTGCAGTGCCAGCAAGGCGCGGTCATCGAGGTAGTTCATCGTGATGTCGTCAGGCAGCGCCTCACGCAGCGTCCCCATGTCGTCCCACTTGGTCGCGCCGTTGACGACAAGGTGAAGCGCATCGGGCCAGCGCGAGACCATCAGGTCGTCAAGCACCCCGCCCTCTTCATCGAGCAGCAGCGAATAGCGTTGCTGACCGACTTTCAGCGTCGACAGGTCGATCGGCAGCACGGCTTCGACCGCGGCATCGAGACCCGGGCCGGACAATAGCAGCTGGCCCATGTGCGACACATCGAACAGGCCCGCGTTCTGCCGCGTCCAGTTGTGTTCGGCGACGATCCCGCCGTGCGGCCCGGCATACTGGATCGGCATGTCGTAACCGGCGAAGGGCACCATCCGCGCCCCGCGCGCACGGTGCCACGCATCGAGCGGCAGCGGCTCAAGCGCGATGTCTTCGACGAAATCTTCGGTGTCTTGATCGGTCACGTGGGTGTCCCCGGGAACAGAATACGGCAGTCCGGCAGCGCGCGAAGCGCCGCCACAATAACTGCCCCCTCTGTCGGGTGACCTGAGAGCTTCGGCAGGCCGCAAAGACGACCAACCTCCCCTTCGGTGGCCTTTTGCCATACCGGCAAAAGACGCTTTCCAGAGTGTCACGCAGCCGAGCGGTCCGTTGGCCTGAGAGTTTCCGGGGCGGTTGCTCCTTCGGCGCCTTTGCCCCCGATCAAGGGTGCATCGGGCTCTCCCGCTCGCCTGCCCGCGCCAGAATCACTCCCGGCGCGGAAGACGATTTCGCCCTGCCCATATTGCTGCATCGCGTCAATCGGCGAGGCGCAGCTTTCTCCGGTGAAAACCCGTTTGCGCAAGGCAGGGCGGCTGAATAGACAGGCGGCCGCGATGAACCTCACCGAAGTCTACCTGATCGCGCTGACGATCATCTTCGCCGTCCCCTGGCTGGTATGGCGCGTGGCGCGCACCGATCACTGGGCGCCGCTGGTGGTGGTGCAGATCGTCGGCGGCATCCTGCTTGGCCCCGGGGTGCTGGGCGCGGTGTTCCCCGATTATTACGCCTTCGTCTTCCGCCCAGACGTGATCACCGCCTTGAACGGCGTCGCGTGGTGGGCGGTGATGCTGTTCGTGTGGATCGCCGGGATCGAACTTGACCTGTCGCAGGCCTGGAAACACCGCGGCGAGACGGGGCTGACCGCCGGCCTCGCGCTCGGCGTGCCGCTGCTCGCGGGCACTGCGGCGGCGGCGGTGATCCTGCAATTTCCCGGCTGGCGCGGCGCGAACGGCGAATACTGGCAGGCGCTGCTCGGCATCGGGATGGCCTGCGCGGTTACCGCCCTGCCCATCCTCGTGCTGCTGATGGAGAAGCTGGCTATCCTGCGCGAAGCGCTGGGCCAGCGGATCCTGCGCTATGCCAGCTTGGATGACATCGCGATCTGGGGTGTGCTCGCGCTGATCCTGCTCGATTTCGACCGGCTGGCGCGGCAGGCGATCTTCATTGCCGGCTTTGCGGTCGCCGCCTTCCTGATCCGCCGCCTGATGGCGCGGATCAACGAGGCCGACCGCTGGGCGGTGGGGCTGATCTGGCTCGCGGTGTGCGGCTTTGCGGGCGACTGGTCGGGGCTGCATTACATGGTCGGCGCGTTTCTGGCGGGCGTTGTGCTCGATGCGAAGTGGTTCGGCCACGAGGCGATGGACCGGTTCCGCAACACCGTCCTGCTGACGATCATGCCGGTGTTCTTCCTCTCGACCGGCCTGCGCACGCAGTGGGAAGGCGGCGGGCTTGCCGTGTTCGGCGTCGCTGCGCTGCTGCTGGCGGCAGCGGTGGGGGGTAAGCTCCTGGGCGTCCACATCGCCGGACGGCTGCTGGGCTGGAGCCGCACCGAGGCGAGCCTGATCGGCTGGCTGCTCCAGACCAAGGCGCTGATCATGATCATCTTCGCCAACATCCTGCTCGACAAGGCGGTGATAACCCCCACCACCTTCACCGCGCTGCTGCTGATGGCGGTGGGCAGCACGATGCTGACCAAGCCCTTCGCCACCCCGCTGATCGCGAAGCTGGGCGAACGGGTGAAGGCCGAGGCCTGATTCGCCGCCGCCGCCTGCTTTCGTTCAGCTTGGACTTGCCGAAGCTGAAGCATGAGACGCTTGAGACACTGTCCTGAAAGCGAAAAGTCGCCGCCCGCAGGTGTGCGGTCGGATGGCGGAACATAATGGGCGGCGCGCAGGGTCATGCCGTCGATCCTGCGCGCCGGAAGGCGAGTAGGAAAGCCCGCCCCGGCCGTGCCGCCCCAAAGGTCAGTCGAGGTTGGGCCTCAGCCAGCGTTCGGCCTGTTCGACGCTCACCCCGCGCCGTGCGGCATAGTCTTCCAACTGGTCGCGGCCGACGCGGGCGACACCGAAATACTGGCTTTCGGGATGACCGAAATAAAAGCCCGAAACCGCCGCAGTCGGCCACATGGCGAAGCTTTCGGTCAGCGTCAGCCCGGCATTGGCGGGCGCATCAAGCAGGTCGAACAGGATCGGCTTCAGGCTGTGATCGGGGCACGCAGGGTATCCCGGCGCAGGCCGGATGCCGCGATACTCCTCCTTGATCAGCGCCGCATTGGTGAGCTGTTCACCCGGCGCATAGGCCCACAGCGTGGTGCGCACGTGCTGGTGGAGCGCCTCGGCAAAGGCTTCGGCAAAACGGTCGGCCAGCGCTTTCAGCAGAATGTCGGAATAATCGTCCTTGTCCGCCTGGAAACGCGCCGAATGCGGCTCGATCCCGTGAATGCCGACCGCAAAGCCGCCGATCCAGTCGCCCGCCGGGTCGATGAAGTCGGCCAGGCACATGTTGGCCCGGTCGCGGCTTTTCTTGACCTGCTGGCGCAGGAAGGGAAGGCGCACATGGCTTCCGGTTTCGGGCAGGTGGATCGTCACATCGTCGCCGTCGCGCGCGCAGGGCCACAGCCCGGCAACGCCGCGTGCGGTGAGCCACTTCTCCGCGATCACCTGGTCGAGCATCGCATTGGCATCGGCGAACAGCTGCGTCGCGGTTTCGCCCACCACCTCGTCGGTGAGGATCGCGGGGTAGTTGCCGTGCAGTTCCCACGCGCGGAAGAACGGCGTCCAGTCGATGAAGTCGCGCAGGTGCGCCAGATCCCAGTCGGCAAAGACATGCAGGCCCGGCTGTTCGGGCGGCGCGGGCTTGTCCGAAAGGAAGGCGTCGTAGAAATTGGCCCGCGCTTCCTCGATCGGCAGCAGCACGCTTTGCGACTTGCCGCTGCGCGCATCGCGGACGTGGGTGTATTCGTCGGCGACCTCGGTGACGTAATCGTCGCGCTGGGTGTCGGAGAGGAGCTTGGAGGCCACGCCCACCGCGCGGCTCGCATCGAGCACATGGATCACCGGCCCTTCGTAAGCCGGGTCGATCTTCAGCGCGGTGTGGACCTTCGATGTGGTCGCCCCGCCGATCAGCAGCGGCATGGTCATGCCCGCACGCTGCATTTCCTCGGCGACCGTGACCATCTCGTCCAATGACGGGGTGATGAGGCCCGACAGGCCGATCATGTCGGCCTTGTGTTCCTGCGCCGCGGCAAGGATCGTGGGCCAGGGCACCATCACGCCAAGGTCGACCACGTCATAGCCGTTGCACTGGAGCACCACGCCGACGATGTTCTTGCCGATGTCGTGAACATCGCCCTTCACCGTCGCCATGATGATCTTGCCCTTGGCCTTGCGTTCCTCTTCGGGAAGCAGGTCCTTTTCCGCCTCGATGAAGGGGATGAGATGGGCGACCGCTTTCTTCATCACGCGCGCGGATTTCACCACCTGCGGCAGGAACATCTTGCCGCTGCCGAACAGGTCGCCGACCACGTTCATGCCGTCCATCAAGGGGCCTTCGATCACTTCGATCGGGCGGCCGCCCTTGGCAGCGATTTCGGCACGCATGATTTCGGTGTCGTCGACGATATGCGCGTCGATGCCCTTGACCAGCGCGTGTTCCAATCGCTTTGCGACCGCCCAGCCGCGCCATTCTTCGGCGGCCTTTTCGTCCGCGACGCTCTTGCCCTTGAAGCTTTCGGCAAGCGCGATGAGGCGTTCGGTCGCGTCGGGATCGCGGTTGAGGATCACGTCCTCGCAGGCATCGCGCAAGGCGGGGTCGATCTGGTCGTAAACGTCCAATTGCCCTGCGTTGACGATCGCCATGTCGAGCCCGGCGGGGATCGCGTGGTAGAGGAACACCGAATGCATCGCGCGGCGCACCGGCTCGTTGCCGCGGAAGCTGAAGGAGAGGTTGGAGAGGCCGCCCGAGTAATGCGCATGGGGGCACAATTCGCGCAATTCCTTCACCGCCTCGATGAAGTCGACGCCGTAATTGTTGTGCTCCTCGATGCCGGTGGCGACCGCAAAGATGTTGGGGTCGAAGATGATGTCTTCGGGCGGGAAGCCTTCACCCACGAGCAGGTCATAGGCGCGCTTGCAGATTTCCACCTTGCGCGCCTTGGTGTCGGCCTGCCCCGTCTCGTCGAAGGCCATGACCACGGCGGCCGCGCCGTAATCCATGCAGATCCGCGCGTGTTCGAGGAACTGGGCTTCGCCTTCCTTCATCGAAATCGAATTGACGATCGGCTTGCCCGACACGCACTTGAGGCCCGCCTCGATCACGTGGAATTTCGAGCTGTCGATCATCACCGGGACGCGGGCGATATCGGGCTCGGCGGCGATCAGCTTGAGGAACGTCGTCATCGCGTGGACCGCGTCGAGCAGCCCTTCGTCCATGTTGACGTCGATCACCTGCGCGCCGTTTTCGACCTGCTGGCGCGCGACTTCGACCGCGGCGGCATAATCGCCCGCCATGATCAGCTTCTTGAACGCGGCCGAACCGGTGACGTTGGTGCGCTCGCCGATATTGATGAAGCGCGCGGAGGAGGAGGTCTGGGTCACTTGCAAACTTTCACTTCGGATCAGGCGGCGATGAACGCTTCGAGCCCGGCGAGCCGCATCTGCGGCGCGGGCGAAGGCACCGTGCGCGGTTCGCTGTTGGCGACTGCGCGGGCGATCGCGGCGATGTGCGCCGGCGAAGATCCGCAGCATCCGCCAAGGATATTGACCTGTCCGTGATCGGCCCAGTCCTTGACCAGCCCTGCGGTCGTCTCGGGCATCTCGTCATATTCGCCAAGCTCGTTGGGCAGGCCGGCGTTGGGATAGATCATCAGCAGCGTGTCCGCGATCTGCGAGAGCACCTTGACGTGCGGGCGCAGCTGATCCGCGCCGAAGCTGCAATTCAGCCCGATGGTGACGGGGTTCGCATGGCGCACCGCATACCAGAAGGCCTCGACCGTGTGGCCCGAGAGGTTGCGGCCCGACAGGTCGGTCAGCGTCATCGAGATCATCACCGGCACTTCCCGGCCCAGATCGCGCTCGAGATGCTTGACTGCCATGATCCCGGCCTTGGCGTTCAGGGTATCGAACACGGTTTCGATCAGGATGAAATCGCATCCCCCTTCGATCAATGCTTCGGCCTGTTCCTTGTAGACCGCGACCAGTTCGTCGAAGTCGATCTCGCGGAAACCCGGGTCTTCGACATCGGGGCTGAGCGAAAGCGTCTTGTTGGTCGGCCCGATCGCGCCTGCGACAAAGCGCGGGCGGCCATCCTTCGCGGCGTATTCATCGGCCAGTTCGCGCGCGATCTGCCCGCTGGCGACGTTGATTTCGCGCACCAGACCTTCGGCGGCGTAATCGGCCTGGCTGATGCGGTTGGCCGAGAAGGTGTTGGTCGAGACCACGTCCGAGCCGGCATCGAGATAGGCGCGGGTAATGTCCGCGATCACATCGGGCCGCGTCAGCGCGAGAATGTCGTTGTTGCCCTTCTGGTCGGCGCTGAGGCCAAGATCGCCCGCATAATCCGCCTCGGACAGCTTGCGGTTCTGGATCTGCGTCCCGAAGGCGCCGTCGAAAATCAGCACGCGGCTCGCAGCGGCGGCCTGGAGTTGTGCGCGGGCGTTCATGCGTTGTCTCCGACGCTTCCGGTTTCTTGGGGGCGTTTGCCGAGCATGTGGCAGATCGCATAGGCGAGCTCGGGCCGGTTGAGGGTGTAGAAGTGGAAATCGCGCACCCCGCCCGCGTAAAGCCGGCGGCACAGTTCGGCGGCGACTGTGGCCGCGACCAGCTGGCGTGCGGCGGGCTTTTCGTCGAGCCCTTCGAAGAGGCCATCCATCCACGCCGGGATCGCCGCACCGCAGGCAGAGGCGAACTTTCTCGCCTGCGCCACGTTGGTGACAGGCAGGATGCCGGGCAGGATCGGCGCATCGATCCCTGCCGCAGCGCACTTGTCGCGGAAGGCGAAGAAGGCTTCGGGCGAGAAGAAGAACTGGCTGATCGCGCGGGTCGCGCCGGCATCGAGCTTGCGCTTCAAATTGTCGATATCCGCCTCCGCCGAGGCCGCATCGGGGTGGGTCTCGGGATAGGCGGCGACCGAAATCTCGAACGGCGCGATGGCTTTCAGCCCTGCGACGAGTTCAGCCGCGCTGGCATAGCCTTCCGGGTGCGGCACGAAGGGCGCGCCCGGTTCGCCCGCATCGCCGCGCAGCGCGACGATGTGCCGCACGCCCGCGTCCCAATATTGTTCGGCAACCTCGCGGATCTCGTCCTTGCTCGCCGCAACGCAGGTCAGGTGCGCCGCCGCCGGGAGCTTAGCCTCGGCAATGATCCGCGCCACGGTGGCATGGGTGCGCTCGCGCGTCGATCCGCCCGCGCCATAGGTGACAGAGACGAAGCTGGGGCCCAGCGGCTTCAGCTGCGTCACCGCGTCCCACAACTGTTCTTCCATCTTCGCGCTCTTGGGCGGGAAGAATTCGAAGCTCACCGCGACATCGCCCGGCAGGCCTGAAAACAGCGGCGTGTCGGTGGCGGTGCGGTATTCGTTGAGTTGGTCGAGCGTCGGGGTCATGTCGCGGATTCCAGAGCGGTGGTCTTGGTGGAAGCGGGGGTAGGAGCGGCGCCGGGGCGGCGGGTGGCGGTCCAGATCTTGACCACCAGCTTGCCCCCATCGAGCGCCTGCGGTGGGCGCGCGGCAAAGCCTGCGGCTTTCAGCATGTCGGCCATCTGCCGGTCGGAAAAGCCCAGCCGCACGTGCTGGTGGCGGGTGCGCAATTCCTCGTGATCGTGGCTGGCGAAGTCGACGATTCCGATCCGCCCGCCGCCGCGCAGCACGCGCGCCGCTTCGGCGAGCGCAGGTGCGGGATCGGCGGCAAAATGCAGCACCTGGTGCAGGATCACGGTGTCGAAACTGGCATCGGCAAAGGGCAGATCGGCAAAATCGCCCTGCACCAGCTCGACACTGCTGGCGGGCAGATGCTGGAGCTTGGCGCGCGCGACGCGCAGCATTTCAAGGTTCTTGTCGAGCGCCACCACACGCTCGGCCGCTTGCGCGAACAATTCGGCGATCCGGCCCGTGCCCGTGCCGATGTCGAGCAGGTGGCCCAGCGGCGCATCGCCAAGCGCATCGGCGAGGCGCGTTTCGACCTCGGCATCGGCGCTGTGCAGCGCGCGCAGATCGTCCCATTCGCCCGCATGGCGCGCAAAATAGGTTTCCGCCGCCGCCTCGCGCGCGTCGCGGATCGCGGCGAGTTTCCTGCGGTCGGCCTCGCACAGCGCGGCAAAGCCGGGTTCCTCGTGTTCGGCAAGGCCAAGCAATTGCTGCACCGCGTCGATCAGGGCTCCGCGCTGTTCGCTCTGCCGCAGGAACACCCAGCTGCCTTCGCGCCGCCTTTCGGCCAGCCCCGCATCGCACAGGATACCGACATGGCGCGACACGCGCGGCTGGCTCTGGCCGAGCACCTGCGCAAGTTCGCCCACCGCCAGTTCCATCGCGCCGAGCAACCGCGCGATGCGCAGCCGGGTGGGATCGCCCAACGCCTTGAAGATGTCCTCGATCAGCATGACCGGGATCATATAAAGATATTTTTATATCTGTAAATCACCCAAGATCGCCGTCCCCGCTTGCCGGTGGCCGAGTCATGTCAGGGCGCGGCGATCGCGCCTGCGCCGCTGGCCGCGCGATAGGTTTCCGCGCGTGCGGGCAGATCGGCATCGACGTTGTAGCGCGCGACCGCATCATCGATCGCGCCTGCAGCATCGGGCGTGCTGACCGCGACCAGACAGCCGCCAAAGCCTGCCCCTGTCAAACGCACCCCGCCCGCATCGCCCAGATGTTCGGACACCATCTGCGCCAGCCGGTCGATCGGCGGGAGCGAGACGGCAAAATCCTGCGACAGCGACAGGTGCGCCTCGCGCATCACGCGGGCGAGCTGCGCGGTGTCGCCGCGGGCCAGCGCCACCGCGACCGGTTCGACCCGCGCGATTTCGCCCACCACGTGACGCGCGCGGCGATAGAGCACGGGGTCGAGCCCGCCCTCGCCCGCCGCCAGCCCGTCCGGATCGAGATCGCGCAGCGCGTCGACCCCGAAATGCGCGGCGGCCGCTTCGCATTCGGCGCGGCGCTGGTTGAAGGCGCTTTCGGTCAGATTGCGGCGGATGCCGGTGTCGATGATCGTGATGGCGAGCGCAGGGTGCACCGGGATCGGCATGTGTTCGAGCGTGCGGCAATCGAGCAGCAGCGCATGGCCTGCGATGCTCGCGGCCGAGGCCATCTGGTCCATGATTCCGCATGCGCAGCCGACGAATTCGTTCTCGGCCCATTGCGCCGCGCGGGCGAGCGTTTCGGGCGCAAGCCCCAGCCCCGACCAGTCCGAACAGGCGAGCGCGGTCGCCACTCCGAAAGCCGCGGACGAGGACAGCCCAGCCCCGATCGGCACATCGCCCGCGACCGCGATCCGCATCGGCGCAGGTGCGTGGCCGGCATCGATCAGCGCCTGCACCACCCCGCGCACGTGGTTCTGCCAGTTGTTCTGGCCCGGACGGATCGGCGCGGCGGGATCGAAACTGTCGCGCGCGCTTGCCGCCTCGCCCATGTCGAGCGCCACCGTCTCGAACATTGGAGGCCCGCCGCTGCTGCGCGCCGCGGGGCCGGCGGCGACGATGGTTTCGCGGTCGATCGCGCAGGGCAGGACAAAGCCGTCGTTGTAATCGACATGTTCGCCGATCAGGTTCACCCGCCCGGGCGCAGCGTAAAAGCGCACCGGATCGGTGCCGTATGCGGCGCGGAAGCCCCTTGCTGCGCGGGCGATCAGTTTGTCGCGGCGGTTCATGGCGTGTCCTGTTCGTGTTGGGGCCGATAATGCACCGCGCCGCTGACGCTGCGCAACATCTGCGCGGCGCGTTCGGGGGTGAGGTCGCGCTGCGGCTCGCCCAGCATTTCGTAGCCGACCATGAATTTGCGCACGCTCGCCGAGCGCAGCAGCGGCGGGTAGAAATGCGCGTGAAGCTGCCAATGGCGCGTATCCGGCATCCCGAAAGGCGCCTGATGCCAGCCGAAGGAATAGGGAAAGCTGGTCTGAAACAGGTTGTCGTAACGCGTGGTCAGCGCTTTCAAAATCTGCGCGAGGCTGGCGCGCTGCGCATCGGCAAGTTCGGGCAGGCGCGCAACCCCGAAACGCGGCAACAGCAGCACCTCGAACGGCCACGCCGCCCAGAAAGGCACGATCGCGAGCCAATCGTCGTTGATCTCGACCACGCGCTCGCTCGCCGCCTCGCGCTCGGCCAGATCGGTCAGCAGCGCGCTGCCGTGCCGTGCCAGCCAGTCGCGCTGGCGCGCATCCTCGGTGGCGACCTCGTGCGGCACATGCGCGCTTGCCCAGACCTGTCCGTGCGGGTGCGGGTTGGAACAGCCCATCATCGCGCCCTTGTTCTCGAACACCTGCACATTGGCGAAGCGCGCGCCAAGTTCGGCGGATTGCGCCGCCCAGGTGTCGACCACGCTGCGCAGTTGATCGTGGGTCAACAGGGGGAGCGACCTGGCGTGATCGGGGGAGAAGCAGATCACGCGGCACACGCCGGGCGAAGGCTCGGCACGCAGCAGTGGATCGTCACCGGGCGGGCTGCCCGGCGTGTCCTCGAGCGCGGGAAAGTCGTTATCGAACACGTGGACGCCCGTGTACTCGGGGTTCACCGCGCCGCCGATGCGGGTGTTGCCGGGGCACAGGTAACAGGCCGGATCATAGGCCGGCGGCAGCGGGTCGGGGGGCGAAACCTCGCCCTGCCAGGGCCGGCCCATGCGCTGGGGCGAGACCTGCACCCACCCGCCGTTGAGCGGATTGTGCCGGCGGTGGGGGCGGGCGGTATCGGCGCTCATCCAAACGTCTCGTCAGCTGACCGCTTCGCCAGCCCGGCGAACACTTCGCGCGGCGCGAACCGTGCCCGCCCGCCCAGCACAAAGCGGTTGAAGGCGAGCGCCGCGATCACGCTGGTCACCAGCGTCACCACCATGAAGTCGATGTAGTGCAGCCCGATCATGCCCGCAGGCTCGGCGACGAAGCTGAACAGGGCATAGGTCGCAAAGCCCCAGATGACCCCGACAATCGCCGCGCGGCTTTCGACGCCTTTGAACAGCAACCCGACGATGAAGGCCGACAGGATCGGCATCGACGACAGCCCGTTCAATTGCTGGAGGAGGTTGATGATGCTGGTCGCGCTGGCAAACACCGGCACCAGCGCGATGGAGATGACGGTCAGCAGCGCGGTGATGATCGCCGACAAGCGCCAGTGGTTGGCCACCTTGCCCACGAACTTCTCGTGAAAATCGACCGCGTAAAGCCCGACCGCAGCGTTCATCACCGCGGCGGTGTGCGCGATCACGGCAGCCGCGATCGCGGCGGCAAACACCCCCGACAGCCACGGCGGCAGGACCTCGCCCACCAGCCGGCCATAGGCGGCATCGTCGATATCGCCGAACAGCTGGAACGCGGCCACGCCCGGGATCACCACGATAGCGGGGATGATCAGGATCCGCACAACCGCCGCCGCCAGCACGCCTTTGCGCGCCTCCTTCACGTTGGGGGCCGCCATCGCCTTTTGCGTGATCGGCTGGTTGGTCGACCAGTAATAGATCTGGATGAAGATCATGCCGGTAAACAGGGTGTGGAACGGGATCGGACTGTCGGCCGCGCCCACCATCGTCAGCCGTTCGGCCGGAACCCCGCGCGCGAGGTCCCAGTCGACCGCGTTCAGCGCAAGGATCACGATCAGCACCGCGATTGCCAGCACGCCAATCCCCGAATAGGTCTCCATCACCGCCACCGCGCGCAGGCCGCCCGCCATCGTGTAGGCGGCGGCAATCACCCCCAGAAAGCCCGCCAGAGCCATGAGCGGAAAATCGATGCCCGCGGTTTTCAGGAACAATGCCCCCGAATAGAGCCCGGCAGGAAGATAGATCAGCACCATGCCGAACAGGAACAGCGCCGACACCAGCGTCCGGATTCCGCCCCCGCCATAGCGTTGCTCGAGCAGTTCGGTCACCGTCGTCACGCCCGCGCGGTAATAGATCGGCACGAACACGAAGGCGAGGATCAGGAGGCCCACAAAGCCGCTGATCTCCCACCAGGCGAGCAGCAGCATCTGGTTGCCGTTCATGCCCACAAGCTGATCGGTCGACAGATTGGTCAGCGTGATCGCGCCCGCGACGAACAGCCAGTTCAGTTTGCCCCCCGCCAGATAGACGTCCTTGCGGGTGGCGCCCGGATCCTCGCGCCGCAGCGTCGCCCACGTCGCCAGCGCGATGGCCAGCGTCAGCGAGGCGAACACCGCCAGCTGGGTCATGCCCGCTCCCGTAAAGCCCTGTCCCATTTTCCCCGCTTTCCCCTCTCTCTTGCGGCGGTTACAGCGCATTGGCGGGTTGCCGACAAGCCTTGGCGGGACAATCGTCACCGGCGTCTGCGCAAACGGGAGGGAACGCGCGTGGAATTCGTCAGGATCGACGGCGAGCGGCTGACGCTGGTGTTCGCGCTGGAGGTGGGCGGCGCGGCCGATTGCATCTATCTGGGCGCGGCGCTGCCGGATGGCGAGGATCTGGCCGCGCTCGCTGCCGCAGGCGCGCGCGGGCGGCACGAAAGCCAGCCCGATGTGCCCCCGGTGCCGGGGCTGCTGCCCGAACGGAAAGGCGGATGGGGCGGAACGCCGGCGGTGGTGCTGCGGCAGAGCGGAGAAGCCGTTCCCACCGATTTTCGGCTGGACACCTGGCAGGCGCAGCCGGGCAGTCTGGCGCTGACCTTTACCGACGCGAGGCTGGGGATCGCTCTTTCGCAAGGCTGGCAGATCGCGGCGAGCGATGTTGTCGAAGCCCATGCCACGCTTGCCAATCAGGGCGAACACATGTTCGAATTCGAACGCTTGGCCGCGCCCGCGCTGCCGCTGCCGCGCCGGTTCACGCGGATCACCACCCTTGCTGGCCGCTGGGCAGGCGAGATGCGCGAGGCCGCCCGCGACCTTGCCCCCGATGGCTTCATGCGCAGCTCTGCGGCGGGCAAGCCGGGGTTCGGCGGCGGGAACTGGCTGATCCTTCACGATTCCGCCGGCGATGAAGCGCTGGGCGCGCACCTTGCCTTCAGCGGCGACCACGACACGCGGATCGAATGCGACATGCAGGGCAGCGGGGATGGGCGCGCGGTGTTGCAGATGGCCGCGGGCCAGCCCCACGCGCTCGCCCGCCTCGCGCCCGGGTCGGTCGCCGCGACCCCGAAGCTGGTGTTCGCGCGCGCCCCCGACCGTTCGGCGCTGGCGCAGGCTTTCCATGCCTATCTGCGAGGGAACGTTCTGCCACAGCGCGCCGCATGGGGCCCGCGCAAAGTCCACCTCAATTCGTGGGAAGCGCTGGGGTTCAAGCTGTCCGAGGATGCGCTGATGCGCCTTGCCGAGGATGCGGCCAGCCTCGGCATCGAACGCTTCGTGCTCGACGATGGCTGGTTCGGCGGCCAAGAACAAAGGCGCAGGGACGATCGCACCAGCCTCGGCGATTGGACCGTCTCGCGCGATGTCTTTCCCAACGGCCTCGCCCCGCTGATCGCCCGTGTCCACGAACTCGGCATGGATTTCGGCCTGTGGGTCGAGCCCGAAATGATCTCGCCCGACAGCGACCTTTACCGCGCGCATCCCGACTGGTGCCTGCATGTCGAAGCCCGCGACCGCCCCACCATGCGCGGACAGCTCGCGCTCGACCTGTCGCGGCCAGAGGTGCGCGAATATCTGATCGAGCGGCTGGATGCGCTGCTGACCGAGAACACGATCGCCTACCTCAAGTGGGACCACAACCGCGACCTGTTCCCCGATCCGGGCAAGGCGCTGTGGCAGGCGATCGGATTCTATCATGTGGTCGACAGCCTGCGCGAAGCCCACCCGCATGTCGAAATCGAAAGCTGTGCAAGCGGCGGCGGGCGGATCGATTTCGGCGTCCTTGCGCGCGTCAACCGCGTCTGGCCGTCGGACAACAACGACGCGGTCGAGCGCCTCAGGATCACGCCTGCATGGAGCCAGTTCCTGCCATTGGAAGTGCTCGGCAGCCATGTCGGCCCCTCGCCCAATCCGATCACCGGGCGCCGCCTCGCCATGGATTTCCGCGCCAAGGTCGCGGTGTTCGGCCACATGGGGGTGGAGGCCGATCCGGCGCGCATGACCGACAAGGAGCGCGAAATCCTTGCCGTGCATATCGCGCTCTACAAGCAATGGCGCGGGGTGCTGCATTCGGGCGCGCTTCACCGCTTGTCGCACCCCGATCCCGACATCACCGGCATGATGGTGACGCATGAAGGCAAGGCGCTCGCGCTCGCGGCGCAGACCGCCTTTTCGCCCGTCTTCGATGCCGCCCCGCTGCGGCTCGCCGGGCTCGACCCGCAAGCGCGTTACCGCGTCACGCTGCCCGAACCATGGCCGCCGCGCGCGAAACACTACCTCGCCAATCGGGAAACATGGGCAGCGGGATTGACGCTTTCGGGCGCGGCGCTGATGACCCACGGCCTCGCCCTCCCCCTTACCCACCCCGAAACCGCGTGGATCATCGCGCTGGAGGCCATCGCGTGAAACTCGGCTGCTGCTACTATCCCGAACATTGGCCCGAAGACATCTGGGCAGAGGACGCACGGCGGATGCGCGCCATGGGGCTCAGCCTCGTGCGCATCGGCGAATTCGCGTGGAGCCGGATCGAGCCCGAACCCGGGCATTACGACTGGGGCTGGCTCGACCGCGCGATTGAAACGCTGCACGCAGCGGGCCTCAAGGTGATCCTCGGCACGCCCACCGCCACCCCGCCCAAATGGCTGGTCGACCGGATGCCCGATATGGTCGCGATCGACGAACAGGGCCGCCCGCGCGGCTTCGGATCGCGGCGGCATTACTGCTTCAGCCACGAAGGTTATCGCGCCGAATGCCGCCGGATCGTCACCGTGCTGGCGGCACGATACGCAAAGCACCCGGCGCTGCACATGTGGCAGACCGACAACGAATATGGCTGCCATGATACCGTGCTGTCGTTTTCCCACGCCGCCGCTGCCGCATTCCGCGGCTGGTGCGCCGCGCGTTACGGCACGATTGCCGCGCTCAATGCCGCATGGGGCAATGTCTTCTGGAGCATGGAATACCGCTCCTTTGCCGAGATCGACCCGCCGCATCTAACCGTGACCGAGGCGAACCCCACGCACTGGCTCGATTACCGCCGCTTTGCCTCCGATCAGGTGGCAAGCTTCAACCGCGAACAGGTGGCGATCCTGCGCGAAGCTGCCCCCGGCACGCCGATCACGCACAATTTCATGGGGTTCTTCACCGAATTCGATCACCACGATGTGGGCCGCGATATCGATGTGGCGACGTGGGATTCCTATCCGCTGGGGTTCCTCGAACAGTTCTGGTTCTCGCAGGCAGAGAAACGCGATTACCTCAGGCAAGGCCACCCCGATATCGCCGCCTTCCACCACGATCTTTATCGCGGCTGTTCGCCAAAGGAAGCTGGCTCGCGCTGGGGCGTGATGGAACAGCAGCCCGGCCCGGTGAACTGGGCGCGGTTCAACCCGGCGCCGCTGCCGGGGATGGTGGCGCTGTGGACGCTCGAAGCCTGCGCACACGGGGCCGAACTGACCAGCTATTTTCGCTGGCGGCAGGCGCCGTTCGCGCAAGAACAGATGCACGCCGGCCTGCTGCGCCCCGACAGCACCGAAGCCGAAGCCGCGGACGAGGTACGCGCGGCCGCCGCGGTGCTGGATGCGATCGGCCCGCAGGCCTGCGCGCAGGCACCGGCCGCATTGGTATTCTCCTACGAAGCGGCGTGGGTGATCGGCATCCAGCCGCAGGGCCAGTCGTTCCGCTATCTCGAACTGGTGTTCGAGGCCTATTCGGCGCTGCGCATCCGCGGGCTCGATGTCGACATCGTTTCGCCCGATGCCGACCTGTCGGCCTATCGCATGGTGGTGGTGCCGACCTTGCCGATCGTGCCCGATGGCTTTGCCGAAAAGCTCGCTGCGCTATCCTGTCCGGTGCTGCTCGGCCCCCGGTCGGGGAGCAAGACGGACAGCTTCTGCATTCCCGATGGCCTTGCGCCCGGGAACTTGCGCGACCTGACGGGTGTGACCGTCAACCGCGTGGAAAGCCTGCGCGATGGCGTGAGCGAGCCTGCCGATGGCTTTGCCGTCACCCGCTGGCGCGAGGATGTGGTGGCCGATCACGCCCCGGAAATCACCGATGCGGCCGCGCGCGGGGTCGTTTACTACAAGGATGGGGTGCGGTATTGCGCGGTCTGGCCCGACCGCGATCTGCTCGCGCTGCTGGTCGAAAGAATGGCGCACGAAGCGGGTGTGGAACTATGCGATCTGCCCGCCGGAATTCGCGTCCGGCGCACGCAAACCCATGTTTTTACGTTCAATTATTCGGGCCAAAGCGTTTCCTTGCCCGGTTTTGATGCCCCCTTGCCCCCCGCCAGCTGGCATCTAGCCCCCCTCTAGCCCCGTCCTGCCCTCCCTCAGACCCCCGAGAACAATCGCGAATAATGCGACTCCAGCGTTTCGGAGCCATATTCGGGGGTCAGATCGGCGGAATATTCACCGGTCGCAGGGTCGATCACCAGCATCGATTCGGTGGCATAGTATCGCGCGATCCGGGCATATTCGGCCTTCGCGGCAAACCACGAGGAAAACGGCGCACCAAGTCGCAAGATCCGCTCGGCGATGGTGAAAATCCGGGGCGAGATCGACGTGAATCTGGCGGGCCTGCCTGCCGCGCGGAACAGCAATTCGCCCTGCTCTTTCAACGAGATCGCCGGCCCAGGCCCACCGATCGGCAGCGTTTTTCCTCGCATTGCCGGATTGTCGATCGCCGCGGCGATGAACCGCGCCAGATCATCATCGCTGATCGGCTTGCAGCAGGTCAGGTGGCCATCCCCGAAAATCAGGAAAGGCTTGCCCCCCTTCACCCTTTTTGCCTGTCCAGACAAGGACTTGAAGTAAGCGGTGGGGCGGATGATGGTGTGCGCAATCGCGCTCTCGCCAAGCCGTTTCTCGAACGCCAGCTTGGCATGCTGGAACGCGAGGCGCGGTTTCTGGACGCAGATCGCCGACAGCAGGATGAAGTGCCCGGCGCCCGCCGCTTCTGCCGCCGCGAGCAGTGCACAATTGGCATTGCAATCAACCGCCTGCGCATCATCCGGTGCGCCTGAACGCGAGGCGATGCACGAGATTACGACCTCCGCCCTCGCCCGCGCCAGCACCGCCGGATCAGTAAGGTCACCCCGTGCCAGCACCGTCACGCAGTGCCCGTCCGCTTCGAGCCGCCGCAGCACCGCCGACCCGATCGTTCCCGATGCTCCGGCAAGCGCCACGCGGCGCGGCGTTGGATTGGCGAGGGTCATTCCCCCCTCTACCCCGCGCCGCACCGCCCCGCAAATCTGTGCGTTGCGCGAAGAGCCTGGGTTGCGCATCATTGCGGCGGGACAGGAGAGCGCAGCGATGGCAGCCGACTACGACATGGTGATCCGCGGCGGCACGATTGCCGATGGGATGGGCGGCGATCTGATCGAAGGCGACATCGCGATCACCGGAGGACGGATCGCCGCGATCGGCAAGAACCTTGCGCGCGGCACGCAAGAGATTGACGCGCAAGGGAAATTTGTCACCCCCGGGTTCATCGACGTGCACACGCATTACGATGGCCAATGCATCTGGGCCGAGGAACTGTCCCCCTCCTCCTCGCACGGGGTGACGACTGCGGTGATGGGCAATTGCGGGGTCGGCTTTGCCCCCTGCCGCAAGAGCGACCGCGAGATGCTGGTCAATGTCATGGAAGGGGTCGAGGACATCCCCGGCGTGGTGATGACCGAAGGGCTCGACTGGGATTGGGAAACCTTTCCCGAATATCTCGACAAGGTCGCCGCCGGAAAGCGCGACATCGACATCGCCGCCTATCTCCCGCACTCCCCCTTGCGGGTGTACGCGATGGGCGCTCGCGGCGCGGCACGCGAAGTCGCCACGCCGGATGATCTGGCGCTGATGCGCCGCCTGACCGCCGAGGCAATGCGCGCCGGAGCGCTGGGGTTTGCGACCTCGCGGCTCTCGATCCACAAGACCGCCAGCGGGGACGCAATCCCCACATTCGACACCGACATCGCCGAACTCGAAGCGATCACCGGCGGGATGAAGGATGCCGGAGCTGGCACGTTCCAGGTGGTGCTCGACGCGTTTCGCGGCTGGGACAAGGAATATCCGGTGATCGAGCGGGTGATCGCCGCCAGCGGACGCCCGGCGACCTTTACGCTCGCCTCGGGCAACGAAGGCCCGCCGCGCTGGCGGCGCGTGCTCGACATGCTCGAGGCGACCAATGCAGCAGGCGGCACCGCGCATGCGCAGGTGATGCCGCGTCCGATCGGATTGATCGCGGGGCTCGAGCTTACCGTCCACCCCTTCGTGCTGTGCCCGTCATGGGCAAAAATCGCGCACCTTTCGATCCCCGAACAGGTTGCCGCAATGCGCGATCCCGCACTGCGTGCCGCCTTGCTGACCGAGGATTTCGCCCCGGGCCACCCCTTCAACGAGCTTGCGCGCAACTGGCGCTGGCTGTTCCCGCTCGACAATCCGCCCGATTATGCGCCGCCTGCCCACATGAGCATGGCAGGCCAGGCCGAAGCACGCGGCTGCACCCCGCAGGAAGTCGCCTATGACCGGTTGCTGGAGACCGAAGGACGCGGGCTATTCCTCGCCGCGCTCGGCAATTACGAGAACGCATCGCTGGCCAGCGCGCACGAGATGCTGCGGCATCCCTATTGCGTCCCCGGACTTGGCGATGGCGGCGCGCATTACGGCGCGATCTGCGATGCGAGCTATTCGACTTATCTGCTCACCCAGTTCGTCAAGGGCGGCGGGGCGCTCGCCATCGGTCTGGCGGAGGCGGCGCATATGCTGGGCGCCAAGGCTGCCCGTGCGGTGGGCCTCACCGACAGGGGCACGCTGGCGGTCGGCGGGCGCGCGGATCTGAACGTCATCGATCTTGATGGGCTGACGCTGCATCTGCCCGAGGTGGTGCGCGATCTGCCTGCGGGCGGACGGCGGCTGCACCAGCGCGCCACCGGCTACGAGGCAACGCTTGTGGCGGGCGAGCTTATCCGCCGCTTCGACCAGCCCACCGGCGCGCGGCCGGGCAGGCTGGTGCGCGGCGCGGCCTACCGGGCTGCAGCCTGATCCGCGCCGGACACCGCTTCGAACAGCAACCCGCTGCCCGCACCGGGCACGGCGACATAGCCTGTTGGCGCGGGCATAGCCCTGTCGATTTCACCGACGATCCAGATATGCGTGAACACCCCGCGCGGCAGGCGACTTAGCGAGCGCGACAGCCGGGGGCGCGAGGGCGCTTCGGCGCATTCCTCGCGCAGGACGAGGTGCGAGGGGTCGCGCACGAACGGCTCGGCCGCGGGAAAATGGACCTTGAGCGGGTTGACGCCGGGCTGCTGCCACTGGTCGTTCACGAACGCGCTCTTGCGCGCCATTGCCGCGCCCGAGAGGTGATCGAGCGGAGCCAGCGCCCAGCGCGTGCGGCATGGCTTGACCGAGAAGAACACCACCCGCGCGCCTTCGGGCAGCTTGTCGATCGCCGGGATCGCCGCCTGCACCTGCCGGTCCAATGCCATATAGGCGGCGGTGGTGGTGGCCATCCGCACTCCGAAGAAGGCGATCGCCAATCCGCCGCCGATCATCAGCGCCCGCTTGCGCGTGGAGGCAGGCGCAATCGCGACAAAGGCGACCGCCAGCGCGTAAGGCAGCAGCCGCATGTCGGCAAAGGCCGAACCGAACACGCGGAACGGCAAGGCAAGGAAGAACACCATGCACAGCGCAGCGGCAATGCCCACGCCGCGTTCGAAGCGCACGTTTCTGCTCGCCAGCGCCCAGCCCAGCAGCATCAGCACGAACCCCAGCGAGGCCATGTCGAAATCGCGCCAATAGGTGCGCAGCGGCGACATCAGCCAGATCAGCTTGTATTGCCACGCCCACCCCGACATCGCCGCGCCTGCGCTTTCGGCCCGCCAGATCACCATCGGGATCACCGGCAAGAGCAGCGGCCAGCAGGCGGCAAGAATGCGGATCACCGCCTGCACCGGCCGGGTGCGCTGGGTCCAGACCTCGGCCAGCATCGTCGATCCGGCGAGCAGGCCGAGGAACGCCCAGCCATAGGTGTGCGCGATCCAGATCGCCGCGCCCGCCACCGCAAGCCACACCTGCGCCGCGCGATGGCGCCCGGTCTTGCGCAGTCGCAGCCACGCGGCAAAGGCCAGCAGCGCGAGCGCCATGCTCAGCGCATAATTGATGAACCCGTAGTTGAATGGAAAGCCGTAGATCATCGGGATCGCCGCGAGCGCAAAGGGCGTGACCCGGCCATGTACCTCGCGGCTGACCAGCAGTAAGCCCAGTGCGCCCAGACCTTGCGTGATCATCACCGTCGCGCGGACCGCGCCTTCGAGACCCAGCAGGGGATGCAGCAGCTCGACCAGAATATCCCCACCGAGATTGCCGATCAGCTTCCATTCGTAGGTGAAATAGGGCTGCAACCCGGGCCGCTGCGCAAGTTCGGTCTGCACCGCGAACCGGCCGAGGTGCCCGTAAAGATCGGTCAGCGGGGCGATCCCCACCACCAGCAGCGGTGCGATCGACGCGATCAGAACCAGCACGATGACAGGCCACCGGTCGAGCCAGCCGAACGGGATCCGCGCGCCCGGTTGCGGCGCGGGCGAAAGAGGGGGTGCTTGGGTCATCGAGGGGTCGCTGGCTTGAAGACGAAGAATTGCGAAAGCAGGAAAAAGGTCACGATATAGGCAGCGATCGCCGGCAACTGGGCGAGCGGATCGTCCGATCCCAGCACGCTCTGCGCGCCCAGCAGCACCGCCACGTTGATGCCGTAGGCGATGGCGAAGGCGCAAAGAAACCGTGCCACCTCGCGCGCCGAGACCGCTCCCGTCATCCCGAACACGAACCGCCGGTTGAGCGTGAACGACAGCATCAGACCCACTGCATAACCTGCGGCATTGGCGACAAGGCCGGAAAGGCCGGCCCACAGCCCGCCGAAAATCACCGCCCATCCCACGGCGGAATTGGCAAGGCCGGTCAGCCCGAAGCGCAGCAGCCGCGAAACCATGGGTTCAGCGCGCGACGAGGCAATATTGCGCGCCCAGCGGCAGCCAGCCCAGCATCCGCTCCAACGGGCGCAGCGGCGCAAGCATCGCGGGGAAGAACAGCGTCCAGCGCAGCGCGATATCGGTGAAGCCCGCCGCGCGGAACCGGCGGCGCATTTCGGGCGCGCTGATCAGGACCGCATTGGCATCGAACGGACAGGTCGCCACCGCGTGCCGTGTGGCCGGGTTCCAGGGGTTGTGCTCGAACAGGACGAAGCGCCCTTGCGGGCTCAGCGTGCGGCGGATTTCGCGCAGCAGACGGATGTGGTCGGCTTCGGGGATGTGGTGGAACACGCAAGCCGTGAACACCATGTCGAAGGTGGCGTCGGCAAAGGGCAGCGTCTGCCCGTCGTAGCACACCGTTTCGAGCGGCCGGATCGCGCGCGCCTCGCAATGGCTGAGCGAGCGCGACGAGACATCGAGCGCGGTGAGCGCCGCATCGGGAAAGGCGCGTTGCAGATGCGCGACGCAATTGCCCCGACCAGCGCCGAAATCCATCATCCGCCGCGGCGCGACGCCTGCCGCCGCCATCGCACGCGCAGCTTCCTTCGCCTTGTATTCGGCGAAGAAATCGGGATCCTCGCCGCTCAGCCTGACCGATTGGGCGTGCTGCGCGTCATATTCATCGACATAGGCATCGAATTCAGCTTGCGACACGGATGACCTCGTTTTGCTTGGCATCGGCCGCAGCGGCAACCTCGGGCTCCTCGTTGGCGGCGATCGGGTGACGGCGCACTTCGGAAATGATGAACAGCGGGCGCTGCTTGCCTTCCATGTACATCCGGCCGAGATATTCGCCGAACACGCCAAGCACTAGGAGCTGCACAGAGCCGAGGATCAGCGTCAGCGCAGCCAGGCTCGCCCAGCCCTGCACCGCGCCGCCCTGCAGCCATGCCCAGACCACCCAGACCAGCGCGCCAAGTCCCGCCAGCCCGAACAGCATACCCAGATGCGAGGCAAAGCGCAGCGGCACCACCGAAAAACTGGTGATCGCATCCACTGCCAGCGCGATCATCTTGCGCAAGGGATAGTTCGTCTCGCCTGCAAACCGCGCGTCGCGGTCATAGGGGAAGGCGATCTGGTTGAAACCGATATAGCTCACCAGCCCGCGGATGAAGCGGTAGCGTTCGGGCATCGCGTTGAGCTGGTCGACCACGCGCCGCGTCATCAGGCGGAAATCGCCCGTGTCGCGCGGGATATCGGTGTCGACCATGCTCGCCAGCGTGCGGTAGAACAACGAGGCGGTGCCGCGCTTGAAGGCCGTCTCGCCGCTGCGCTTGATGCGCTGGCCATAGACCACGTCGTAACCCGCGCGCACCTTTTCGAGCATCGGCCCGAGCAGTTCGGGCGGATCCTGCAGGTCAGCATCGAGCACGAACACCAGCTGTCCGCGCACATGGTGCAGCCCGGCGGTGAGCGCGAGCTGGTGGCCATGATTGCGCGACAGGTTGATCGCAACGATCCGCGGATCGCGCGCAGCGTGCTGACAGATCGCGTTCCAGCTGCCGTCCTTTGACCCGTCGTTGACGAGGATCAGCTCGTAGCTGTCGGCGAAGATCGCCTGCGCGGAAGCCGTCACACGGGAAATCAGCGCGTCGAGCCCGGCCTCCTCGTTATAGACCGGAATGACGACCGAAAGTTCGCACGAGCCGGCGAATGAGTGCGATACCTGCAAGTGCCCTGCCCTCCTCAAGCCTGAAATTGCGCTGACGGATAAAAGCCGATTGGCACCGCCAGTCCAACGCCTTCAATGACAGTTTTTGGCGATGGGGCGCGAGCCTTGGGATTGCGCAAGAGCAAGGCTTCATCCCGTGCCATAGCAACCTTTGCGCACGGAGCAAGAATTTTGGCCGCATTGCCGCCACATTTCACACAACCCCAAACGCCAGAACCACGCACACACGTCCGCAACCATCGGCGACGATGTCACGACAAAGCGTGATGGACGGCAGGGGTTTGCGGGGGGAGAGAAGCCGGAAAAAGGTGGTGCCGCTTACGTGAAGCGACCTCCAGCACTCAAAAAGCCCAGAAATCGGCCATTCTTGCCTGCCGCTGATCCGTATTTTGCACCGGCCTTTTGTACCTCCTTCTCCCGAGACGCAAGCCTCTTGTTGGCGGGCTAGACGGAACGTGCGATTAAGGTAATGTCACCGTCAAACGCTTGACCACAGGGGACAATTGGTGGCCGTCGATCTTCATGACCTCTCGCGTCGTCTGTTCCAGGCGGCGAACCAGCTATGGACCAATACGGCCCTGAGGCCCGACCAATACGCCCAGCCCGTGCTCGCCTTGATCGCGCTGCGCCAGATGGAGGCCAAGTTCGACAAGGTTCACGCTGAGCTCTCCAAGACCTTTACGGGCCGCCTGACGCCCACCGCTGAGGCCTACCATGGTCACGGAGCCGTGTTCCTGCCCGCCAAAGCCCGCTTCTCCTACCTGCTTGGCCTGCCCGAGAACGAGAGCGTCGCCGAGGCCCTTAACGAGGCCATGAAAGCCATCACTGATCACAACCCTGACCTCGCAGGGGTAATGCCCCAGGGCTACGGGTCGCTGCCTGACAGGGTCCTCAGGAACCTCCTCCGCATCCTCCAGCCGCTGGATGTCAGCGGCGATGCCTATGGCGCGATCTTCGAGTACTTCATGGGCGAGTTCGCCTCGGCCTACATGCAGAAGGGCGGCGAGTACTTCACCCCCTCCTCCATCGTTAAGCTGATCGTCGAGGTGATCGAGCCCTACCACGGCAAAATCCTCGACCCTGCCTGCGGATCGGGCGGCATGTTCGTTCACTCCGCCGACTTCGTACGTCGCCATCACAAGAGCCCAAGCCGCGAGATCAGCGTCTATGGGGTCGAGAAGATGGAGGACACGCAGAAGCTCTGCCGCCTCAACCTCGCGGTGCATGGGCTTTCAGGGAACATCGCGGTGGCCAACGCCTACTACGAAGACCCGCACCAGATGGTCGGCAAGTTCGATTTTGTGATGGCCAACCCGCCGTTCAACCAGTCGGAAGTGGACCGGGAGCGGCTGACCAACGAGGCGGGCACGGTAGACGCCCGGTTCTCGCTCGGCATCCCCACGGTAAACAATGCAAACTACCTGTGGGTCGGGCTGTTCGCCGCTGCGCTGAACGAGACGGGCCGGGCGGGCTTCGTCATGGCCAACTCGGCCTCGGACGCTGGCGGCTCGGAGCGCGAGCTCAGGAAGAAGCTGGTCCAATCGGGGATGGTCGACGTGATCGTCTCGACCTCGACCAACATGTTCTTCACGGTGACCCTGCCGGTCACCCTGTGGTTCCTCGACAAGGGCAAGCGGAAAGGTGAGCGGTCCGACGAGGTGCTGTTCATCGACGCCCGCCACATCTTCCGCCAGGTGACCAGAGCCCATCGCGAGTACACCTCCGAGCAGATCGAGTTCATCGGCAACATCGTGCGCATGTGGCGCGGCGAGGAGGCAGAGGTCGAGCAAGGCAGCGCGGCCATGATGACCGAGACCTTCGGCGATGATGGGTACAAAGACATCGCTGGGCTCTGCAAGGTCGCCAGCCGAGCGGAGATTGCGGCGCAGGACTGGAGCCTCAACCCTGGTCGCTATGTGGGCGTCGCGGCTGGCGAGCAGGTGGACGATGCCGACTTCAAGCTGAGGCTGGAGGCACTCCAGGAGGAGCTGGAAGGGCTCAACACGGATGCGGTTCGTATACAGGGGCTGATTGCGCAGAATGTTGCCGAGGTTCTATCGGCATGACAACGACGGGCCATCCGCTGATTGATCGAGCCCCTACAAGCTGGCGACGGGCGACTGTTGACGAAGTGAAGTCCGGTGACCGCCATGCATGCGTTGCAGGGCCGTTCGGCTCGTCGATAAGTTCGAAGTACTTCACCGCCGAGGGCGTCCCAATTATTAGGGGCTCGAACTTGACGGTCGACCTTGAGCGTTTCGTTGCCAGAGACTTCGCCTTCGTCAGCGAGGAGACTGCGAAAAGGTTCGCAGCACAAACCGTTCGCGCGAATGATCTGGTTTTTACCTGCTGGGGAACCATTGGGCAGGTAGGGCTCATCCCGAATAACGGGCCTTTCGATCGCTACGTTATCTCGAACAAGCAACTCAAGCTGCGGGTCGACCCTGATGTTCTCGATCCCCTGTTCGCCTACTACTTCTTCGCGTCACCTGAGACCGTCCAATATGTCCGCGATCGGGCTATTGGCGCTGCCGTCCCTGGCATAAATCTTGGCATCCTCAAATCACTGCCGGTTCTAGTGCCACCTTTAGCAATCCAGAGACGCATCGCGGCAATTCTCGGAGCCTATGACGACCTGATCGAGGTGAACCGGCGGCGGGTGGCGGTGCTAGAGGATATGGCGCAGGGGCTGTTCGAAGAGTGGTTCGTCCGCTTCCGCTACCCTGGACATCAGGATGTGCATGCTGACAACGGCGCTGATAAGTCTCTTCCACCCGGCTGGAAAAGCGTACCCTTGGGCACTGTCGCTCGGAACGTTCGCACAAAATACGAGGAAGGGGGGAGCGATGTTACTCGGTTGCTTGATCTGTCACGCATTCCGCGCCGATCAAACCTTGTCAGCGAGTTTGGTGATCCCAGCGAGTTGTCTACAAGCCGCATAATCGCTCAGACAGGAGATGTTTTGTTTGCAGGGATAAGACCCAATCTCTGGAAGGTTGTGACAGCGCCATGTGACGTCGTGACGAATGTATCGGTTCACGTGGTTCGAAGCTTGAAGGAAGTGCCGCAGTCGTACTTGTGGGGAGCGCTGTTTAGAGACTTCGCCGTTGCTTGGGCCTCCCAGCACGCGAACGGCACCAAGATGCCAA